>CBDUOG010000037.1:0-20558 GCA_965368785.1 uncultured Gammaproteobacteria bacterium | reverse complement strand
TATGTCGCGCTTGGTGAACCCTTAGATGCACAAAAATCTTCATGGGCTCTGCGTCTGTATGTAAAACCTTTTATCAGTTGGATCTGGTTCGGCGCCATTTTGATGGCCCTTGGCGGCTTTGTTGCGGCCACTGAAAAACGCTTACGTCAAAGCGTGAGGTCGCGCGCATGAGCCGTTGGTTGCCGTTGATCATTTTCGCCCTGCTGGTCGTGTTGCTGGCTGGCGGCATTGCGCTCAATCGCGAACGCGGATCAAATTCCACCGTCGTTGACTCCCCATTAATCGGCAAAGCTGCACCCGCATTTGAATTGCCGTATTTGCACGCGCCCGACGTGATGGCCTCCAGTGTCGATCTTGCGGGCCAGCCCTATCTATTCAATGTCTGGGGCAGTTGGTGCCCTGAGTGCCGCACCGAACACGCGGTGATCACCGCGCTAGCGAAAGATTCCGGCATCCGCGTGGTCGGTTATAACTACCGCGATGAATTCACCGAGGCCAATCGCTGGTTGGCACAATTTGGTAACCCGTATGAGCGTATTTTCTTTGATCCCGAAGGCCGCGTGGCGATCGACTGGGGTATTTACGGCGCACCGGAAACTTTTTTAGTTGATGCGCAAGGCATTGTGCGCTGGAAGCACGTCGGCCCGATCAGTCAGGCGACGATGGATACGGTGCTGATGCCGATGATCGCGGAGCTGAAACGATGAAGAGACTTTTAATCGCCCTGCTCTTTGGCTTGCTGTGCCTTGGTTCATTACAGGCCAGCCAACTCGAATTTCGCGATGACGCCGAAGCCCAGCGTTTTCGCGAACTCGCGGTGCAATTGCGCTGCGTGATGTGTCAGAACCAGTCGATTGCTGATTCGGATGCACAAATTGCCGCCGACCTGCGCCGTGAAGTCTTGCATTTAATTCGAGCCGGCAAAAGCGATCAGGAGATCAAAGATTTTCTGGTTGCCCGTTACTCCGAATTTGTCTTGTATGAGCCGCCGGTTAAACCGAGCACCTGGTTACTGTGGTTCGGCCCGGCGCTGGCCTTATTCATCGGATTCGCTTTTTTAATCACCGTACTGCGCAAAAACCAAGGCGCTGCGGGTGTGACGACTGATCGCCAGGATTCCGGCAATCGCAACAACGAGGAGTGGTGAGTTTGGAACTGTGGCTATTTATCGCCTGCGGCGTGCTACTTCTCGTCGTGTTGTTGGCGCTGGTTGTGCGGCCGCTGTGGCGCGACTCACAGCGTCTGGCAATCAGCTTGCTCATCGCGTTTCCGTTGAGCCTGGCTGGTCTATACGTATTGGTGGGTACGCCCGACGCGCTTGACCCGGTGAAACGCACCGAAGCGCCCTCGCTGGATTCGATGGTGCTAGAGCTCGAGCAGGAATTGCAGCGCAACCCGGACAACCTGGATGGTTGGTTGTTACTGGCGGGTGTGCGCAAACAGTTTGAAGACTATGCGCTGGCCGCCGATGCGCTGCGTCGCGCGATTTCGCTGGACCCGGAAAATCCGAATGTTCTCACCGAGCTTGCCGAGCTACTGTCGCTGAGCCACGCCGAACGTCAGTTTTCACCGGAAGCCGTTGAGCTGCTCGATCGCGCATTGAGCATCGACAGCAATCATCAACGCGCCCTATGGTTTCGTGGCATCGCTGCCATGCAGGCTGAGCAATTTGCTCAAGCCGCGCAACTGTGGGAGCGTCTGCTGCCTTTGACCGAAGGCACGACCGGCAATCAATTGCTCACCCAGATTAATCGTGCACGCGAGCAGGCCGGCATGCAGGCATTGGTCCTACCGGGCGTTGAGCTGCGCATCACCCTCAACGCCCAACTGGGCGATGTTAGCCAGAGCCATCAAACGCTTTATGTAATTGCGCGCAGTGCCGATGGCGCCGGCTTCCCGGTGGCTGTGCAGAAAATCGATCAGCCAACATTTCCGCTGACGTTGCGCTTAAGCGATTTGGATTCGCCGATGCCGGCGCAAAAGCTCTCGGCGCAAAATCAGGTCGAAATTATTGCGCGTCTGTCGCAAAGCGGTGATGCAGCAGCGGTGAGCGGCGACATAGAATCGGCTAAAGTAGCGCAGGCCTTACCGAGCGAAGGCGTGCTGATACTGAACATGGAACGGGTGATTGAGTGAGCGAACATATTCCGCCGCATACACGCTTTGTCGAACTGCCCTCGCCGTTTGCGATGAAACGCGGTGGCGCACTGACCGGCGCGCGGCTGGCCTTTGAAACCTGGGGCGAGCTCAACGCATCACGCAGTAATGCCGTTCTGATTTTCCCCGGCCTCTCGCCGACCGCGCATGCCGCAGCCAATGCCAGCAATCCGGAACCGGGTTGGTGGGAAGCGATGCTCGGCCCCGGTAAGTATTTAAACAGCGACGACTGGTTTGTTATCTGCATCAATCCGCTGGGCAGTTGCAAAGGCTCAACCGGTCCGGCTTCTTTGAAACCGGGCAGCACCACAGAAAGCTACCGGCTGGATTTTCCCGACTTATCGATTGAAGACGGCGCCGATGCCGCCGCGCATTTGTTGAATTTTCTGCAAATCGAAACCCTCGACACGGTGATCGGCAATTCGATGGGTGGCATGAGTGCGCTGGCGTTTTTGCTACGCCACCCCGGCCGCGCCCGACGCCATATCAATATATCCGGCAGTGCCCGCGCCCTGCCGTTTTCCATTGCGATCCGTTCATTGCAGCGCGAAGCCATTCGCCTCGACCCAAACTGGAACGAAGGCCGCTACGACGAACACGCCTATCCCGAAGCCGGTATGCGCATCGCGCGCAAACTCGGCGTGGTCACCTATCGCTCGGCCATGGAATGGGACGGCCGCTTTGGCCGGGTCAAACTGGATTCGGAATGCCGCGAAGACGACCCGTTCGGTCTGGAGTTCGAAGTGGAGCGCTATCTGGAAGGCCACGCCCTGCGCTTTGTGCGCCAGTTCGACCCGAACTGTTACTTATACTTAAGCCGCTCGATGGACTGGTTTGATGCAGCCGAATACGCACCCAAATCCAGCGGCAAACCCGATACCGATGTGTTGGCGGCTCTGGGCCAGATCAAACTGGTGCAGGCTCTGAGTATTGGCGTACATACCGATATTTTGTTCCCGCTGCAGCAGCAAGAGCAGCTGGCCGATGGCCTGCGCCATAGCGGTTGTCACAGTGAATTTCTGGCCCTGCCCAGTCCACAGGGACACGATGCTTTTCTGGTGGATATGGACCGATTTGGCCCAGCCGTCGCTAAGTTCATGGCCACGCGCTAAAATCAGGGTCTACCCGCAGGAGTTATCCCGTGCAAGCATTGGAATTTAATGGCTGTGACCGCCTGATCGGCATGCTCAGCGCCGCAGTGGCTCTGGATGACAATAAAGCCACCACCGACGCCATCCGCAAGGGCCTGAGCGACATGATCGCCCGCGGCGACTTCCGCCTCCCCGACTGTGTGTACGTGCCGGTGTCCGACCATTACGCCCGCCGTGAGCTATACCGCTGCGATCAAATGGGCTTTTCGGTGGTTGCGATGACCTGGGGTCCGGGCCAAGGCACGCCAATCCACGATCATTCGGGTCTGTGGTGCGTCGAGGGTGTGCTTGAGGGCCAAATCGAAGTCGTTCAATACGCCCTGAAAGAGCGCGACGGCAAGCGTTGGCGCTTTGAGGCCGCAGGCACCCAGATTGCCGGGCCAGCCAGTGCCGGTAGCCTGATCCCGCCGCACGAATATCACACCATCAAAAACATCAGCGACACCGATACCGCCATTTCCCTGCATATCTACAAGGCCGAGCTGAAGAACTGCAGCATGTTCACGGCCGTGGGCGACGACTGGTACGAATGTTGCGAAAAAAAGCTCTGTCTCGACACAACACAGTAATTTTTCCGTTATAATCACGCTCCCATTGGCCGGTGTGGCGGAATGGTAGACGCGGTGGATTCAAAATCCACTGGCAGTGATGTCGTGTAGGTTCGAGTCCTATCACCGGTACCAAAACAAATCAGCCGACGTTTTCGTCGGCTTTTTTGTGTGCGCTTCATCGAAAACCTGTTGGTCTTGTTAGCCACCCGGCCTGCGGCCTGCGCGAGCTCGCAAGAACTCCTCGATCGCAGCAATCCGTTGATTGAACCGAGCGAGGTCCCCGGGCGCGATGCTTTGTCGAATTCCCGCCTCGAATCCGTGCGTGGTCGGAAAACAAATCCCGTTTCTACACAGCGACATCATCATCGGTGAATTTGCCCCGCATAAGGCCGTACCGCCGCGTCGACAGGCAACCGTCCACCATGCTTGCTGATGAGACGGGCCGGAAACGTCCGCGTATTCGGTACCGTGCCGGTCGACAGACATTAAAGTGCCAATATGAATTAGAGCCTCCGGCTCAGGATCTGCAAAAATGCGACCCAGTAGTTGGCGGTTTTCCTCGCTATTCAAATCCGCCATTCGAGCCGAATTCTGCAGGATCGAAACCGGATCTCCAGCCGCCTGAGCTTCAGAACGGCTTAGCTCAATGAGTTCAATTGGAATCGGCAGCCCGTCATCCAGATACTTGCAGCGTTGCTCGGTTACTTCCTGCATATTGCGAAACTGCGCGCTGAGTTCCGGCCTTTGTTCAGCCAATTGATTTAATTGCTTACGATACCTATCGGCATCAAGACTGTAGAGAACGCAAAAATCATAAATCTGCGCAATTACCCGCCGGGCATAGGGATCACCGGCATCGGCCGAAGCTTGGTAATGCGCGCGCAGTACCTCGTAGTCCAGCGACTCGGTCAGCGTGAATTTCGATTGCATATCGGCCGCAGCGCTCGCCTGCGACTTCGGCACCGCATCAGCTAAGTCGGGCGCGAGGCCTGCCGCAGCACTTGGTTCACCAGCCGAACTGTTCGTCTCCGTTGACAGCGACTGACCGCTGTACCAACGCCAGCCCAGCGCTACGACGCTGAGCATAAGCACAATCACGATAAGCGGAACTTTCCATTTCATAACACACGCTCCTTTTCCCTAAGAACCATGGCAGAAACCGGGCGAATCACCGGCTCGAATGGAGCGCAGCGTAGCATCAAACTAATCGTAACGGTGGAGATCACCCCCCCCTTTAGCTGGCTTTATTGCAAAAAAAACGGGCCGAAGCCCGTTTTTCTCAATTGAGGTTGTTGGTCAAGCCTCAAAAATTTGACGATTAAGCCTCAGTGGTTTCCGGCTCATCGACGGCTTTGATCGACAGGCGGATACGGCCCTGCTTGTCGACTTCCAAAACCTTGACCTTAACGATATCGCCTTCTTTGAGCTTGTCGCTGACTTTCTCAACGCGCTCATTGGAGATTTGCGATACGTGGACCAGACCGTCTTTGCCCGGCAGGATGGTGACGAACGCACCAAAGTCCATAAGCTTAACGACTTTACCTTCGTAGATACGGCCCGGCTCAACGTCCGAAGTGATCTGCTCGATACGCTCTTTCGCTGCTTCTGCCGCTGCACGGTTAACCGATGCAATAACGATGGTGCCATCGTCCTGGATATCGATCGTTGTGCCGGTTTCCTTGGTGATCGCCTGGATGGTCGAGCCGCCCTTGCCGATGACTTCGCGGATCTTGTCCGGATGAATCTTCATGGTCAACAGACGCGGTGCAAACTCAGACAACTCGGCGCGCGGCGTGGTGAGCGCCTTGGCCATTTCGCCGAGGATATGCAGACGACCTTGCTTGGCTTGGCCCAGCGCGATCTGCATGATTTCTTCGGTGATGCCGTCGATCTTGATGTCCATTTGCAATGCAGTGATACCGCCGTGGGTACCGGCTACCTTGAAATCCATATCGCCGAGGTGATCTTCATCACCGAGGATGTCCGACAGAACCGCAAAGTCCTGGCCTTCTTTGATCAAGCCCATGGCGATACCCGCTACCGGTGCTTTGATCGGAATACCGGCATCCATCATGGCCAGCGACGAACCGCAGACCGAGGCCATCGATGACGAACCGTTGGATTCGGTGATTTCCGACACGCAACGCACGGTGTACGGGAATTCTTCGATGGTCGGCATAACCGCTTGAACGCCGCGGCGTGCCAAACGGCCGTGACCGATTTCGCGACGCTTCGGGCCCATCATGCGGCCGGCTTCACCAACCGAGTATGGCGGGAAGTTGTAATGGAACAGGAAGTAGTCTTTGGCTTCGCCTTCGACTGCATCAATGATCTGCGAATCACGCGCGGTACCCAAGGTCAATGTGACCAGAGCCTGCGTTTCGCCACGGGTGAACAAGGCTGAGCCGTGAACGCGCGGCAGAACACCGGTGCGTACCGAGATCGGGCGAACGGTGACCAGATCGCGGCCATCGATGCGCTGCTTGGTGGTCAACACCGAAGAACGCATGGTGTTGTATTCCATTTCACCAAACTCTTTGTTCAAGGTGCCGGCGTCCCAGGCATTGGCTTCAACTTGCGCAGCAAGCGATTCCATGACTTCGGATTTCAGCGCGGAGATCGCATCACGACGCTCCAGCTTGTCTTTGATTTGGAAACACGCGGCCAGACGGTCGCCGGTTGCCGATTTCAGCGCTTCGACGATCGCCATATTGCGATCAGCCGCTTTCCAATCCCAAGCCGGGTTACCGACTTCAGCGGCGAACTCGGTGATTGCCTTGATCGCAGCCTGCATTTGCTGGTGACCAAACACCACGGCGCCCAGCATGATTTCTTCGGAAAGCTCTTTGGCTTCCGATTCGACCATCAATACGGCACCGGCGGTACCGGCAACAACCAGATCCAAATCCGACGCAGCGGTTTCGCTAACGCTCGGGTTCAACAGGTACGAACCATTGGCAAAGCCAACGCGTGCTGCGGCGATCGGGCCTTTGAACGGCATGCCGGAAATGGTTAATGCAGCCGATGCGCCAATCATGGCCGGGATATCAGCCGGAATTTCCGGGTTCAGCGACATCACTGTAGCGATGATCTGCACTTCGTGATGGAAACCTTCCGGGAACAAGGGACGAACCGGACGATCGATCAGACGCGAGGTCAAGGTTTCGCGTTCGGTCGGACGACCTTCGCGCTTAAAGAAGCCACCGGGAATGCGACCGCCGGCATAGAATTTTTCTTGATAGTCGACGGTGAGCGGGAAGAAATCTAAGCCTTCGCGCTGTTTCTTGTTGCCAACCGCGGTAACCAGAACGACCGTGTCGCCCATGCTGACCATAACCGCACCGCCAGCCTGGCGTGCAATTTCACCGGTTTCCATGGTGACCTGATGTTGACCGTACTGGAATTTTTTAACTACTTTAGCCACTGTGTTTTTCCTTCATGCTTTCATTGGTTTTTCGGTGGGCCCCTGCCCGCCGAATGAATCTTCTTAAACAAAAAAGCACGGCGCATTACTGCGCCGTGCTTTATTCGGATTAGCGGCGCAGACCCAACCGCTCAATCAATGTCTTGTAACGATCGTTATCCTTCGACTTGAGATAGCTCAACAGGCTGCGACGTTGGTTTACCAGCATCAACAAACCGCGACGGCTGTGGTGATCCTGCTTGTGTGATTTGAAATGCTCGGTCAAACCGCTGATGCGGGCCGAGAGCAGAGCCACTTGAACTTCCGGGGAACCGGTGTCGTCCGGGCTACGCTTATATTCGTTAATAATTGCTGCTGTATCGATCATTTTTAATTCACTCTCAGATGCGCGACCTGCAGGAACATCACCTGATGCACCGCTAAAGTCCGCCGGTTAGGGGTTTTGGAACAGTAAAGCCCACTAAGTATAACCCATAAAACGGGCTAACTACAGGCCTTCGGGCATATTCGGGCTGAGGTTAAAGCGCCGTTTAATGCCCATAACACCGTCTTTGATCTGGGCAATGGCCAGCGGCGTACCCTGATAATCAACCGCCAGCAGCAGTCCGTCGGGCTTGCCGGTGGCCTCCAGCCGCTGACCCATCGCAAAACGCTTAGACTCAGTCTCATTGAGATGGACCGTGGGCCAATCCGTTAAGCCGGCTGAGACCGGCAGAATCAAGGCATCCCGCTCGGCCTCGGACATCGACTCAAGGGCTTCAAGGCTGATCATCTGCGGATTACGGAACGGTTCGACCCAAAGCCGCCTCAGCTGGCTGACATGGCCGCCGCAGCCTAGGTCCTCGCCTAAATCGCGCACTAATGAGCGAATATAGGTACCGGAGCCGCAGACGATACGCAGGCGTAGAACCGTACCCTCAATCGCCAGCAGCTCAATGGAGTACACCTCTACTTCGCGGGCGGTAACTGCCACTTCTTCACCGCGACGCGCCTTGAGGTACAAGGGCTCGCCGTCGCGTTTAAGCGCGGAGTACACCGGCGGAATCTGCTGGATCCGGCCAATGTAGGGTTTGAGCAATCGCTCGATATGGTGTGAGTCCAGGCTCGGTACCGGGCGCTCAAGCATCGGCTTGCCTTCAGCATCGTCGGTACTGGTGGTTTGCCCCAGTTGCGCTGCCACTTCATAGGCTTTGCGGTTACCCAGTAAAAAACCGGCAATTTTGCAGGCCTCACCAAAGCACAGCGGCAACAGCCCGGTCGCTAAGGGGTCAAGACTTCCGGTATGACCACCCTTCTCGGCCCGCAGTAGTTTGCGCACACGCTGTAGCACGCCATTGGACGTATAACCTTGCGGCTTATCCAATAGCAAAATGCCGTTGATGGGGCGAAACACAACTTTATTCATGAGATATCGCTGCGACGCTTAAACGTCGTCGGATTCGTCATCGGATTCGGCATCCGGCAAGACGTCACGCAAAATTGCGTCCATCTTTTCGCCGCGATCGACCGATTCATCGTAGAAGAAGTGCAACTCAGGTACATGGCGCAAGCGCATGGCTTTGGCCAACTGCATGCGCAACTCTTTGGCATGCTCTTTGAGTGCCGGAATGACGAGTTTTTGCGAGTCGGGAAGCAATGCAGTGATGTACACATTGGCGTGGGCCAGATCGCGCGAGACTTCAACGTCGGACACGCTGACCGACGGCAGGCCGTGATCGCGTACGGCCTGATGAACCAGCGCACCGACGTCCCTGCGCAATTGCGCCGCGACTCGATCTGTACGTTTAAATCCGCGCCCTGCCATAGATACGATTATAGAGTACGTGCGACTTCGATACGCTCGAAGCACTCAATTTGATCGCCCGGCTTAACGTCGTTGTACTGTTTAACCGCAATACCGCATTCGGTGCCGAACTTAACTTCATCGACAATTTCTTTGAAGCGACGCAGAGATTCGAGCTCGCCTTCGAAGATCACCGTGTTGTCGCGCAGTACGCGAATCGGCTTATTGCGCTTGACCGTACCTTCTACCACGAAGCTACCGGCAACCGCGCCATATTTCGAGCTGCGGAATACATCGCGCACTTCGGCCAGGCCGAGGATTTCTTCGCGAATCTCTTTGCTCATCAAGCCCGACGCAACTTGTTTTACTTGATCGATGACATCGTAAATGATCGAGAAGTAACGCAAATCCAAACCGTGGGTTTCAATGACCTTGCGCGCTGCCGCATCGGCACGCACGTTGAAGCCAATCACCGTCGCTTTGGAAGTGGCTGCCATTTGTGCTTCGGATTCGGTAATACCACCGACGCCTGAGGCAATCACATTAATACGCAGATACTCATTTGACAGTGCGGTCAGCGAATCGCAGAGCGCTTCGACCGAACCATGCACGTCGGCTTTGATTAACAAGTTCAGGGTTTGCTGATCGCCACCCTGACCCATCTGCGCCATCAAATCTTCCATGCGCGATGAAGTTTTCACCAACTTGGCTTCACGCTGCTTGGTTTCGCGCTGCTGTGCCACATCTTTGGCCAGACGCTCATCTTCAACCACGACAAAGTCGTCACCCGACATCGGCACACCGGACAAACCGAGTACCACCACCGGAATAGACGGGGATGCCGACTCAACTTGCTTGCCATTTTCATCAAACAGGGCGCGCACGCGGCCATATTCAACGCCGCAGACGAGGTAATCACCTTTGTTCAAGGTGCCGCTTTGTACCAACACGGTAGCGACTGGGCCGCGACCACGATCCAGGGACGATTCAATAACCACACCCTGGGCGCGACCATCGGTAATTGCCTTGAGTTCCAGTACTTCGGCCTGCAGCAAAATTGCATCGAGCAAATCGTCGATACCCATGCCGGTTTTGGCTGAAATCGGCACCATCTGCGTGTCGCCGCCGTATTCTTCGGCAACAATTTCTTCGGCCAGCAAGTCCTGTTTCACGCGGTCCGGATTGGCATCCGCTTTGTCCATCTTGTTAATCGCAACAATCAAGGGCACTTTGGCCGCTTTGGCGTGCTTAATTGCCTCTTTGGTCTGCGGCTTGACGCCGTCATCGGCTGCCACCACCAGAACCACGATATCGGTGAGTTTGGCACCACGTTGACGCATGGACGTAAACGCGGCGTGACCCGGCGTGTCTAAGAAACTGATGATGCCGCGGTCGGTTTCAACATGGTATGCACCAATGTGCTGGGTGATACCGCCGGCTTCGCCACTGGCCACTTTGGCCCGGCGAATATGGTCGAGTAGCGATGTTTTACCATGATCGACGTGACCCATAATGGTGACGATCGGCGGACGCGAATCTTTCTCACCGATATTGGCTTCCTGATGCGCGATCAATGCCAGCTCGGCGTCGTCGGCTTCACCGGCGCGCACTGCAATGTGACCCAGCTCTTCAACCACTAAAGCTGCGGTGTCGTGATCAATGGTCTGAGTGATGGTTGCCATCACGCCCATTTTGAAAAGTGCTTTAACCACTTCGCCACCCTTGAGCGCAAGTTTCTGCGCCAAGTCGGAAACCGTAATGGTTTCGCCAATAGCGATTTCGCGCTGCATCGGCGTGGTCGGCTTAGAGAAGCCATGCTGACCCGATGCGGTACGCGATTGTTCCGGTGCACGCGAACGGCCCTTCTTGCTGCGACTACCGCGACGTGCGCGCTCATCAGCACTCAGGTGCATCTCGCCGGCAAAGCGATTGCGATTTGAATCGTCATCGCCACCGCGGCCGCGGCCACGGCTGGGCTTGGCCCGCGCCGGTTTGTCGCCACGCGGCGCAGCAGCTGCATCGCGCAGTTTGCCCGGGATATTCTTTTCGACGCGGTCGGCCTTAGCTTCTTCCTCGGCGATGCGCGCAGCTTCAGCAGCTGCTGCGGCTTCGGCTTCGGCGGCTAAACGCTCGGCTTCAGCGCGTTGTTTTTCTTCGGCCTGACGCTGCGTATCGGCAGCCAACAAGGCTTCTTGCTCTTCGACATTGCGCGCTTGCGACTCAGCCAACTTGCGCTGTGCTTCTTCGCGTTCGTTGTTGACCGGCTGGTCAACTTCGGTGCGCTTTACATAGGTGCGCTTTTGTCGAACTTCAACGGCAACCGTCGATTTGCCACGGCCGCCACCAACCGTAATCTCTTCGACTTTACGGCGCTTCAGGGTAATTTTCTTCGGTGCCGCCTCGGCAGCCGGAGGCGCTTCCTTGCCGTGGGTACGGCGCAGGAACCCGAGCAGCTTCATCTTCTCAGTGCTGCTGATGACCTGATCGGGCTTAGTGAATTCCATGCCGGCATCGGTCAGCTGCTCAAGCAGCTTCTCGGGGGGCATATTCAGCACTTTCGCCAGCGAACGTACAGTGACTTCAGACATCAGGGCCTCTTCTCTCTTCAGTGGGGCGCCAACCCCATTTTATCCGTAAACAAACACAAACCAAGCATTCGACTTATTCGAACCAGGGCTTGCGCGCCTCCATAATGAGGGCAGCCGCGCGGGTATCGTCCATGCCGTCGATGTCCATAATTTCATCGACCGCCAGTTCCGCCAGGTCTTCCTGGCTAACAATTCCACGTGCAGCCAAAGCATAAGCAGTGGCATCGTCCATGCCTTCGAGCGCCAGCAAATCATCCGCCGGTTTGTGCTCTTCCAACTCTTCTTCAACCGCCAAAGCATCGGTCAGCAGAGCATCGCGGGCACGGGCTCGCAGCTCTTCGACGATGTCTTCGTCAAAACCTTCCACTGCCAGCAACTCGGCAACCGGAACGTAAGCAATTTCTTCAACCGTCGAAAACCCTTCGGCTACCAAAATGCCGGCAATTTCTTCGTCAACTTCGAGCTTGTCCATAAACAGACTGCGCGCGGCAGCTTGTTCGGTTTCCGATTTCGCCGTGACTTGATCCTGGGTCATGACATTGAGCTGCCAACCGGTCAAACGACTGGCCAAACGAACGTTCTGTCCGCCTTTGCCGATCGCCTGAGCCAATTTGTCTTCTCCGACCGCCAAATCCATCGAATGCTTTTCTTCATCAACAATGATCGACTGAACTTCAGCCGGAGCCATCGCGTTGATCACGAATTGGGCCGGGTTATCCGACCACAAGACGATATCGATGCGCTCACCATTGAGCTCGTTGGATACAGCCTGGACGCGCGAACCGCGCATACCAATACATGCACCAATCGGATCGGTACGGGTGTCATGTGCCAGAACCGCAATCTTGGCGCGATCACCTGCGTCACGCGCAGCTGCTTTGATTTCGACCAGGTTCTGGCCAACTTCCGGCACTTCGAGCTTGAACAGCTCGATCATAAATTCGGGCGCAGTACGCGAAATAAACAGTTGCGGGCCACGGCTTTCAGCACGCACGTCAACTAAGTAACCACGAACCCGGTCGCCCGGACGCAGGATATCGCGCGGGATCGACTTGTCTTTCGGAATCAGTGCCTCGGCGTTACCGCCCAGATCAACATAAACGTTTCCGCGCTCTGTTCTTTTGACGATACCGGTGACCAATTCGCCTACGCGATCAGCCCACGCGTCAACCACTTGCTGGCGCTCTGCTTCACGCACACGCTGCACAATAACTTGCTTGGCAGCTTGGGCGGCAATGCGGCCGAACTCAGGGTTTTCGATTTGCTCTTCAATAAAGTCGCCGACTTGAGCGTCTTCTTTCTCGTCCACGGCGTCCATCATGCGCATCATGCGCTCTGGTGATTCCATGACGATATCGTCTTCGATAACTTCCCAGCGACGGAAAGTCTCGTAGCTTCCATCCTTCGAGTTAATGCTGACGCGGATAGATACATCCTGGTCCGGATAGCGTTTCTTTGCAGCCGACGCGAGCGCCGCCTCCATCGCTTCAAGAATGACATTGCGGCCGACGCCCTTCTCGTTGGCGACTGCTTCAATTACCAGTAACAATTCCTTACTCATGTTCTACTCCACGACGGCATTCGTTGCCTTGGGTCGTTGATCTTTATTTCTTTGATTTACCCTTGGATCCCTTTTTCTGGGAAGCAAGACCTAACTTTTCATAATCTGGAATCAGCTTTGCTTTATCCAAATTGCCAAACTCAAATGCGAACTCTCCAAAATCAGGCACATCTAAAGTGATGCGCTGATTTTCTACACTCCTAATAACGCCTTGTGCACGGCGGCGGCCATCTTGCGGAATCGACAATTGAACCTTTGCCGTCTCCCCCAGATAGCGCGCAAATTGTTCGGCCGTAAACAAAGGCCGGTCAATTCCCGGTGAGGACACTTCCAACGTGTAGTTCGCCTGAATCGGATCATTTACATCCAACAAGGCCGACACTTCGCGACTCACCTGCTCACAATCTTCCAGCGTTACCGGTCGATCCGCCACGTCGATATACAAGCGCAACAAAGAACGCGCAGTCGACGGTGCAAACTCCACACCATACAACTCCAGACCCAGATCATTAATCGCCGGGCCTAGCAGTGACGCTATCTCTTTTGCCTTTTCATTCAACATGCAAATCGGTTCACGTAATTAACAGAAACAAAAAAAGGGCCTTAGGCCCTTTCCGGTTTCTTAAAACTTCCGGGAATCTCCAAACCAACCGAGATTCAGCCAAGCAACACCCGGAGCATTGGGTCTGCCTTTTCCTGGTAGCGGGGGTAGGATTTGAACCTACGACCTTCGGGTTATGAGCCCGACGAGCTGCCAGACTGCTCCACCCCGCAACGGAAAGAAGGATTATAGACGTTTGCTTAGAAGCTAAGCAAGCTGAATTAAGCGGAAAACGCGACTTTGCACATTTCCATTAAGGGATCAGAGAACAAACCCAGTGCCAGCAAGGACAAACAGTTAACAGCAAACACTAAACGTGTTTGAGAAGTAGCATGAATTGGCGGCAAACTTGATTCGGGCTCATCAAAAAACATGAGTTTGATGACACGCAGGTAGTAGAACGCGCCCACAACTGCGGCGATGACGGCCAAAATTGCCAACCACATGTAACCACCGGCCAAGGCCGAACCGATCACAGCAAGCTTTGCCCAGAAGCCAAGGAACGGTGGAACACCGGCCAATGAGGCCATGACCATAAGAATCAGCACAGCATGCACCGGCTGCTGGCGCCACAGGCCGCGGTAATCACTGAGCTCTTCGGCTTCAAAGCCTTTGCGCGACAGCACGATGATCGCTCCGAATGCGGCAATCGCCATGATCGCGTAGCTGATTGCATAGAACAGAGATGCCGAGTAAGCCGCCGGCGTGGCTGCGATTAAACCCATAAGCAAGAAGCCAACATGGGAGATCGTTGAATAGGCCAACATCCGCTTAAGGTTGGTTTGCGCAATCGCCAGGACATTACCGATCACTAAAGAAAGCGCCGCTAGAGCTGAAAGTGCTTCCGCCCAGTACTCCGAAACCGGGCCAACGCCCTGCTCCAACAATCGGTACGCCATACCAAACGCAGCAATTTTCGGCACTGAACCGATCAGCATGGTGATCGCAGTGGGCGCACCCTGATACACATCCGGCACCCACATATGAAACGGTGCGGCACCGAGCTTGAAACCAATACCGACAATGACGAATACCACACCAAATAGCAGCAGGCTACGATCGCCGCTGCTGGCCGAGGCAGCAAATACCTGACCCAGATCCAAGGTGCCGGTGGCGCCGTAAATCATCGACATGCCGTACAACAACATGCCGGAGGCAAGCGCACCGAGCACGAAATACTTCATTGCCGCTTCGGCACCGCGCGGGCTGTCACGATCAATCGCGACCAGTCCATAGGAACTCAAGGCCAATAATTCCAGGCCCAGATAGATCGTCACCATATTGCCAGCGGACACCAAAATCATCATGCCAAGCAATGCGAACAAAACAATCGGATAGAACTCGCCCTTCAACAATCCGCGCTCATTCATGTAGCTGCGGCCGTAGATCAGCGCGACGCCGGTTACCGCGTACATTGCCAACTTCATGACGTCAGCCGCGTAGTCGCGGATGAACATGTCGCCAAATACACTAATCGTGGGGCCGGCCATTTCGCGACCGGTCAAAATGGCTGCAGCGAGCAAGACGAGCAGCGAGAGAAAGTGCACCAGTCCACGACGTTGCGGCGATATAAACAGATCGACCAGCAGCAGCATAAATGCGGCACTGCATACAAAGATCTCCGGGATCATCGGCAGAAGATCAGCAGTACCTGGAAGTGACGTCATCATGAATAATTCCTATAACTTGCTCACGGCCAACTGCATCAGCAGTTGGTTTACAGACGCGTCCATCAAATCGGTCAGCGGCTTCGGATAGACACCGATGAACAATACGCCGGCAGCGAACAGGCCCAAGACCCATGCTTCACGCGCATTAATGTCCACCAGTTGTTTTACGTTGTCGTTGGCGATGTCACCAAAGATCACCCGTTTAACCATCCACAAGGTGTATGCAGCACCGATGATCAGGGTTAATGCAGCAGCCGCGGCAAAGAGAATGTTGTGTTGGAACGTGGCCAGAATAACCATGAACTCACCAACGAAACCGGACGTGCCGGGTAGACCCGCATTAGCCATTGCGAACAGCACGAACAAAGCCGCAAACCACGGCATCGTGTTCACCACACCGCCGTAGTCGCGGATCATGCGCGAGTGCATCCGTTCATACAGAACGCCGACACAACTAAACATGGCGCCGGAAATAAAACCGTGCGAGATCATTTGCACCATTGCGCCCTGCAGACCCAGCGCTGCCGCATCTGTGTTGCCATTGCTGCGAACCAGATGAAAGGCGATGAAAATACCCAGCGTGACAAACCCCATATGCGCGACCGATGAATAAGCGATGAGCTTCTTCATATCGTCTTGCACCAGCGCGACCAAGCCGACATACACCACAGCGATCAGGGATAAGGCAATGACCAACCAGGCCCATTCCATGCTGGCATCAGGCACGATGGGCATTGAAAAGCGGATAAATCCGTAACCACCGATCTTCAGCATGATCGCAGCCAGAATCACCGAACCGGCCGTAGGTGCCTCAACGTGCGCGTCAGGCAACCAGGTGTGCACCGGAAACATGGGGATTTTCACCGCGAATGCAGCAAAAAACGCGAAGAACAACCAGAACTGTTCCTCACTGTTGAGCTGCATTGCATACAAGTCGGCGAGCTGGAAGCTGCCACCTTTGTTATACAAATAAACCAACCCGATCAGCATAAATACCGAGCCGAGGAAGGTGAACAGGAAGAACTTCAAGCTGGCGTAAATGCGCCGTGCCCCACCCCATACGCCGATAATGATAAACATCGGAATCAGCATGCCTTCGAAGAACACGTAGAACAAAATGGCATCGAGCGCGCAGAACACGCCGATCATCAAGCCTTCGAGGATTAAGAAGGCCGCGAAATACTGCTGCGCGCGCAATTCGACTGAGGTCCACGCACCTAATAAAGTCAGCACACTGACGATCGTGGTGAGCAATATCAGTGCGACAGAAATGCCGTCTACACCGAGGTTATAGTTAATGTTGAAGCTCGGAATCCATTCGTGAGATTCAGCAAACTGCATCAGCGCAGAGCTCGCGTTGAACCCGGTGTATAGAGGAATGCTGAGCGCCAGAGTGACAACAGCAATCATCAAAGCAAAATACTTGGCCTGAGTCGCACGACGATCACCGAACGACAGGGTGACTACCCCGCCGATGATCGGCAACCAAATCAGCAAACTCAGCAGTGGCCAGGAAGAATCCATCTTGGCATCCCTTTAATTAAGCGCCTACCCAACGGTAAAGCAGATAGAGGAGAACAATCAGCCCGAGAATCATGGCGAAGGCGTAATGGAACAAGAAACCGGTTTGCGTTTTTCGCAGGATATGCGCGACCCGATCAACTACGGTGACCGACCCGTTGACCAACAGACCATCAATCAGGCCTTCATCGCCGTACTTGCGCGACAGCCGGCCAAGACGCAGGCTGCCGCCAGCGAATCCATTAATCCACAAGTGATCGAAGCCGTATTTTTCTTTAAGAATCTTGACCGGCAGCCAAAGCACTTTGCGTATTTTTGCCGAGGTGCCCGGTTTGAGCACGTACAAGTAAAGTGCCAGAGCAAAGCCCGCCAGCGCTAACCAGAACGGCAGCGTGATAAACCCGTGCAAGCCAAAGCCCAGAGCACCACCGGTGAACAGGACGTCGCCGGCTTGGGCCACGACATCATGTTGCGGCAGTACCTCAATAGCCCCGCGGAAGAAATCGCCGAACAGCATTGGGCCGACCGTAAAGAAGCCGACCAACACGGATGGAATCGCCAAAAGAATCAGCGGCACCGTAACCACCCAGGGCGATTCATGCGGCTCATGTACTCCATGGTCGTCATGATCGTCGTGATGCCCGTCATGATGGTCGTCCGCATGCGCTTCGCGGAAGTGTTCCTTACCGTGGAAGGTCATGAAGAACAGTCGGAAACTGTAGAAACTGGTAACGAACACGCCAGCAATGACCGCAACCATGGCATAAACATTGACCCAATTGCCGTCATGCGCAGCAAGTTCAACCGCCGTGATGATTGTGTCCTTGGAGTAGAACCCGGCAAAAAACGGCGTGCCGACCAATGCCAGTGTTCCGATCAGGGACGTCCAATACGTAATCGGCATGTATTTACGCAGGCCGCCCATGCGCCGCATGTCTTGCACGTGATGCATACCGATGATCACACTACCGGCGGCAAGGAATAGTAGCGCCTTGAAGAATGCGTGGGTCATCAGGTGGAACACAGCCGCCGAGTAGGCAGACACGCCAAGCGCTACCGTCATGTAACCCAGCTGCGACAGCGTTGAATAGGCAACCACGCGCTTGATGTCGTTTTGCACCATGCCGATCAGGCCGGTGAAAAAGGCGGTAGTTGCACCGATGAACAACACGAACGATAAAGCCGTTTCCGACAACTCATACAACGGCGACATACGCGCCACCATGAAGATGCCGGCGGTCACCATCGTCGCCGCATGGATCAGTGCCGAAATCGGGGTGGGACCTTCCATCGAGTCCGGCAGCCACACATGCAACGGAACTTGCGCAGACTTACCCATGGCACCGATAAACAAGCAAATACCGATAAAGGTCATGACATTCCAGTCGTAACCCGGAATCACCTGTACAGTTAAATCGCTAATCGTGCTGGCGTTGGCAAAGACCACGCTGTAGTCCAAAGAACCGTACCAATACAGGATCGCGGCGATACCGATCAAAAAGCCGAAGTCGCCGACGCGATTGACCAGAAAGGCCTTCATGTTGGCGAAGATTGCCGTGGGCCGCTTAAACCAGAACCCGATCAGCAGATACGAAACCAGGCCTACCGCTTCCCAGCCGAAGAACAACTGCAGGAAGTTGTTACTCATCACCAGCATCAACATCGAGAAGGTGAACAAAGAAATGTAACTGAAGAAGCGTTGGTAACCGGGGTCTTCTTCCATGTAACCAATGGTATAGATGTGTACTAACAGCGACACGAACGTGACCACGACCATCATCATCGCGGTCAAACGATCGACCATAAATCCGATATGCGCAGAGTAACTGCCGATCTCGAAGAAACTGTAAATGTTCTGGTTAAACGGCTGCGCGCCAACCGCCCATAATTGATACAGCACGTATATCGACAAGGCGCAGCTGATGGCTACCGCACCGATGGTTACCGTATGCGCGCCGGATCGGCCGATCTGGCGACCGAACAGGCCAGCAATAATCGCGCCGAACAGCGGCAGCAAGGCGATAAACAGCAACATCGTCGCAGAGAGTGTCATTTCGGGATTCATCTCAGCCCTTCATCGAATCGAGTTCAGCCACATTAATCGTGCGCCGGTTTCTGAACAGTGTGACCAGAATAGCCAGACCAATCGCAGCCTCAGCAGCAGCAACAGTCAGGATAAAAAACACAAACACCTGGCCATGCACATCATTGAGGAAACGCGAGAAGGCGACGAAGTTAATGTTGACCGCCAAGAGCAGAAGCTCAATGCACATCAACATCACAATCATGTTTTTGCGATTAATAAAAATTCCGGCAACGCTGATACAAAACAGAATGGCCGAAAATGTCAGGTAGTGCGCCATCGTGATCATGACTGCTTGTCCCCTTCGCTGCCGACGGCAGGCATTTTTATAACGCGCAGTCGATCCTCTCGACGCACGGCGGCTTGTTTGGACGGATCCTGAGTCTTTACACCGGTGCGACGACGCAGCGTCAGCATCACCGCAATCAAAATGCCCACGGTCAGTAGCACTGCCGCAAGCTCAAAGGGCAGTAGGTATTCGGTAAACAAGCTTTGCGCAATCCACTCCAGATTGCTCTGCCCCATGGCTTCAGCCGGGTCCGCAGCACCCATACCAATGTTGCGTCGCCCGCCCCACACGCCGGTGAGCACGAGTATTTCAATCAGCATTACGACCGACGCAATAACACCCGCCGGCAGATTTTTAACGAATCCTTCGCGCAATGGCGTGGTGTTGATGTCGAGCATCATCACCACGAACAAGAACAACACCATGACCGCACCGACGTAGACCAGCACCAGCACAATACCGAGGAACTCGGCCTGTAACAGGAGCCACAAACACGCCGTTGAGAAGAACGTCAACACCAGGCACATAACCGCGTGCACCGGATTCTTGACCGCAATCACCCCGAGTGCGGCCAAACTGGCGATGCCCGCAAACAGGTAAAACGCGATGAGTTCGAATGCCATTATTTACTCCAGCCCTAAATGCCGCGCACTAGCGGTACGCCGAATCTGCGCCACGGCGCTCGGCAATTTCTTGCTCAAGACGATCGCCAAGGGCTAACAGCTTCGGTTTGGTGAGAATGTTTTCGCCACGTTTTTCAAAGTGGTACTCGTGAATATGCGTTTCAACAATCGAGTCTACCGGGCACGACTCTTCGCAGAATCCGCAGAATATGCACTTAAACAGATCGATGTCGTAACGCGTTGTCCGGCGGGTGCCGTCCGCGCGCTGCTCCGAATCGATCGTGATTGCCAGAGCCGGACACACCGCCTCGCAGAGTTTACAGGCGATACAGCGTTCTTCACCGTTCGGATATTTACGCAGTGCATGCAAGCCACGGAAGCGCGGTGACTGCGGGAATTTTTCGAACGGGTAATGAACCGTGTACTTCGGCTTAAACATGTACTTCAACGTGAGCCACAGACCACTCAGCAATTCGAGCAGCAGCAGGCTTCGGAAGTAATGGGTAAATTGTTTTACATGCATGCTCATGCTCCCGCCACAAACCAGCCGAGATAG
>CBDUOG010000036.1:0-20991 GCA_965368785.1 uncultured Gammaproteobacteria bacterium | reverse complement strand
GTCGGCAGATGTTAAATGCGCGCTTTGCTCTAAACGAGAATAGGGGTCAGTGTGTCTTTTTGAATATGGCGAGTGGCTAGGGTTGGCAATGCTAAAAAGGCACGCTGACCCCTATTTTCGCTACATCGAAACCGATCACCTGGGCAGCCCGCGGGCAATCATTGACCCGGTGCGCAATGTGGCAGTGTGGTCCTGGGCGTTGTGGGAAAACCATTTCGGTGAAAACCCACCGGCAACCGATGTGGACGGCGACGGTTCCCACTTCGAATTCAACCTGCGCTTCCCCGGTCAATACCATGACGCCGAGTCGGGCCTGAACTACAACTACTTCCGCGATTACGACGCCAGCTTGGGCCGCTATGTGCAGAGTGATCCGATTGGGTTGGCGGGTGGGATAAACACGTTTGCTTACGTGAGTTCTAGTCCAATCAACTACTTTGACATCGACGGTCAGAAACGATCTGATGGTGGGCTGGAGACTTGTGAGTATTACGATCGAGTTGCGTCTTCGGATGGTTGCAAGTATCACCGAGGTGCAGGAGAGATTTGTCGAGGAAATAATAGCATTGTTAACGCTTTGATGTGGCTATGCGGTGCTTCTCAAGAAGATTGGTCCTGTATTAGAAGGTGTCTCGTCGCAAGTGACAAAAATGCTCGCAAACGTGAAGAATGCCAAGTGATAACTTGCTCCGGCGGCATATGCACTAAAGAATCATGCATTCAGTTCTATCACATAACTTGCTTTGCCGCGTGCGGCGTAAATCCACGATGCTTCGGAGGCTTGTATGGTCCATACGAAAATGACGGAGAGTGAAAACCGCGAGTTTATAAAAAGATGGATATTTCTAACCCTTTTGGTCGGGATGGCAATTCTGAGCACGTTTTTTGTCGGCTTCTTTGTCTACGACGCCTTCACGACGGGGCGGCCGTTGGTAAATTTTCGAGTATTCCCCCAAATGTCTTCGAATGTGGCGTCTCTAATTTGTTTTTTGTGCGCGATTTTCGCTCAGGCAAGAAGACCATTTTCATGGTTTATCGTGTCCATCGTGGGCGGAGTCTTTGTGCTCTATCTAGCGAGCCTATACTTTCACGCTTTGGACTTTGTCCACCTAATAGATTGGTCGCTAACGATAGTTGGATTGTGCGCTGCATTCATCATCGTACGATTGGGTTTAGTGGGGCCATTCGAAAAAGAGATCAAGAAGCGCGAAGGGATAGAAGATTAGGTAGTAAAACAAACATCGGAAAACATGGACACCCATCATTTGAAATGACTAACCAATCGCCGCGATCTTCGCGGCGATTTTGTTTTTGTCGTTTAATATTTAACGAATTAGTTTTGCATAGGGCACGCCAAAAGCTCCGCCGATGTCGGGCGGAGTTAGGGCTACTTCGAGTTTTAGATTTTTTCCAGTTGCCGGGCTAAGCCCATGCCTTTGATCCAGCAGCGGCCCATTGCTTCGGCACGCTCGAGCATACTTTGGGCATCGCCAATGAGTTTCCAGTACGGCGAGCCAATGCCTTTGACCTGAAGGCCCCAGCGCGCCGACGTCGACGTCCCCCCACATTTGAGTAACGGCGGTATTTAGAGTCCAGTTTTACCTAGTAAGGTGATTGGAGCGTTCGGCAACCCAGTGCACTCAAAATTCCGTGCATCTCAGGGGTTTTTGCGAGCCAGGGTGCTAAGAGTGTGAGTAAAGCGAGCGTCGCGACGATCACTCCGGCAGCAATACGCCATGATGTGTTGTTGAAGTTAAACAGGCGCGCACCGCTCCAGCCGATGCTGGTCATAACCGGTAGCGTGCCCAGGCCGAAAAAGAGCATCAGCAATGCCCCGTGCAAGGCGCTGGCTTCAAACCAGGCCGCGCCCAGCATGGTGACCGATAAACCGCAGGGCAGCCAGCCCCAAAGCATCCCTAACGCAAGGTGACGAGCCGAGCCGTCTAGCCGGGAGGCGCCGCGATGCAGCGGTTGCACTAGCATCCAGAGGCGGTTGCCCAGTTGGGAGAAAAAGCCAATTTGTGCAGCGGGGAAAATAATTCGGATGGCTGCAATAAAAAGAATCAGGCCGACCATCAGACGCACCCAATTCTGGAACGCGGCCAATTGCGCAGCACGCACGATCCCGTGACCCAAACCCCCGGCAATTGCCCCGGCCAAAACATAGCCCAGAACCCGGCCGATGTTTGACAGCAAGGCGCGTGGCAGTAGCGTTTTTTTCTCGGTGCCGGCCAGACCAACGGCAATGCCGCCGCACATTGCAATACAGTGAATGCCGCCGGCCAGGCCAACGATAAATGCGGCGCTTAATGTGAGTAAATCAATCGGCATCAGTTGGCGGCATCGCATCCACAGTATTTTTTTTATGCTTGGCCTTCTGCTCGGTCAAAATATCAAGCGCTGGTGTGTCCATATCGTCGAACTGCCCACTGCGCACGGCATAAATAAAAAAGCCAATAGCAATAATCAGGAAAATCAGAGACACCGGAATGAGGATCAGCAGAGCATTCATGAATTTCGCCCGATTCGTAGTGCATTTACCGTGACCAGCAGCGAGGAAAGTGCCATCCCGGCAGCGGCCAGACCCGGGCCGATCAATCCCATTACGGCCAATGGCAATGCAATCAGATTATAGGCAATTGCCCAGCTTAAGTTTTGCACCATTAGTTTGCGACACTGCTTAGCCAGTTGGTATGCGAGAAAAGCACTGTATAGGTCGCGGCCTATCAGGAGAAAGTCGGCAGCCCGTTTCGCAACTGCTGTGCCGCTGGCTACGGCAATGGAGACATTGGCGGCGGCAAGTACCGGGGCATCGTTAATGCCATCGCCGATCATCAGCACCTGATGTTGGGTTTGCATGTCGCGCACAGCCTGCAGCTTTTGCTCGGGCGTCAGTCGCGCCAGCCAGTGATCTATGCCCAGTGTTTGCGCGCAGCGCTGCACACGTTCGTCCGCATCGCCGCTAAGCAGGCTAATTGGCAGCTCTTCGGCCCGAAACGATGCGATGGTGCGTTTAGCATCTTCGCGAATGCGCTCTTGAATTGAAAACGTGGCAATTGCCCGATGATCGACGCTCAGCCATATATGACCGTCATCGACTTGTCCGGCGACAAAGTCGGCGCGTCCAATACGCACTTTAAGTTCATTGATGGTTGCAGAGATGCCGAGGCCCGGGTGAATTGTTGCCTGGCGGATGTGAATGTCTTTGTCATCCTTTGCACCGCGATCAAATGCTGCCGACAACGGGTGATTGACACTGCTCTGTAAACTGCGTGCCAGTGCAAAAACTCGCTGCGGACTGTAATCAGATGCTGGAACCCCGACAAGTTGCGCTCGTTGATCGGTGGTTAGTGTTCCGGTTTTATCGAAGGCGATCTGGGTGACACCAGCAAGGCGTTGAATCGCGTCGGCATTGACACAGTTAATCCCTTTGATCGCCATCGCGTCCAGGCACGCCGACAGGCTGGCCGGAATGGCCAGGGTCAATGCGCACGGGCAGGTTACGACGATGGTAGCCAACATAATTTCAAAAGCCCGGTCGGGATCGATGTGAATCCAAATGAAATACACCGCAATGGAGACAACCAGAAGCGCAACAACAAATACGCTGGCTACACGCTGAGCCGTATCGGCAAAAGCCGGTTTCTGCAGGTGCGCCTGATCAATCAGACGTCTGAGCTGAGCCATTTGTGTCTGCTGGCCGGTGCGTAATGCATCCACCCGTATGGGCGACTGAAAAACGCGGCTGCCAGCCAAAATAGAGTCACCCCGTACCTTCTCGATGGGCGCGGATTCGCCGGAGAGCACCGACTCATCAACCAGAGCAAATTCACTGATGAGTGCGCCATCGACCGGGCATGATTCACCCACCGCGATGTCAACAGACTCGCCAATCCTAATATCAGCAGCCGGCACTCGCGTACGTTCTCCCGCGCGCACTATCCAGCCATACAGATTCTGAGCTGCTGCCAGCATATCGAGTTTTGAGGAAGCCCTGTCTTTCGCACTTTGCTCAATAAATCGCGACGTAAGAAGAAAAAATACGAACATAACCGCCGCATCAAACCAGACTTGTTCGCCACCGCGAACTATTTGGACAGTGCTGCCCACATAGGCCAATAGAACGCCTGAGCCGATCAGGCTATTCATGCCCAGGCTGACGTACCTGATTTCGCGCCACATACCCAGAAGGAACGGCCAGCCCGAATAGAACACCACTGGCGTTGTCAACAAAAAGCTTAGCCAGCGAAATACATCACGGGTCTGTGTGGGCATTTGCTGCTGGGTGTCCAGATACAGGGCTTCAGAGAACATCATTGCCTGTACCATGCCGAGCCCGGCCACACCGAGCCGCATGAGCAATTTGCGCCGATCACTAAGGCGCTGCTGTTCTAGGGCTGACGAGTAAGGCCAGTGCGCGGCAAAGCCAAGTTGGCGCAGCAGACTAATTAGCGTGATGAGCTGAACCTGCTGTGGGTTCCATCGGACCAGTGCACGCTGATTGCTGGCATTAACCGACACATACTCGACCCCGCTGAGTTCATTGAGTGCCCGATCGATCAGCCACGCACAGGCCGAACAACGGATGCCATCAATGACTAGTTGGGTTTCGCAATAGGTGCTGCCGGTATCGACGTTTTCTGCAATTAGCTGCGGGTCCAGCCATTGGCTGTCGTCGTTCGCATCGCTGGCAATGCGGTTGCCGGTTTGCGTGCGTAGACGGTAGTACTGACTCAGACCGTGATCTTGTATCCAGTGGGCGGCGGCGAGGCAGCCGGCGCAGCAGAACGCGTGTTCGGCATCGTTGATTTTTTGCTTGACCGCTTGAGCGCCCAGTGGCTCGGAGCAATGAAAGCAACGATCCTCTTCAATGGATTGAGTTTTATCCATGCGAGATTAGGGCGCCGTCGCCAGCCTTAGCCTGCCATTCAGTTCGGCTTGCAATTGGTTCCGTCGCAGGCGTCCGAGTAATTGCCACTCACCGCGTTGATCGCGCAGCCGTAAATTCCAACTCTGGCTCGTGTCGATACGGATGTTCGTCACCCATATGCCGTTGTTCGCAGCCAGCTCGATGCGTTGATCTTCGCTTTGTTCGCTCAGGTGACGTAGTTCTAAAATCAAAGGACCGATCGGCGCAAACTCGGATCGGGCAAAAATCTGGATGTGTAACTGTTCGGTGGACGGCTCGTACTCTAACTGTGCAGCCAAACCCAGCGCAGTGGCGGTGAGGTCTGCGCTCATATCATCGGTCTGGATCTGCCCGGTTTTTCGCACTGTGGGCTCGCCTGATGCGTACGTTGCCGGGTCGCCAGCCATGAAAATGGTTACGCCACCAGCCAATGCGGTCAGGGCAGGAATTGTGAGTATCAACCAGACCATCGGTTCTGCGTACCAGGCGCGTTTGTGTTCAGTCATTGCAAATCGTCACGGGTTGGGGCCAAAAAAACGCGAAGGCTCTCGAATTTGCACGCCTTCCACAGATTGGGTAATCACAAACTCTATATCTACACCGCCTCGAATCGTGCCGTCGTCAGCGCGCAAAGTTATCGGCAGGTTTCGAATTTCTTCGGGCGCCAATGTCACTGGCCTTAGTTGTTCCAGCAGACTGATCGGATTGGCGCCCGGATCGACATCAATCGTGACAGTCATCGCGGCTTCGGATTTATTGATCAATCGTATTGAGTAGCCATTTTCCACCGAACTGTCGGCAGCGATTCGATACAGCGCATTGCGATCACGGATGACATCGGCGATCAGGTTCTCGCGAGTGAAGATGCCGAAGAAAAAAATACTGATTAACAACAGTAGAAGCGCGCCATAAGCGAATACTCTGGGTCGAAGAAGCTTGCTTGGACGGTTCTCGAGTGCATTTTCGCTGGTGTAGCGAACGAGCCCGTGTGGATAGCCCATCTTATCCATCACTTCATCGCAGGCATCAACGCAGGCTCCGCAGGCAATGCACTCGTACTGCAGCCCATCCCGGATATCGATGCCGGTGGGGCACACTTGTACACAAATTGTGCAATCGATACAGTCGCCCAGTCGCGCGGGGTCACTTTGATCATCTTGACTTGCAGCGCGTGGTGCTCGATTGAGTACGCTTTCTAAAGCGCCGCGTTTACGCGCACCGCGAGGGTCGCCACGTTCCGTGTCGTAGGCAATTATCAAACTATTGCGATCGAACATGGCCGACTGAAAACGCGCATACGGGCACATGTACTTGCACACCTGTTCACGCATAAAACCGGCGTTACCCCAGGTAGCAAATGCGTAGAACAAACACCAAAATGTTTCGTAACCGCCCCAATTCAATTCCAGTAGGCGGATACCTAAATCGCGAATCGGTGTGAAGTAGCCAACGAAGGTGAACCCGGTCCATAACGCAAAGCCGATCCAGAGACCGTGCTTTGCCGACTTACGTAGAATTTTGTTTTTGTTCCAGGGGGCCGAATCCAGTTTCATCTGCTGGGATCGGCTGCCCTCGGTCCAGCGCTCCATCCACACAAACACTTCAGTCCAGACAGTCTGCGGGCAGGCGTAACCACACCACATGCGGCCCGCCAGCGCGGTAAAGAAAAATAGCGCGAGCCCGGCAATAATTAGTAACAACGCAAGAAAGATGAAATCCTGTGGCCAGAACACCAGACCGAAAACATAAAATTTCCGTGCGGGTAAATCCCACAAGACCGCCTGCCGTTCATCCCAGGGCAGCCACGCTACCAGGTAGTACAGGCCGAGCAACACCCATACTGCGGTGTGTCGCAATCGGGTAAATCGGCCCTGAACTTCTCGCGGATAAATCTTCTGCTCGGAGACATAAAGACTATCGTTGGATACCAATTCAATCGGCAGCTTTTTACTCAAAGCCGGTGCTCCGGCTTGGGCTTATTCGTATTAAAGCGGCTCGCCGGCCGTAGCAGTATCCAAGTGAATAAACTTGATGCTGCGGTGGCAATCCAGAACATGAAGAAGCAAATGCTGTAGCCGAACCCGCGGCTGATTACCAGATCGGGGAACGTGATGTCCCGCAATTGCAAGGGATCAATAAACGCGAAAAAGACCATAGTCATCACCCCGGCGGCGAAAAAAGATGGCCATAGAATCGCTCCGAGCCTCCAGGAGAGCGGTCGGCGCGGGTGATCAAATTCAGTGGCATGCTCGGTCATTGGTCCTCCCGGGCCGGGTAACGCGAATGAAGTTTATTCGCCAGTTGTGGTTGGCGAATTCTCGCTAGTGTGATTTCTCAGCGACACCACATAAGCTGCCAGCAAGCGTGAGCGTAACGGGCCGAGTATCGGCTCAAAGGCCGGCATCTGACCAGCGCGCCCATTATTAATTGCGTACTTGATTGACTCGATGTCGCGACCATACAACCAATCGCTATCAGTTAAATTAGGTGCGCCGAGTGCGACGTTTCCTTTGCCTTGCGCACCGTGACACGCGGCACAAACCGACTCGAATGATCGTTTGCCCAGTGCTGCAAGGCCGGGGTCGACTTTGATTCCGGACAAGCTCTGAACATGCGCGGCGACTGCAGTGACCGCTGCCGGATCGCCCACGACCGCAGCCAGCGGCGGCATCGCCGCGGTTCGTCCATTCAATATCGTATTCAGTATTTGTTCTTCTGAGCCGCCCCACAGCCACACATCGTCGGTCAGGTTGGGATAACCCTTGGCGCCCCGTGCATCGGAGCCATGACATTGCGCGCAATTGTTGGTGAACAAATTGCGACCTGCTTTCATCGCATCGGCGTCTTTGGCGATTTGGGTCAGGCTCGCCTCGGCGTATTTATCATACATTTGCGCAAATCGCTGGTCAGCGGCCAACTGATCCTCAGCGTGTTGTTTGCTTGCTGACCAGTTCGCGTAACCTTCAAAGCGACCGAAGCCGGGAAAAATCGCAATATAAATGAGGGCGAATACGATGGTTATGTAGAACAGATTGATCCACCAACGTGGCAGTGGTTTGTTGTATTCGGTTAAATCGCCGTCCCACACGTGGCCGGTGGTTTGTTCCAGATTGCTGTCGATTTTTTTGCGCCGGGCTGTCCACCACAAAAGCCAGACACAGCCAACAATGTTGATCAGAACGATAGCAATAATAAAGATCGACCAAAACTGGCTCACGATGACCTCTCATTTTCGTTGTCTTTGAGGGGAAGGTTGGCAGCTTCATCAAAGTCGGACTTGCGTTTGAAAACAAACAACCACACCAAGCCGGCAATGAAGATAAGCAGAAGTGCAGCGGTGACGATGCCGGCAATCATTGCGCACTCCTCGGACCGTTTTTGCCCAGACTTTGCATATATGTGACGAGTGCATCCATTTCCGACTTGCCGTTGGTCAGATTTATCGATTCGGCAATTTCTTCCTCGGTGTAGGGGTGTCCGAGCTGCTTCAGTGCGCGCATCCGGTCACGCACCTGAAATGGATCGACTTGCGCGTCCAACAACCAGGGGTATCCGGGCATGTTTGATTCGGGTACGACATCGCGCGGATTTTCAAAATGGGCTCGATGCCATTCATCAGAATAACGACCGCCCACGCGGGCCAAGTCAGGGCCGGTTCGTTTGCTACCCCACTGGAACGGGCGGTCATAAACCGATTCCCCGGCCAGCGAATAGTGGCCGTAACGTTCGGTTTCAAATCGCAGCGTTCGGATCATTTGCGAGTGGCAGCTGAAGCAGCCTTCGCGGACATAGATATCACGACCGGCTAGTTCCAATGCGCCATGCGGCTTGACACCGGGCAATGGTTCGACCTGCTCAGCCTGATACATCAGAGGTACGATTTCAGCCAGACCACCAAAGCTGATTGCTACCGCAACCAGAATGGCCATCAGCCCGACATTTGTTTCTATTTTTTCATGACTCATGCTGGATTACTCACGCGTGTTGTGCCGAGTGACTCGGCTCAATAAGGGGAGACTCATACGATTTGTTTTTTGCTGACTGCAGCGTGCGCGCCATGTTGACGATCATGATCACCATGCCGACGATGACCAGTGCGCCGCCGAGAAAGCGTATGAAAGCGTAGGGGTAGGTGAATTTCACGATTTCAATCCACGCATACACCAACGTGCCGTCGTCATTCGTTGCACGGCTCATCAGGCCCTGGCCTATACCGGAAATCCACATCGATACGGCGTACAAAACCACGCCGATGGTATGCAGCCAGAAGTGCAGGTCAATCAATTTAGTAGAGGCCATTTCTTTTAAGCCAACCACCCTGGGGATGAGCATGTAACAGCTGCCAATCGATATCATGGCAACCCAGCCCAATGCACCGGAATGCACGTGGCCGATCGTCCAGTCGCTGTAGTGACTGAGCGCATTGATGGACTTGATCGACATCATCGGCCCTTCAAAAGTCGACATGCCGTAGAAGCTCAGCGAGACGATCAGGAATTTAAGGATTGGGTCGGTACGCAATTTATGCCAAGCGCCTGAGAGGGTCATCATGCCGTTAATCATGCCTCCCCAGCTGGGGGCGAACAGAATTAATGAAAAAACCATACCTAGATTTTGCGCCCAGTCCGGAATCGCTGTGAATTGCAGATGGTGCGGACCGGCCCACATGTAAATGGCAATCAACGCCCAGAAGTGCACGATAGACAGACGATAACTGTAGATCGGGCGATCGGCCTGCCGTGGCACAAAGTAATACATCATGCCCAGAAAGCCAGCGGTCAGAAAGAAGCCAACGGCGTTATGCCCGTACCACCATTGGACCATGGCATCGACCGCGCCTGAGTAGATTGGATAGCTATGCGACAGGCTCGTCGGCAGAGCCAGTGAGTTAACGATATGCAGAACAGCGACAGTGATGATAAATGCGCCGTAGAACCAGTTGGCTACATAAATGTGCCGAATACGTCGCTTCATCAAAGTGCCAAAAAACAAGATCGCGTAGCTAACCCACACTACGGCAATCAAAATGTCGATTGGCCAGATGAGCTCGGCGTATTCTTTGCCCTGGGTTAGGCCCATCGGCAGGGTAATTGCGGCAAGAACGATGACTGCCTGCCAACCCCAAAACACAAAACTAGCCAGTTTGTCGGAAATCAGCCGCACGTGACTGGTGCGCTGGACCACGTACAGACTAGTCGCAAATAGCGCGGAGCCACCAAAGGCGAAAACTACGGCGTTTGTATGCAGCGGCCTTAAACGGCCGAAGCTTAGCCATGCAATATCGAAGTTCAATGCCGGCCAGACCAGCTGCGCGGCAATAATGACCCCGACCAGCATGCCAACCAGACCCCATATGACGGTTGCAATCGTGAATTGTTTGACGACTTTATCGTTATAAGTCGCCGGCATGGCGTGTGCAGACATGTAGGTTCCCCGCGCAGATATCGATCCAGTTTAGCAAAATCATCTGCCGGGCCTTGATTACAGTCAACCTTCAGGTATGCATTGTGCACAGATAGGCCTAGTTTGACTCGAATCTGAGCTAAACTGCGCAGTGAATACTCCTTGGAAGCCGCGTGGCCTTAACCGCAACTATCTTTAAGGCGCATCTGAACATCGTCGATGTGGATCGCAATTACTATCACACCCATTCGATGACCGTGGCCCAGCACCCGTCGGAAACCAATGAGCGGATGATGGTGCGGTTGCTGGCCTTTGCCCTGCATGCTGATGAGGCCCTGCAATTTGCCAAGGGTTTAAGCACTGACGATGAGCCGGCCTTGTGGCAGAAAACCTATACCGACGAGATAGAGCTGTGGGTGGAGCTGGGCAATCCGGATGAAAAGATCATTCGCAAAGCCTGCGGCCGGGCACGACAGGTGTATGTGTACACCTACCAGCCGCGCAGTGCGCAAATCTGGTGGGAACAGAACCGCAACAAGTTTGAGCGTTTTGAGAATCTGACCGTGCGTCACCTTTCGGGTGATTGTGTCAACGCATTAACCGAAATGGCCGAGCGCAGTATGGATTTGCAATGCATGATCCAGGACGGGCAGGTGACCATCAGCAGCCCCAGTCGCAGCGTAGAAATCGGCTGGCTGGATTAAGATTGACCGGATCCCTCAGTCGAACTGAGCCACGTTTTATAAAAGGGGAGTATTGATGCAGCATCATCCGGAAGTCCACTTCGCTCACCGCATCGGATGGCTGCGCGCGGCAGTGATGGGCGCCAACGATGGCATTATTTCCACCGCGAGCTTGATCATAGGTGTCGCCGCGGCCGGTGCATCGACCGAATCCATTTTAGTTGCCGGCGTTGCTGGCTTAGTCGCCGGTGCGATGTCGATGGCTGCCGGTGAGTATGTTTCAGTGAGCTCGCAATCCGATGTAGAAAAAGCGGATCTGGCGCGCGAACAGCAAGAACTCCAAGAGAACCCGGAGTTTGAGCTGCTTGAATTGACCCAGATTTATGTCAATCGCGGTTTGGACCATGGCTTAGCCCAGCAAGTTGCGACGCGCTTGACCGAGCACGATGCATTAGGCGCGCACGCACGCGATGAGTTAGGCATTTTAAAAATGCATCGGGCGCAACCGACTCGTGCGGCTCTGGCATCGGCCGCCAGTTTTGCGCTGGGTGCAGTACTTGCGCTTTTATTGGTGATCGGCCTACCGCAAAACCTATTGGTTCCGGGCGTGGCGTCGGGTACCTTGCTGATTCTCGCCGGCCTCGGCGCGCTGGCCGCACGAGTGGGTGGGGCCAGTATTCGCGTCGGGGTTTCCCGGGTATGTTTCTGGGGCGCATTGGCGATGCTGGCCACCTTCGCCATCGGCCATGCGTTCGACCGATTGTTTTAAGCGCAGACCTACAACCAGCGCGAACGTTTCAACAGGGCATACAAGCCGCCACAAATTAGTGCGATGCTGCCGATTAGAATGGGGTAACTCCACGGTCCGTCGAGCTCGGGCATATGCCGGAAGTTCATGCCGTACCAACTGGTAATTAAGGTCGGCGCGGCGAGTAACGCGGCCCAGCCGGCCAAGCGTTTGACCACTTCACCTTGATGCACGGTGACCATCGCCAGGTTTACCGACATCGCGGCGTTGACCATTTCAATCATGGTCTGGGTGTTTTCGCTTACGCGGATGCTGTGATCGTACACATCGCGGAAATATACACGGGTTTCATCGCGGATTAATTGCGGGTGAAATTGTACGAGTTGGTTGAGCAAGTCCTGCAGTGGCGATACCGCCAGGCGCATGCGCGCCAAATCACGCTTCAGATCGTAAAGCCGTTCAATCGTGCCCTGTTTGAATTCTGAGTCGAATAAGGAGTCTTCGATTTCACCGAGCTCGGCCTCAAATTCCTGGACGATCGGAAAGTAGTTATCGACGGCAAAATCGAGCACCGCATACAGCGCGTAGCTGGGGCCTAAGGCCAGCAGGTCCGGCGCATGCTCGCAACGTTCGCGCGCATTGGCGTAACTGAGCGAAGGCCCGTGGCGCACGGTGATCAAATAGCGTTTGCCGAAAAAGATTTGAGTTTCACCAAAGCTGATGTGGCCGGCATCTTTTTGTGCGGTGTGCAGCGCCAGAAATAATGAGTCGCCGAAGGATTCAATCTTCGGGCGTTGATGCGCTTTGGCCGCATCTTCCACGGCTAAGGGATGCAGACCGAACTCATCTTGAATCTGACGCAGTAGAGCTGCGTTCGGTTGATACAGGCCAAGCCAGACAAAGCCCGCTTCGGACTTGGCTAGAATCTCGGAGATTTGATCAATCGATGCATCGCCTTGCTTGCGGCCGTGTTGATCGTAGATAGCGCAGTTACGAACTGCCGAAACACTCGTCGTGGTTGTTTGATCCATGCCTCATGATGCGGCAGGCTGCGGCTTGTCCGCAAGGGCAGGTTCAGCGCGCAACCAGCGCGACAGCGCCCAGTGGATCGGCACCAGCAGCAACACCCATTCGGTGTTCTGCTGAATCGCAAACGGCAATAACTTCATAAACGCCGCAATCAGCACGCCGATTAAATTAGCGGTCATCAGCCAGTGCAACCAGGCAGATACCGGCTTGCTGCGTAAGCGCTGCCAGGCGGCGGCCAGCAGAATCAGGCCGATCGGATTGAGCAGTAGAAGATTCTGGTTGCCGTGGGCAAAGCGATGCTCGGTAAACGCCCACAGGAAAATCAGCACCGAGCCTAAGGCACCGCTGATCAACCAGAAGGCCCCGGCAAATACCGCGGTGCTGCGTGCGAAGCGTTGGCGGGAGGCCAATACGATGCCGCCCATAAGCAATCCTAAAACCAGCGCACGCAGACGCCATTGCGGCATTTCCGGCAAGGCCTCGGGCAATCGATGCGGCAGCACTTCGCTCTCCGAGGTGACCAGGGGTTGACCATCGGCCAAGCGGATTTCGCGTAGTGATTCTTCCAGGCTCATCGGCACAAAGGCCTCGTCCCAGCGCGATAGGGCTTTATCGGCGCTGCGCGCTAAACCCAAGTGAAACCCGATACCCATGCCGGCCGTGGGCCAACCCAGGCGCACTGATTCAGTGCGGTAGGTGTTGCCACGCGAGCGTGAACTCAAAGCGCGCTTTAACAAACCCGATGTCGCCTCATCCAAGGCGTCGCGCACTTTGGTTGAGCAGTTATTGGTGAAATAGCGGTAGTCATAAATCGCGTTGGGCTCGCGCGCGTTTTCGGCAAGCGTATCGGCCAGGCTGCGCATCTGCTCCTGGCTCAAGTTCAGCCATTGCACGCGCACGCCACGCCCTGATTGTCGATACCAGTACAGATCACTCTCGACCGGCAGGGCGACCAGACGATAACGCATTTGGCCAAAAACAAATCGGCCGTAGAAGTCTGGCTCATCCAAATCGAAGTAGCCGAAGTTATACGACACCATGCCGCGTTCGTCGTCGTAGTCGACCAAAATAGCGTTGTGGCCGAAGCGCTCAAAAAACACTTCGCCCGGCTTCATGGTCAACACACCCACGCGACTTTGTGCAGCCGCTGCGCTACTAAACGCGATGGCTACTAAAAGCAGTAGCCAGAATCGTTTAATCATTCGGTTGAATGCTCACGACAAATGCGTGCACCCGACGCTCATCAGCGCTGGACACGCGGAAGTGGAAATGGCCGAGGGTCAGCTCTTCATCGGCCTCAGGCAAATGACCAATTGCGGCAGTAATCAGCCCACCAATCGTGTCGAATTCTTCATCGGGTAGGTCGGCACCGAAGCGCTCGTTAAAATCGGAAATCGGAGTCAGCGCTTCAACCACATATTGGCCGTCGGCTTGCGCGGCAATTTGCTGTGCTTCATCGCTGGCGTCGTCGTGCTCGTCGTCGATTTCACCGACGATTAATTCCAACACGTCTTCAATGGTGATCAGGCCGGCGACACCGCCGTACTCATCGACCACGATGGCCATGTGATTACGCGACAGGCGAAACTCTTTCAGCAACACATCCAAGCGTTTCGATTCGGGAATCAAAACCGCCGGGCGCAGCAGGGTACGGATCGACTGCAGGCTGATGTTGTCGTGATAGGCGCGCAGCAAATCTTTGGCCAGCAAAATGCCCAGAATTTCATCGCGGTCTTCGCCGTGCACCGGAAAGCGCGAGTGACCGCTTTCGATGACGATGTTGAGCAGTTCCCTTAGCTCAGAGTCGACCGGCAGGGACACCATTTGCGAGCGCGATACCATCACGTCGGAAACCTGGTTGTCAGACACCGACAACGCGCCCTCCATCATCGATAAGGTGTCCTGACTCATCAGGCCATCTTTTTCGGCTTCGCGGAGCGTTTCGGTTAATGCTTCTTTTGTACGTGGCTCGCCACTAAAGGTGGCGGCAAGTCGGACCAGCCAGGACCTACGGTCTGGCTGGGGTCTAGACGGATCCTCAGACATTGAACTTCATAGTTCGCCCACCAGGGGCACTGCGGTCGATTTTATCTTATTCGCAGGCCCTGCATGGCAAATTTCAGCTAAATTGGCGAAAAATTGCGCAAAAACGCTAGAACTCACCGGAATGTACGTCATTCTGCCGGGCTTATTCGTAGCGCAGACATTCGATGGGATCGAGCGCAGCAGCTTTGGAGGCGGGCATGATGCCGAACAAAACACCGACCGCAGCAGAAAAACCGGCGGCGGCCAGAATTACCCACACGGGTACTTGCGCTGGCGGGAAACCGGGAATCAGCGCTGCCACGCCCATGCCTAAACCGTAACCGAGCACGATACCGATGATACCGCCGAGCAACGCGAGCAAGCCGGCCTCAAGCAAGAACTGCAACAAGATGTCGCGGCGGGTTGCGCCCAGAGCTTTCAAGATGCCGATTTCGCGGGTGCGTTCGGTCACCGAGACCAGCATGATATTCATGATGCCGATGCCACCGACCAATAAAGAGATGCTGACCACGCCGGCCAGTACCGCGGTGGCGGTGCCGGTGAAATCGGCAAAGTTTTTAACAAAGGTATCGGCCGCTTCAATTTTAAAATCGTCGTCTTGACCGGGTTTTAAATTGCGCGAAATACGGATCGCGCGTTTGGCACGCTCACGAATCGCTTCGATCTCGGCGATATCATTGACCGTAAACGATACCGATAAAAACGGCTCAAGAAAATTACCGCTCATCAATCGACCGACGTCGAAAGGTACAAAGGCGATGTTGTCTTGCGAGAAGCCGAGAATTTCGCCGCGCTTTTCCATCAGACCCACTACTTTGAACCACTCGCTACCAATCTTGATGTACTCGCCGACCGGGTTTTTCGGCAGGTTTAAATCATCGCGTAATTGCTCGCCAATGACGGTGACGCGGCGCCGGCCAAGATCATCGCTGCTCACCAGAAAACGGCCGTACTGCGGATACTGCGCCCGCACAATTTGAAAATCGCTGGTTGTCGCAATTAACTGCGGTGTGCCGTTGCGCCCTTTGTAGCTAACCCCACTACCGGTGGGTACCTGCATGGTTGGCGCTACGCTCTCGATTCCGGACACTTTAAAGCGAATCGTGTCGAGGTCTTTCAGAGTGATACGGTTGATTTTGCCGGTGCGGAAATTCTCATTGGTATTAACCGCTTGCACCGTCAGCGTATTACTGCCGATATCGGCGAATTGATTCTCGATCGAAGCAGAAAAACCCTGGATCAGGGACACCACGGTGATCACCGAAGCGGTGCCGATCAAGATGCCCAGCGTGGTTAAAAAGCTGCGCATGCGATTAGCCATCAAGCTGGCCAGTGCCGAGCGCAAAGATTCTAGGAGCAAATAATTCATGCCAGCGCATCCTGGGTTTGGCTATTGAGCTGGTCTTCAACGATCAATCCATCATTGACCCGGATAACCCGGTGGCAATGCGCCGCGATATCCGGCTCGTGAGTGACCACGATGACCGTTTGGCCTTCGCCGTGCAGCTCGTCAAACAGAGCCATAATTTCGGCACTGGTTTTTGAATCCAGATTTCCGGTCGGCTCATCGGCCAATAAAATGGACGGTCGGCCGACCAGTGCGCGGGCTACCGCGACACGTTGGCGCTGGCCGCCGGATAGTTGGTTGGGTAGGTGCTTCATGCGATCGCCCAGCCCCACACGGGTTAACGCCTTTGCTGCCATTTCTTCGCGCTGGGCGCGCGGAATGCCGCGATAAACCAAGGGCTGCATGACATTATTTAAGACCGAAATACGCGGCAATAAGTGAAAGCTCTGGAACACAAAGCCAATCTCTAAATTACGCACTTTGGCTAATTCGTTATCGTCGAGTTTTGAGGTGTCGCGACCATTTAAAAAATACGTGCCCTCACTGGGCGAGTCTAAACAACCCAGCAAGTTCATCAGGGTTGACTTGCCCGAGCCGGATGGGCCGATCAGTGCCACGTATTCGTTGCGTGCGATGTCTAAATTAATGCCGGCCAAAGCCATGAACGATTCTTCGCCCATGGTGTAGCGCTTGACGATGTTTTGCAGACGGATCATTCCTGCTCGTCCTGCGCCTTTTCGTCGGACTCTTCATCATCGGTTTTTTCGCTGGCGCTGACCGCGGTGCCCGCGGCTAAGCCGCGGATGGTTCGCGAGGGTCCGATAATGACCTGATCGCCGGCGGCCAGACCGCTGGTGATTTCCTGCCATTGATCATCCGATGCACCCAACTCAACATCCACACGCTCAGCCAAACCTTGCTGCACCCGCCATATACGATGGGTAATTTTTTTCGCTTCGTCAGAGTCGGACTGAACTGCCTGTACCGGTACCGATAGTTTACGGCTGCCATCGCTTAAGAAAATATTCGCACGCACCGTCATGCCCGAACGCAATTTCAATTCCGGGTCGGCGTCCAACAATACGACCACTTTGTAGGCCCGGCCTTGATTGTCCAAAAGCGGGGCGAGAGCCACTTGTTGCACCGTGCCTTTGATCGGTGTTTCCGGATAGGCCGCGGCGAATACTTCGACGCTTTGGTCGATGACAACATTGGCAATATCGCCCTCGTCGACCTTCAGCTCGGCTTGAATCGCAGACGTATCCGCCAGCTTCATCAACTGTGCCCCGACCAGTGAATTGGTCGAAGGAATCGCGGTTTCGCCGACTTTTATCGGTAATGCAACGATGGTACCGGCAATCGGTGCGCGGATATCGGTTTTGGTCAGCTGCTCGCGGGCATCGCCGACCACCGCATTGGCGCGGCGCAATGCTTCTTCACTACTCTTGAGCTCGACCCGGGCCAATTGCAATTGATTGCGTTCTTCATCAAAGCGGCCCTGGTCGATCATCCTGGCTGCGAGTAGTTGTTGGCTGCGGGCAAATTGCTTTTCGCGCAGGGCAAGCACCGCTTTTTGCCGCTCAATACTGATCAAACTTTGCCTGCGAGTCGCCTCTTCGCGATCGATCGCGTTTTGATACGTCTTCGGATCTAACGTGAGCAGCAGCTGCCCGGCCTCGACTTCATCGCCTTCTTCCACTTCAATCGACTGAACCTTGGCCAGTAGCTCTGAGGTCAAATTGATCTCGGTGCGAAAGGCCAGAGTGCCCGAAGCCAGAATGGTCGGGCGGATGTCTTGTTCGGCCACCGTAACGACATCAACTTCCGTGCCCTTATTGCCGCGGGTCTTCTTGATAATAAAAGGTACAGTCAGCACCAAAACGATGGCGCCTGCGGCGATCCATTTTTTGTTTAACTTCATTGTTTTATTGCCTTGTCGCTATTTGGTTTATTTGAGCAGTGCCCAGACCAGCATGCCGCCGAAGATCACCACACTGGGTAGGGCGGCAACGGTGATTGCCTGAGTCCAACTGGTCTTGCCCCAGTTCTTCCAGCCCAGTGCGAGCAGGAAAACGGTCCAGAACATAATCAGGTCGAGACTTTTGGCTAAGGTTTTATACGCATGATCAAAGGGCAGATTGACCAGTAGCGGATCAATCTTGGTCAGCATCAGAGAGTCCAGCATGGTCTGTGGGTTCATCATTGCAATCCCGATACAGGCAATTACCACGCCGATCAGCGAGGGCATGGACGACCAGCTCACCAAACTCATGCTCTTTTTAAAGCTATGTGCCTGGCCGGTGACCTTGCTGGCGAGGAATACGTACACACCAAAGACCAAAAACATGATCGGCGTAAAGATTAGTGCAGCGCCCGCACCGAAATAGCCCATCACCGCTGTGCCCGGCATAAATTGCTTGGCCTGGGCGATTTCCGCGGCGGTCATTTCCCGGCCCGATTGCGCCAGAGTTTGATCCATAAAGAATTCGCTATCGACCACCTGGAAATACCACAGCACCATAACGGCCGAGGAAACGGCGATGAGTACGATGGGCAGCCAGAAGTTCGGCTTTTCATTGAGTTCGTTAAATACTTTGGACGGTTCTAAAAAGATATTGACCAGCTGGTTCATGCCATTTCCCCTTGATGTGGCTGATAAAGCGACGCAATCGGAGCAGTGTAGACCGGTTTCTGGCGTCCTGCTTGCCCCATTGGTCATGGACGCGATGCGGCTGAAGACGTTATTTGAGTACAAATGTGACCGCTGATATACGACTCATACACGGTATAAGTACGATGTGGGCCTCAGGACTCACAGCACGCCGCGAACACGCACGTCGGTGCGTCGGATTAGTGCTGCTCAAATAATTCCGGATAAGACTAGTACGGGTCCGGAATATCCAGATCGACCAGAATTTCGCGCTCGATTTGCTCCATCACATCGGCTTCGAGCGGGTTCTCATGATCCAGTCCGAGCAAATGCAGACAGCCGTGTACTACCAGATGCGCGTAGTGATTCTTCAAGGGTTTTTTCTGCGCCCGGGCTTCGGCGGCAATCACCGGCGCGCACAACACGATATCGCCGAGCAGGGGCAGCTTGACGCCTTCGGGCAATTCAGCCGGAAAACTTAAGACATTGGTTGCGTAATCTTTGCCGCGGTAATGATGGTTGAGCGCGCGGCCTTCTTTGCGGCCGACGATGCGAATCGATAAGTCGGCGCGTTTAATCCGTTTACGTAGCGCAGCCGCTACCCAACGCCGGAAACTGACCGCTGCCGGCAGACCTTTGCGCTCGATGCCGTAGCTGACATAGATGTCGAGTTGTTTGGGTCCCTGAGTCATTCGCTCGGTTTTTGATGGGCTTCGTAGGCTTCTACAATACGCGCAACCAGCGGATGACGCACCACATCCTTGGGTGTGAAGTAGGTAAAGCTAATGCCATCGATATCGCGCAGCACGTCGCAGGCATCACGCAGGCCGGAGCGAATATGCCGCGGCAAATCGGTTTGGGTTAGATCGCCGGTAATGACCGCGGTCGATCCGAAACCGATTCGCGTTAAAAACATTTTCATTTGTTCGATCGTAGTGTTCTGCGCTTCATCGAGAATCACAAATGCATCATTGAGGGTGCGACCGCGCATATACGCCAAAGGCGCAATTTCAATCACGCTGCGCTCAATGAGCTTGATGACTTTTTCTACGCCCATCATTTCGTATAGGGCGTCGTACAACGGGCGCAGATACGGGTCGACCTTCTGGCTTAAGTCGCCGGGCAGAAACCCCAGCTTCTCGCCGGCTTCAACTGCCGGTCGCACTAAGATCAGGCGCTGGATCTCGCCATTATTCAGCGCATCAACCGCCGCGGCGACGGCTAAAAAAGTCTTGCCGGTACCGGCCGGACCAATGCCGAAGTTAATGTCGTGGGTAACAATGTTGTGGAGGTAACGCGATTGATTACCGCCGCGACCGCGCACGGTGCCGCGCTTGACCTTGATCACCACCTCCTGCGCTTCGAATGAAGACGCCGCGGCGCGCTCCACGCTGGCATCACTCAGGCAGGTGTTGATCAATTGCGCGTCGATGACATGGTCATCCGACTCGGCATACAGCTTGCGCAACAAGCGTTCGGCGGCCTTGCACGCAATGCTTTCACCGCTTACCCGGAATACATTGCCGCGATTCGCAATTTCCACACCGAGGCGTAGCTCAATCTGGCGTAGATGCTCATCAAAGGGTCCGGCTAAATTGGCCAGCCTTGCGGTGTCTTCCGGCTCGAGCACGAAGTCGCGGGGTGCTTGCGTATTCAAGCCGCAACTTCCTCGTCGATTGTCGCGATTCGCCCGCGTAATGAATTGCGCATGACGTCGGTAATCACCACATCCACAAATTCACCAATTAAGCGCGGCGGCGCGGCGAAACTCACATTGCGCATGTTTTCGGTTTTACCGGTGAGCTCCCCGGCGTTGCGTTTCGATACGCTTTCGACCAGCACGCGTTGGGTGCTGCCGACCATCGCATTAGAAATTTCGATGGCATGAGCGGTAACCGCTGCCTGCAGACGTTGCAGGCGCTCGAGTTTGAGTTCTTCCGGCGTGTCATCGTGCAAGTTGGCGGCCGGCGTGCCGGGGCGCTTGGAGTATACGAACGAGAAACTTTGGTCGAAACCGATATCCTCAATTAACTTCATGGTGGCTTCAAACTCGCGTTCGCTCTCGCCGGGAAAGCCGACGATAAAATCAGAACTGATCGCAATGCCCGGTTTGGCTTCGCGCAATTTACGAATTTTCGCTTTGTATTCCAGCGCGGTGTGGCCGCGTTTCATGGC
>CBDUOG010000035.1:0-21142 GCA_965368785.1 uncultured Gammaproteobacteria bacterium | reverse complement strand
AGCGATCTACGCTCTCCATGATCTCGGCGCGGGCCGCGGCGACCCCTTCCCAACCATCAATTTTGACCCATTTGCCCTTCTCTAAGTCTTTGTAGTGCTGGAAGAAGTGCCCGATACGTTCGAGCCAGTGGGGAGAAACTTGATCGATATCGTGAATATGCGAGTAACCGGCGAACACCTTATCCACAGGCACAGCGACCAGTTTCGCGTCCTGCCCCGCCTCGTCGGTCATTTTTAACACGCCCACCGGGCGGCAGCGGATGACCGAGCCGGGCAGCAAAGGCAGCGGCAGGATGACCACGACATCAGCCGGATCGCCGTCGCCGCAAATCGTATGTGGCACGTAGCCGTAATTGCACGGGTAGCGCATCGGGGTCGACAAAATGCGATCAACAAAAATCGCACCGGTGGCTTTGTCTACTTCGTATTTGACCGGCTCGGCATCTTTCGGGATCTCAATGACCACGTTGATTTCGTCGGGGACATTACGGCCGGTGGGGACCAGTTCCAGAGGCATTTTTTGCTCCAAATAGGGCGGCCGCGCGGCGCGCGGACTTTCGGGGGGAGAGGGGGCGCAGGATACGCCAAATAAGCCCGGCATTCATCCGTTTTGGGCAAAGTTTTCCTGAGCCATTCAGCTTCAAAAGGCACGGCTTCTTCATGCAGCGAAACGAAAATTGCCGGCAATTCGCTTGCGCATTGCAGCAATATTTGTCATCAATGGCGCACCGGCAGGATTCGGGGGCCGGCTTAACTAATCTCATGAAGAAGGAATTGCTATGAGTATAAAAAGAAAGCCCAATGCGTTGTATTTGGGTGTCAGTTTCGCACTCGCATCCATGGTCGCAATACCCAGTGCGCTCGCCCAGTCAGAAGAAGTCAAAGAACTCGATCGAGTTTCGGTGACGGGCACTCGCATCAAAAAAGTTGAAATGGAGGGGCAAACGCCTATCCAAACCATATCTAGAGAACAAATAGATCGTTCGGGTTTGAACTCCATCGCTGATGTTTTGCAACAAATTACAGCGTCGGGTTCGGCGCTCAATACGAAATTTAACTCTTCCGGTAACTTTGGCTTTCCGCCCGATGGTGGCGGTGTAGGTGCCGGTGCAGCAACGGTCGATCTGCGCCATTTAGGTTCCAAGCGCGTACTGGTGCTGGTCGATGGTATTCGCTGGGTCAACGAAAGCTCGGCTTCGGGTGTCGGTGGTGTGGTTGATCTGAATACGATTCCGCTGGCGATCGTGGATCGAATCGAAGTGCTCGAAGATGGCGCTTCCTCGATTTACGGCTCAGATGCGATTGGCGGTGTCGTTAACATCATCACGCGACGTGATTACGAGGGTCTAGGGCTGACTCTGAACTACGGCGAATATGAAGAAGGTGATGGTGAAAAGGGCTCGATGGATCTGAGCTTTGGCGGCAAAGGCGAGAATTACAGTTTCTTTCTAGGCGCCAGTTACAACGACCAAAAGCAAGTGGCCTCTAATACCCGTGAGCAATCATCATTTCCTAAGCCGGGCACCGGCTTGGCCTTTGGCAGCTCCGGCACGCCGGGTGGCCGCTACATATTTACTGATCCGAATACAGCGGCATCGTTTAACCTGACTCCTAATGCAGGCGTTTCGAGTCCGGTGTACAACCCGGCAGAAACCGGTTGCACACGAACCGATGATTATCATTGCTTCACGACCGCAGATCGCTTCAATTTTGCTCAGTTCAATCTGCTGCTCACACCCAGCCGACGGAAAAGTCTGTTTGGACAGGCGATTTTTGATTTATCCGACAACACCCGGTTCTATTTCAGGTCGCTCTACAACAGCCGGCTTTCGGTTAATCAGGCCGCGCCCGAGCCGATTTTCTTAGGGCCAGCGGCAGGAACCGGCAATCCATATGCCGATGCCATTGTCATTTCGGCCACCAATCCATATAACCCGTTCGGTTTTGATTTGAATTCGGCAACCAACCTGACCTTGATCGGTCGCCGACCCATCGAAGGTGGGCCCCGTGTATTCGAGCAGGATGTAGAGACCTTTTACACTGCGGCTGGATTTGAAGGTAGTTTTGAGGTGGGCAATCGCGTCCTGTACTGGGATGTGAACGCCATGCACAGTACCAATGAAGCGAATCAAACCAACTACGGCTCGTACAATATTCGCCGCATCAATCAGGCATTGGGGCCGGTGGCTGTCTGTAACGCCGACCCGCAGTGTGTGCCCTTGGATATTTTCGGCTTTGGCACCATCACACCCGCGATGCTGGCCTATATTCAACCGGTCGTTCGTGACTTTAGCGAAAACAAGATCAGCTCCTACAGCGCAAACTTAACCGGCGATATTGCTGATCTACCAGCGGGCCCACTGGCCTTTGCGGCCGGTTGGGAATACCGCGAATACAAAGGCGCCTATCGTCCCGATGCATTGACAGTTGCCGGCGAATATAACGGTGTACCCTCGGGTCCGACGTCGGGTAAGTACGATGTCAGCGAGTTCTATACCGAAGTCAACATTCCTTTGCTTGCCGATCGGCCTATGGCGCAACGACTCGATGTCACCATTGCCGGTCGCTATTCGGATTACTCAACATCAGGTGATGTCACCACGGCCAAGGCCGGTTTCCGTTGGGAGGTTAACGATCAGTTCCTGATGCGCGGTTCGTGGGCCGAAGGATTCCGGGCACCAACCATTGGCGAATTGTTCGGATCGCTGAGTCGATTTGATGCGGACTTATCTGATCCGTGTTCTGCTCCGGTTGCCGCTCAGTACGCGGCGAACTGTGCCACGTTAGTGCCGCCGGGCTATGTCCAGGTCAATCCACAGATTTCAGTATTGACCGGTGGCAGTTCGACCCTAACTCCCGAAGAATCAGAGAGTCATAGTTTTGGCTTCGTCTGGAGTCCGGCGTTTGCGGCCGAAAGTGGTTGGGCTGAACGCTTCGATATTGGTGTCACTTGGTATCAGCATGAAGTAGAAAGCGCAATTCAGGCACCTGACGCGCAAACCCGCTTGAATCTGTGCGTCGCTACTTTGAGTCCGCAGTTCTGCAGTGGAATTACCCGTGCAGCATCCGGTGATATCACAAACTTCCCCAATTTCCTTAAAAACATTGGTGTGATCGAAACAAGCGGATTTGATGTTGATGTCGGTTGGACTCTGCCAGAAACAGATTTCGGCACATTCCGGGTCACCTGGCGCAATACCTTTGTTAATGACTACGATGCCGTTGATGTTGATGGCGTGCGTCAGCCACAGGGCGTGGGTATCGAGGTTAACGACAGTGGTATTCCCGAGTGGACGTCGAATCTGGGCGTTGTCTGGTCGCGCGGACAATGGGATGCGGGATGGAACCTTCGCTTCATTGATAGTCTGACCGAGTCCTGTGGTGCGGCATCCACGTTCGCGGTATGTTCCAACCCGACAGCGGGCACCAACTCCCTGAGCTCGACGAGTTATCACGACTTACAGCTTGGCTATAACGCCGATCTGTGGGGCGGGGCGCGCTTCAGCCTGGGTGTGAACAATGTGTTCGACCAGGATCCGCCAATCTGTCTGAGCTGCTCGCTCAATGGCTACGACGCCTCGAATTACGATATTCCGGGCGGTCGATTCTGGTACATGCGCGCAGAGTTTAAGTTTCAATAATGCGTAGCTGAACAAGCCGGCCGGAGTAATCCGGCCGGTTTTTTTGTGCAGGCTATATGAGAACTTTTTTTACCCGAGTGAGTCCTACCTAGTAAGAGGCCATTGCTGGCCAGCGGGGTTGGCGACCTGCCATTTCGAGTTTGCTGCAGCAGGTGCGGCCCCTGCGTCCGCATCGCCAGTACACAGGGCAGCAAATCAACGGGAGTGCGACTATGAAGAGCTATAAATTCAATGCTATCGGTGAAGCCGAGTCGGCGAGCTATCCGATTGTTTGCTACGAGCGGCGCAGAGGTTGTCTGCATCATCGCTATGTGAAACGTGAGTTAGGGGTCGGCTACGGCTCTAGCAGTGGCTACGGTCATTCGGATCTGCGCGACGTGCGCGGTGGGGATGCATCTGCCGGCTACTACTTGCCGCCGCTGGACACGGCGTTTCGATTGAATACAGGGCGTTACGGGGTTTAGTAGCGTGGCTTCAGCGCCCAGATGGTCCGGCCGCAGTGCAAAAAAGCATGACTGAATACTGTTTGAGTACCGGCATCTGGCGCTCAATTTGTTTAAGTTAAAAGCGATGCATTCAAAATCAGGGTTGGCTAATTTGTCCACCTACTAAAAAATTATATTGAAGGTTTGAATCAAAATATTCAGAGCCCGCAACAAATTGGTTTCGACTATAAGTTTTTGGAAGCCCATTATTGATCTTTAAATAACATTTATAGTTATTGACCTGACGAGGATCTTTGCCGGCATCGACATTCACATGTACCACAGCGGTTGCATCCAGATTCTGGCCAGTATTTGGGTCTATCCTCACAACTGTGCTTGATGTGCCTAGCACCGTAATATTGCTAGCCTCGACGTAATTCCTAACTTCGCACAGTATTTTTACATCGTATGCTGCGCCATTGATTGTCTCAGCAAGCGCTAAACGAAGAGGAATATTGAGTGTGAATTGTGCGGACTCCTGCGGGGCTTGCAGCGCTGTGGCGGATTGAATTAAAAATAAGGTTGCACTGAAGCTGAGTAGAATCTTGGCTTTGAAATATATTTTCATGGCGCATCCTATTGGCCAGTAGGCAGGTTAGTTTGAATTCTTTTGCCAGTCATGATGAATGGCGCGGTGTTGACCGTAATGGGAGTGAAGGGCGGAATTCTTTTTCCGGTCATGATAAATGGGGCAGTTGAAATACTTACTGCCTGAAATGGCGGAATGCGTTTGCCGGTCATGATAAATGGGGCAGTTGAAACGCTTATTGCTTGGAAAGGCTCTGTTGTACTGATCAGCTCGCCGATAGTGAATTCACCAGCGAATATTGGTGCTAACTTTCCTGGCATAGTCAACATTATGCGAATAATCCCGCCACCCTCTTGACCTGAGTATTTTGGGATTTCAATTTCAATTTGATCAGGCTTGATCCGTTGACGCACCGTGACCGAAGAGCTTCCTAATTGTTTTTGATTGGAGTCATTATTGACATACCAGACTGCCCGTACCGTTTCGCTCAATGCAAAATTATTGCCGCGGACAATTACCTTTGTATGCCAGGGTCCAGAGCTTGGACTCATCGTGCCTTGAGCAGTGCTGTCTATATTTCGCGTAGTTAAGCTCAACGGTTCTGCTGAAGGTGTTTTTACTGGAATTTTTGCTGGCTTAACTTGGGCAGGCAAAGCTGGTTTTTGTGGCATAGGTGGCAAAGGTAAGCGCGCGGCAAGGCTGTAGCTCGTTAATAAGAGGCTGAGAATAACTAAAAAACTTGATGCTTTAATAAGTTGCATCTTGATCCTCAAAAATATTCTACTCACATGAGTAGGCTGGCTGTAATCAGCCTTCAATAACATTCACATAATCATGCAGAATCGTATCCTTGTAAATAAGGCGAACTTCTGCCGAAAAATTGTTTGATCGAGACAACAACTCAGCCCTTACCGGTTCATGTTGTGCTTGGCATCTACCAGGCATGACTGACGACCTGGGTGACCTTCGGCATATGGCGCTTCCGCTTTGGTGTTGTACTATACCAACACACCAACACAACGGAGCACCACCATGTACTCGATTCATAACGCACAAAACGCCCGCAACGCCTTTGGTTTCAAGGGTACCCCAGCTCAGGAATTGGCCAAAACGGCGCAAAACCTGCCCAGTAATCGTGATTTGCCACGTCAGTTAGGCACCGGTTATGGCCGCAGCAGTGGTTACGGTCGCACCCAGAGCTATGTCGAACTGCGCAAGAACGGTTACGCCCGCGGCTAAATAGGCCACGCTTGACCCAAGGTGGCACCCAAGTAATTAGGGTGCCGGTCTGAACGAAACACGGGTTAGCGGAGGCTCTATGGGAAAATGCACCCTATTAGTACCAACAAAAAACCCGGCGCGTGGCCGGGTTTTTTGCGGAACCTAATTCGTTTACAGCACCAGCAGTGGCACTAACAACAGCGCCACAATATTGATGATTTTGATCAATGGATTGATCGCCGGGCCGGCCGTATCTTTGTACGGGTCGCCAACGGTGTCGCCGGTAACCGCAGCTTTATGGGCTTCCGAGCCCTTGCCGCCGTGATGACCTTCTTCGATATATTTTTTCGCGTTATCCCAGGCACCACCGCCGGTGCACATCGAGATTGCCACGAACAAGCCGGAAACAATCGTACCCATCAAAAGACCGCCAAGCGCGGCCGGACCCATAATGACGCCAACCAGAATGGGGGCGATCAAGGGCAGCATTGACGGCAGGATCATTTCGCGAATCGCCGACTTGGTCAGCAAATCAACCGCCTTGTCGTATTCGGGTTTACCGGTGCCTTCCATGATTCCTTTGATCTCGCGGAACTGACGGCGTACTTCTTCAACCACCGCACCCGCCGCGCGACCCACCGCTTGCATTGCAAAAGCGGCAAACAGATACGGAATCAACGCACCGATCAGCAGACCGATCAACACATCGGGCTTGTCGATCGAGAAATCGACCACGCCTTCACCGAATTTCTCACCCAGTTTATGCGAGTAATCTGCAAACAACACCAGCGCAGCCAGACCGGCCGAACCAATCGCATAGCCTTTAGTGACCGCCTTGGTCGTGTTGCCCACGGCATCAAGCGCATCGGTCGTTTTGCGGATTTCCGGGTCCAGACCGCTCATTTCAGCAATACCGCCGGCGTTATCGGTGATCGGACCGTATGCGTCTAAAGCCACAATCATGCCGGCCATCGATAGCATCGAAGTCGCGGCAATGGCGATGCCGAACAGGCCGGCAATTTCATAGCAGCTCCAGATCGCCACAGCGACCGCCAGAACCGGCGCCGCAGTGGATTTCATCGAAACCGCAAGACCGGCAATGACGTTGGTGCCGTGCCCGGTTTCTGAAGCCTTAGCCACATCTTGAACCGGTTTGTACTCGGTTGATGTGTAGTACTCGGTAATCACCACCATCGCTGCGGTCAGGATCAAACCGATGACCGAGCAGTAGAACAGTGGCATCGCCAGTTCGGCGCTGAACATATTGTTGGCAATAAAGTAAAACGCTATCGCCGCCAAAATACCCGAGACACTCAAGCCGCGGTACAGCGCATTCATAATCTTGCCGCCGGGCTTAACGTTGACAAAGAACGTACCAACGACCGAAGCGACAATCGAGGATGCGCCCATCACCAGCGGGAACAGCACACCGGCCCAGCCGTAGGTGCCGTAGGCAATGCCGGCAATCAGCATCGCGGCAATTACGGTGACCGCATAGGTCTCGAACAGGTCAGCTGCCATACCGGCACAGTCACCCACGTTATCGCCTACGTTATCGGCGATCACTGCCGGGTTGCGCGGGTCATCTTCAGGAATGCCAGCTTCAACTTTACCCACCAGGTCCGCACCGACATCGGCGCCCTTGGTGAAAATACCGCCGCCCAAACGGGCGAAGATCGAAATCAGGGAAGAGCCGAAGGCCAGGCCGATCATCGGTTGCATGGCTGCGTTGACCGCTTCTGCGCTGGGTTCGCCATTCATGACGAACATGAAATAGCCCGCAACGCCGAGCAAGCCCAGGCCCACAACCAGCAGGCCGGTGACTGCGCCGCCGCGGAAACTAACCGCCAGCGCTTCATTTAAGCCGACCATCGCCGCCTGCGTTGTGCGCACGTTGGCGCGAACCGACACAAACATGCCGATAAAGCCTGCGATACCGGACAAAAACGCGCCGATCGCAAAACCGATAGCGGTCGGCCAGCCCAGCGCCGGGATGAATCCGATGACAAAAAACAGGACAACGCCGACGATTGCAATCGTCCGGTACTGCCGCTTCAAATAAGCATTTGCGCCTTCTTGAATGGCTGCAGCAATCTGCTGCATCCGCTCATTGCCGGCCGGCTGGGCAAGAATCCAGCGTGCCGAAAATACGCCGTAAATAATGGCGAGAACCGCGCACGCAAGCGCGATCATCAAACCGTATTGTTCAAACATGAATGTATCCCCTTACTGAATAGACGGCCCGACGGCCGTAACATCCGAGTATGGCAAAGTCAGCCTGTCCGTGCCAATAGCGGCACGCCTAAACGCAAAAAAGCCCGGGAAACCGGGCTTTCTGATTTCGCGGTGTCCGATTTGCTTACTTAACCGGCTTCAGTTTTTCCAAAGCTTCGGCAAATGCGGCTTCATCCGAGGGGCTCAGGTTGGGCTTGCCCTTCATCATGCCCATGGTGATACCGCCAGCGACATAGACAACTTCTCCGGCTTCTACTTCCAGGTTGATGCTGTCTTTGCCTTTTTTGTCCGCATTGAACTGGTAGGCACCCGGCGCTACTTCGAGAATGAAATAGGTGCCGTTCTTCAAAACCGCGAGATTTTCGCCATCGCGGATCACATTGCACTTAATCGCGGCGCCGGTAAATTTCTTTTCGCGGAAGAAAACAATTTTCGCTTTGCCTTCGGCCGGTGAGCCGACAACGGCAGCGACAGCGACATTCTCGCTGCTAGCAAACGCGGTGCCAGCGACGGCTCCGAGTGACAATACGACGGCCGCGAGGGCACTAAAGAACATTTTATTCATTGGATTCTAAATTTCCTGATGGGTTGGTTGGATTGGTTGCTTCTGAAGCTTGTGCAGGCTCAATAGCGGTTTGATCCGTTTTTGAGTCTTTCGGGAATTGATAATCTTCGCGGATCTCGGAGGCCAGCTGCGTGCCGGCCGGAAGCTGGATCTGGCCGCCCTTAATGAAGCCGGCGAACACGCTGATAGCGAATGATGTCGCCAGCGTCACATCGGTTCGGTCTTTACCGTGGTGCGGACTAACCCGGCCACCGCGGAACTGGCGGCCGGCGTGCTCGACATAGCGCACTTTCAATGAGAGTTCGGCCGCTTTGCCGAAGCCTTTGGCAGGCTGGGTGTGAATGATTTCCACGACAGCCGGGGAATCTTTGGGTATTACCACTACGCCATCAACGAGGATGTCTTCACTCAAGCTCAAGCGCAACTGATCGCCACGCTTGGCGGTTTTCGTGTCGATAGGATCAAGCAAAGTAAATATGGCTGGAGTACCCGTGCGTAAGGTCAAAACCATCTCGTCTGGCTCAGCCGCATTTGCCGGCTCTGCCTCAGATGAGGCCTCGGACACGACTGCTTCGGTATCTCTCGATTGCTGCGCGGTGGCCAACGCGCTGATGCTCAGCAGGCACACGCTGAGGCAGGCAAATATTCCCTGTGTTTGCATAATCATTTCCCTATTTCGCGCGGGGATTCTGCCATACGGGCCGAGAAAGGGTAAACCCTATTTCCAGTTTTTTAACTGCTTTCGTAGCAGTTGAGTACCAATCTGCCAATGTCTGGGCAAGCCGTCTTCGTCATAGATCACCGGTGCCTGGCCTTGAATCAGCGGCGCCAGATAGCGTCGCGCCCTAGCGGTGATTCCAAAACCGTCGGTGCTGATGAAATCTGCGGGCATGGTTTTCTCGTGGTTGGCAATTTTGCTTAAGGCTGCCGGCACAATCTTCCATTGATAGGGCTTGTTAGCGGTGCGCTTAATCGCTGCCAGCATGCCATTTTGCCCTTTGATCGCCATATCTACCGCAGCCTTGCCCACCGCTTGAGCTTGCAGCCAGTCGGTTTTCGACGCGATGTGACGCGCTGAGCGTTGCAGATAATCTGGAACGGTCCAGTGCACTTTGTAGCTCAGCTGATCCTTTACCAGGGCTGCAATAGACGGGCCAACCCCCCCGAGCTGACTGTGACCGAAGGCGTCTTTGCCGCCGGCCTGCGCAACAAACTCGCCATCCGGGTTTTTCAGGCCCTCGGAGACTACGACAACGCAGTGCCCTATTTTTTTGACCGTGGCGTCAACTCGCGCCAGAAACTTCTTCTGATCAAATTTGATTTCTGGAAACAAGATGACGTGCGGGGCTTGTCCCGCGCGCGTCGCAGCCAGCCCGGCGGCAGCCGCAAGCCAGCCTGCATGGCGGCCCATCGCCTCATAAACAAAGACTTTGGTCGACGTTTCTGCCATCGCCTCGACGTCGCGAGCTGCCTCGGCCACGGAAACGGCGGTGTATTTGGCTGCCGAACCGAACCCGGGGCAGCAATCGGTTTCAACCAGATCGTTATCGACCGTTTTCGGAACGCCTACGCAATAGAGCTCATAACCGCTTTGCGCGGCGAGGCTCGAGATTTTCAATGCGGTATCGGCTGAATCGTTGCCGCCGTTGTACAAAAACCAGCGGACATGGTGTGCTTTGAGCACATCTAAGATCCGTTGATACTTTACTTTGTCTTCTTCCAGCGACTTGAGTTTGTAGCGGCAGGTGCCAAATGCGCTGCCGGGCGTGTTCGCCAGCAGCTTCAGGTCTGAGGCATTGAGCTTGCTCACGTCAAACAGTTCTTCGCGCAAAACACCTAAAATGCCGTTTTTCGCGGCCAGTACGCGCACACGTTTTTTTTGCGCAGCCGCGATGACTGCAGCCGCAGAAGCGTTAATTACGGCGGTGACACCACCGGATTGTGCATAAAGTAGGGCAGGTTGGGCTCGGCTCATAGTAAAATTTGACTCAGGTAATCCAGACCGTTAGCGTTTTTCTGCAAACGCGGGGTTGATGCGTCACTATAGCCTGAGTTGTGAGGGTGTGGCGCAAGGGCTTGCCAAGCTATTTTTTTTTGAAGGATGACTATGCGATTGGTTCTTTTGGGTGCCCCGGGTTCGGGCAAAGGGACGCAGGCTCTGCGTCTTCGTGAGCACTACCGGGTGCCGCACATCTCGACCGGAGATCTGTTACGAGCAGCAGTGGCTGCAGGAACCGAGTTAGGTCGCAAGGCTAAGCTTGTCATGGACAGCGGCGGATTGGTTTCCGATGATCTGGTGCTAGGCATGTTGCAGGAGCGATTGGCGCAAGCTGACACAAAGAGCGGCTTCATTCTCGATGGCTTTCCGCGCAATGTCGCGCAGTGCATCGCCTTGGACGCGCTGCTAGACAAAATTGAGCAGCCGGTCGATGTAGCGGTGCAGCTGGATGTTGCAGGCGAGCTGCTTGTGGATCGACTGGCCGGCCGGGCCAAGCAGGAAGGTCGCGCTGACGACAGCCCGGACTCGGTGCGCAAACGCCTGCAGATTTATGAAGATCAAACTGCACCGGTAGTTGATTATTTTCAGCAGCAGGGAAAATTAGCGCGCGTAGACGGAGTGGGTGCTCTGGAAGATGTGTTCTCCCGAATCATTGCCGCGATAGATCGCAGCTGAGCTTAGGGCGCGGTACACGATGAAACTGCATATCTTGGGCATTTGCGGCACTTTTATGGGTGGCGTGGCGGCTTTGGCCAAAGAAAGTGGCCATCAGGTAAGCGGCTGTGATCAAAATGTTTATCCGCCGATGTCGACACAGCTCGAAGCCCTCGGCATCAAATTGCAACGAGGCTACATTCCTGAAGATCAGCCGCTCGACAGCGATATGTTTGTGGTCGGCAATGCCCTGTCGCGCGGTAATCCGGCAGTGGAGTGGGTTCTGGATCAGGGTCAGTCCTATACATCCGGAGCGCAATGGCTGGCTGAGCACGTTTTGCGTGACCGAGACACGTTTGCGGTAGCCGGCACCCACGGAAAGACCACGACGAGTTCGATGTTGGCCTATTTGCTCGATTGTGCCGGGCAACAGCCAGGTTTTCTAATCGGTGGTGTCCCGGATAATTTCGGAATTTCCGCACGACTCGGTAGTGGTCGAGCCTTCGTGGTTGAGGCTGATGAATACGACACCGCTTTTTTCGATAAGCGTAGTAAATTTGTGCATTATCGACCCAGCGTTGCGGTGCTCAATAATCTCGAGTTTGATCACGCCGATATTTTTGAAAATCTGGACGCAATCAAGCGTCAATTTCACCATTTAATTCGAACAATTCCCGGCAATGGCAGATTGATCGTCAACGGTGAAGATCAGGCATTGACGAGCGTATTAGAGCAAGGCTGTTGGACGCCGGTAGAGCGATTTGGTCTGGGTGATGGATATGACTGGTCTGCACGCCTAATTCAAGACGACGGCTCTGAGTTTGAAGTGTTCCATGGTTCGGTCAGTTGTGGCGTTGTGCGCTGGTCCTTGATCGGCCGACACAATGTGATGAATGCGCTGGGCGCCATTGCAGCTGCGAACGCGGCCGGCGTTCCGGCTGGTGATTCGGTGATCGCACTGGCAGGTTTTTTAAGTGCAAAACGCCGGATGGAGTTGGTCTCAGAGCGTGCGGGCATTCGTGTCTATGACGACTTCGCCCATCATCCAACCGCGATTCGCACAACTCTGGAAGGACTGCGCGCTCGCGTGGGCACGCAGCGAGTCATCGTCGCGTTGGAGCCGCGCAGCAATTCCATGCGCCTGGGCGCGCATGCTCAGGAACTCGCGCCTTCGCTGCATCAGGCTGATCAAGTCGTATTTTTGCATCGTCCCGAACTGCCATGGGACGCGTCACAAATTCTCCAACAGCTCAATGGTCGCGCGCAGACGGTGGCCACGGTCGATGAATTAATTCGCGTATTGGTAGCAATCGCAAAGCCTGAGGACAATATTGTTTTTATGTCTAACGGTGGGTTCGAAAATGCCCAGCGACGTTTTGTGAGTGCGCTGCCGGGCTGAGTGAGGATTGCCAATGTCCCAATCCCAATCTGTCGAGGATAATTTTTCTATATTCCCCTTGCGCGCCGTGCTTCTGCCCGGATCGCGGATGGCGCTGAAAATCTTTGAGCCGCGTTATCTGGAGCTCGTCCGACATTGCCTGAGTTCCGGCGAGTCCTTTGGTATTTCGATGATTCACTCGGGCGCTGAAGTAGGCGAAGTGGCTCAAACCTGCGCGATTGGCACCGAAGCGTCGATCGTCGACTTCAGTCAGACAGAACAAGGCCTGCTGGGAATTACCGTCGCTGGTGGTCGCCGGTTCCGAATCGAAAAATCCTGGCCCCATGCATCGCGCCTTTTTGCACAAATAGATTGGCTGGATTCGCGTGAGGCAATGAGTACAGACGTACCGGAGCAGTTTGGCTTACTGTCGGGCCTGCTCATGCAAATTTTTGATCGGCATCCTGAGCTCGGCCAACTCTATCCAGACCCGCGCTTTGACGATGCGGACTGGCTTTCATGGCGTCTTGCCGAGATTTTGCCTTTTTCAATGGATGATCGTCAAAAAATACTGGAAGCCGATCTGGCAATCCAGAGGCTGCAATTGATTACGGACTTATTCCCGGATCTGCAAGAAGCGGCGGATTAATGCGCAGTTCGCGAATTTGAATCACCCGCAGCGGACTGCCGCTGACCCCCATGTTTTTTGAGTCCTCAAACAATTGCATTAGCGCCGGCGAAGAGAACTCTTCAGCCGACCAATAACTGACAAATTGCAGACGCTGCGAAAACTTCAGTCGTTGCGCCGTCCCTACCCAAACCGGATAAATTTGGCCACTGTCGTGCAATTCGTAGGGTGCGCGCCACAAACGTAGCACGTCCATCCGCACGCCATCATCTGCGGGTTGGGCCATGATCAATTCTTCTGCGCGGCCATGATGCGCCGCCGGCATGATTGGCAGGCTGGAAAACGTGGTGTTTTTATCCAACATTTGCAAAAGCCCCGTCCAACCGCCGGGTTCGACGATGCGCCAACCGCGGGCATGCAAGTGTGATCGAATAAATTCCAGAGAACCTGCGTAGTGCACATTCAATGGCCACGCATCGCGCCCGCGTAATTCGTTGCGACGCTGAGGCAAGCCCGGCAGCAGTTCCGGGTGTTGCCATTGCAATGTGCTGATTGGCGTGCGGCCGAAAGGTGGCTCGAAATTCTGCAGAGTTTTTCCGGTGTGGTAATAGCCATGCCAGGCGGACAGAGCAACGACGGCCGAGAAAAAAATCGCCGAAACGGGTAGCACCCATTGTCTGCGTACTCTGCGACTGCGATAGGCGATGCCCAGAATCGTTGTCCAGAGCAGCCCGAGAAAAATTCCGGCTAACACGTCGGACAGCCAATGTGCGCCCAAATACAAGCGACCAAAGCCGACCAGCCCAACCAGCAGTCCTGCAACTACATACGGCCATACCCGCGGTCGCTCAGGCATTTCGCGCGCCAAAAGGACGGCAAAAAATGAATACACCACGGTGGCCATGGTGACGTTGAATGAAGGGAAGCTAAAGCCGGCGACCATAGTCGCAGCCGGTGGCTTGGGCAGATCGATCAACCAACCCAGTGCCTGAGTCAGCAGTAGTGCAAACACGGGCGCTGCCAGAAAATGCCACGCCGCTTCCGGACGTCGACGCCACAGCAGCCAGACGAATACGATGGCTACCGCTGGCCACAAAACCCAGGCATCGCCGAGTGTGGCCCAGAATGCCATTACCGGGTCGGCCAATGGATGGCGCAGCGCAAACATCGCTTGATGCACCGTTATATCGAGGTCGCTGGGCTCGGTTCCGGCGCCGACCGAAATCAGAGCCCAGAAAAAGCCCCAGCCTGCAGCCAGAAGTGCGCAAGCCATAAACAACAGCGAAGCGGACTCTTTGCGATTCGGATCGACCAGCGCCACCACAAATTTGCCCAACTGCGGGTGTCTCAGCGACACGCGAACGACGCTCTCGGCATAGCGAATTGCACGCGGTGCCAACCAGCGCCACAGATAGAACACCCCGCCCCAAATAGCCGCGACTAAAGCCAGTACGAGTCCGATGACGACGGCAAGACGCCCAGCCACGGCGGATACCAAATCCAAGGACGTGCCCAAAATCCAGCCCGGCAACAGAAAGCTAGCGGACCAAACGATGCACACGATGGTGCTGGCGAATACATATCTTCCGACGCGCATGCCCAGCATGCCTGCGATCGCAGGAACAAATGGCCGGATGGCGCCGATATAGCGGGCAATCAATATGCTCTTCAGACCGTTCTTACGGAAGGCGCGCTCGCCGCCTTCGAGCCATTGCGGGTGAGTTCGAAATGGCCACACCTGGCGGAGGTGACTGCCGTAGCGGCGTCCAAGCCAAAAGCTGATGCCGTCCCCGGCAAAACAGCCCAGACTGGCGCATACCAGAGCGTAAACACCATCGATATGGCCCAGGCCGACCAAGGCGCCCACTGCTATCAATAAGGGCACCGCAGGAACCGCGACGCCGACGATGACCAGTGCATCGAGAAACGCAATCGCAAAAATCACCACGCCGGCCGCAATCGGGTGAGTGCTGATCCAATCCAGTAATGATTCCCAAAAGGCCGCGTCCATTCCCAATTATAGGCATTAGCGCGATTTAAATTGCGCTATGTGCGCGTCAGGGATTAAATAAACACCTTGATGCACTTCGGAGCGAGCATGCAGCGACTTAAAAATCGAACAGCCTTTATAAGCGGAGCGTCGCGCGGCATCGGGTTGGCAATCGCCAAGGTTCTGGCTGCCGACGGCTGTGCTATTGCGATCGCGGCCAAGTCCAGCGTACCTAATCCCAAATTGCCAGGCACCATTTTTACTGCCGCTGCGGAAATTAAATCTCTGGGCGGGCGGGCATTGCCAATTCGCTGCGACATTCGCGAAGAAGATCAAGTTCAGTCCGCAATTGATCAAACCGTTGAAGCATTTGGCGGTATCGATTTTCTGATCAACAACGCCAGCGCGATATGGCTTAAGCCGACCTTAGAGACACCCATGAAGCGATTCGATCTGATGCATCAGGTTAACGCGCGGGGCAGTTTTCTTTGCGCGCAAAAAGCCCTGCCGCATTTACTGAAATCAGATCATGCGCATATTCTGACCCTGGCCCCGCCACCCAATCTCGATCCGAAATGGTGGGGTCCGCACACTGCTTACACGATGGCCAAAATGGGCATGAGCTTTCTAACTATTGGGTTGGCAGCCGAATTTGGCCCGCAAGGTGTAGGCGTAAGCGCGCTGTGGCCGCGAACGGTTATTGCTACGGATGCGTTAAATATGTTGGGCGGCATCGACCCTGCCGCCTGCAGGCGACCAGAAATCATGGCGGATGCCGCTTTGCAGTTGCTGTGCATGCGTCCGGAACTCACCAATGGACGCTTCTTCATTGACGAAGAAGTGCTTAGTGCAGCAGGCACCACGGATTTTTCTGATTACGCTGTGCAATCCGGGCGCGATTTATTGCCCGATCTATTTCTGGACTAAAGCGTTTTGAGTGCTTGAGCCAAATCAGCGATTAGGTCGTCTTCATGCTCAATACCGATTGATAGGCGCAAAAGGTTTTGCGGCGAAACCGGCTTGTCACCTTCGACGCTTGCGCGGTGCTCAATGAGTGACTCAACACCGCCCAGTGATGTGGCATTGATGAAAAGCTTGAGGTTGGATGCCAAGGCGAGTGCGGCCGATCGGCCACCGGCCATTTCGATCGAGAGCATGCCACCAAAATCTTTCATCTGTCTTGATGCTAATTCATGGCCCGGGTGATCGACCAGGCCCGGATAATTAACCTTTGCGATGGCCGGTTGCTGTGCGAGGTACGCGGCAATTTGTCTGGCGTTGTTGCAGTGGATGCGCATGCGCGCGTGCAAGGTGCGAATTCCACGCAAGGTCAGCCAACACGCAAACGGCGACAGGTTAGAGCCGGTGAGGTGACGTCGATGCATGACCTGTTGGAACAGCTCGTCGCGGCGCGCGAAAATGAGCGCCCCGCCGAGCACGTCGCTGTGTCCGCCGATGTATTTTGTACTCGAGTGCATCACTACATCAGCGCCGAGGACTAAGGGGTTTTGCAAGGCTGGAGATGCAAATGTGTTGTCAACGCAGAACAAGAGATCGTGCCTCCGCGCCAACTTTGCCAGCGCGCCCATATCGCTAATTTTCAGTTTGGGATTAGAAGGCGTCTCGGCCCATATCATTCGTGTAGCGCTGCTGATCGCTCCGCCGACTTTGTTCACATCCGACATATCCACGCTAACTAGCCGGATGTTTCGAAGCGATAAAATATCAGTCCCTAATGCGCGCAGACCGGCGTAGCAGTCATCAGGAATTAGGACTTCACAGTCGTTCGGCAGCGACTCAAGCATCGCTGAAATCGCCGCCATGCCCGAAGCAAAAGCTAGTGCGGCGCTGGCACCAACTTCGATTGCAGCGAGTGCCTCTTCGAGACGGTTCTGGGTTGGATTGCTCTCGCGTTGATATTGGAATTCTGCATAACGCTCGGCGGCCGGTCCGTGTTCAAACGTGGTTGCCAGGTGAATGGGCGGCGCCACGGCGCGCGTCTCCGGGTCCGGCTGTGCACCAGCATGAATCGCAAGAGTTTCCGGCTTCATAAAATTCCTTCGGGCTATTTTCGGGCAATGAGCGCAAAGCTTTCACTCGCCGCCTGCAAAGTGTGCTCTATTTCTGCATCGCCATGCGCGGCTGAAACAAATCCCGCTTCATAGGCCGATGGTGCCAGATAAACGCCGCGTTCAAGCATGGCGTGGAAAAACTGTTTAAATGCGCCGATGTCGCATTGGGTAGCTTGAGCAAAGCTGGTCACCTTTTGTGCGCTGAAGAAGATTCCGAACATCGCACACACATGGTTAGTTGACAGGGCGACTCCGTGTTGTTGAGCGGCCGCACTGAATCCTTCGACGAGCCGATCGGTAGATTTTTGCAGGCCTTCATAAAAGCCCGGCGCTTGAATGAGTTTCAGTGTTGCCAGACCGGCGGCCATCGCGACCGGGTTGCCGCTAAGCGTGCCCGCCTGATAAATCGGACCGGCCGGTGAGATCTGCTGCATTAGATCAGCGCGTCCACCATAAGCACCGACCGGCATGCCGCCGCCGATGATTTTGCCGAATGTGCTCAAATCAGGCTTCACGTTATACAGCGACTGCGCGCTGCCCAGAGCCACGCGAAACCCGGTCATTACTTCATCAAAGATCAGTAGGCAACCGTAGTGCGTGCATAGTTCGCGCAGATGCTGCAGGTAGCCTTCGCCCGGCGGAATGCAGTTGGCGTTGCCCACCACCGGCTCGATAATGAGACCGGCTAAATCGCTGCCATGCTGTTCAAAAAGTTTGCTGGCTGCATCGAAATCGTTGAATGGGATGGTCAACGTCAGATCTGCCAGGGCTTTTGGCACGCCGGGCGAATCCGGTACGCCAAGCGTGAGCGCACCGGATCCGGCTTTCACCAAAAACGAATCGCCATGACCGTGATAACAGCCTTCAAATTTCACGATCTTGCTGCGGCCGGTTGCACCGCGCGCCAAGCGGATCGCTGACAGCGTGGCTTCGGTTCCCGAGTTGACCATGCGGACCATTTCGCAGCTCGGAACTAGGCGGGTGATCTCTTGGGCCATCTCGACTTCAAGCGCATTAGGCACACCAAAACTTAAGCCATCTTTCATCACGCGCTCGACCGCAGCAAGTACTTCAGGATGCGCATGCCCCGCAATCATCGGCCCCCAGCTGCCGACATAGTCAACATAACGATTGCCGTCCACGTCGATCAGATAGGCGCCCTCGGCGCGCTTGGCGAAAAAAGGCGTGCCGCCAACTGACTTGAATGCACGAACAGGCGAATTGACTCCCCCCGGCAACAATTTGATTGCTTGCTCGAATAAGGCTTGGCTTTTTTGCGTATTCATTTAGATTCCTGAGTAAAACAATTGTTCAATGCGCGCAGCGCCGCGACCGGGTCAGGCGCCGCGAAGACGCCGTTGATAACCGCAATCAGATCTGCGCCAGCGGCAATTACTGTGGCGGCATTATCCGCGTTGATCCCGCCGATTGCAGCGATTGGTGTGTTCAGTGACTTTGCGGCGGTCAACAAATCCGGTTTGGCCACGCAGGCATCGGGCTTGGTTGATGAGGCAAAAAAAGCGCCGAAAGCAACGTAGCTAGCCCCCTGCCGACAAGCCAATTGCGCTAACTGCAATTGGTTATAGCAAGAAGCACCAAGCACAAAGTGCTCTCCTGCAGCAGCTCGAGCCTGAGCCAGCGAACCATCGCCGGAGCCTAAGTGAGCTCCGTGCGCACCAATTTCCAGTGCTAAGCGCCAGTCGTCATTGATAATCAGCGGGATTTGGGCGGCGTTGCACTCAGACAGGATGCGCAGCGCCTGTTTTTTCTTGTCGCTCGCAGATCCGAGCTTGTCGCGATACTGCACACAACTGGGGCGCAACTGCAGCAATGGTCTGAGCTGAGCACAGAAGTGATCAAGATCGGAAAATTCGGGTGTAATTAAATACACACCGGAGCGCAGGCCCACATTCATATCGCGTTGTCACAGTTCATGAAACAATTGTAATGACTGTTATAGCGTGGCTTAAAGATAAATTGATGACCGAGACAATTTCCGCCTATCGCACGTATATGTGCGTGGTTTGTGGCTACATTTACGACGAAGCCCAAGGCTCCCCGGATGAGGGGATCGAGCCGGGAACGCGCTGGGAAGATGTGCCCGACACTTGGGTGTGTCCGGATTGTGGTGTCACCAAGGACGATTTTGAAATGATTGAGATCGGTTGATTCCGTCTCTCAATTGATGTCTTTGGGTTCGCCTGCTAGCTCAATGACCAATCCTCGTACGCTTTCTGCGTCATCTGCATCCGGCATTTTTTGTAAGTAACGCGCCAGGTCCGCATGTGCACCGGCCGTATGACCAATTTGATAGTAGGCCAGGCCACGGTCGCGCAGCGCATCGGGTACTTCGCCGACGAGCTTTATAATCCGGTCTGCACTGCGAGCGACGCGCTCCCAGTCGCTTTGTTCTATATAGAGTCCTTTCAGATTCCTGAGCATGCGCACCAATATGGTGCGGTGACTGGCCGGCTCGAGAATTCGAATCAAGCTCTGATCGTCCAGAATTTGTCCGCCAAAGTGGGTTGATGCGCGTTCCTTGAGTTCCTCGGCACCGACCGGGCGGCCACGGTTAAATGGATCAAGCACCAAAAGCCCGCCTTCCATGGGCATGCTCACCAGAAAATGGCCTGGAAATGAGATGCCCGCCATAGGCAGGTGCGCACAGCGCGCCAATTCCATCTGCATGACCGCTAGCGAAATTGGAATACCGAGCTTGCGATCAATCACATCGCATAGATAGCTGTTACGCGGATCGTCGTAATTCTCGTCATTCCCGCAAAAGCCCAGCTCTTGAAATACATAACTGTTGAGCAAAGAGATTTTGTCGCCAATGCCCTCAATGCTTGAGATTTTTCGATGCAGGCGTTCGCCCATCTCATGCACCTGCCTCACGTAATCGCCGATCGGCAGGTCCGGGTATTCGTCTTTGGCAATCAGCAGGCCGCCTTCCAAAAGCGGTAGATGCTCGTCGGGCATTGCCGCGAGATAGTTCCAGTTCAGTTCTATGGGTGAATCGTGCATAGAGCCTTTTTGCCTTAATTACTTATTGCGTAACACACCGGAGCCCAGAGTTAGTTGGTCACCCTTTTCGAGCCCGATCTCTCTCGACTTACCGGCGTTTAATTCAAGAACGAATAAAATCGGTGCTGCACTAGCGTATACAGGGCAACGATTTCCGCCACTACAAGGCGGCACATTCTCGTGTGCGTTCACTAGGATTCGATTGGCGTCAAAATACAGAATATCCAGCGAAATCCTGGTGTTCTTCATCCAATATGCTTGCGGCTCAATCTGGTCGTGGATGAAGAGCATGCCGCTATCGTCGTCCAGTTTTTCGCGAAACATCAGGCCGCGCTCCCGCGACAGTGAATCGTTTGCAACCTCAACCCAGAATTTGTGTCCGCGCAGCTCAACCCAGTCGCGTGATTCATTGCTGGCACAGGCGAGAAGAAAAACCAGTGGCAAGGTGAGCAGCAGGCGTAAAATTAGGCGGGTCATCGGTTTTTCCTGACGGGTTGGACTAATTCAAGGTTTGAGTTTACCGGAGCCGGTCATTTTGGACAGTCTCCGCTCGCAAATCAGACCATGTAGCGCTTCGGATCAGCTTATTTGCTGATTTTCCGCTTAGTTACCTAAGGGTATCGGCCGGCGCGGAAAAATATTTCAGGGAATCTGCAAAATCAATCAAAAAACCTGTTGACGGATTTGATAAGTGGTGTAAGATGTGCGGCTCCCTCGGGCG
>CBDUOG010000034.1:0-21179 GCA_965368785.1 uncultured Gammaproteobacteria bacterium | reverse complement strand
TGATCAGGGCTTCCCAGAATTTCAGGCAGCATCAAACGCACCGTTGTTGGTTTGATCGCGAGTTGATGCAGGCCATCAACTGCGCCGACCGAGTCGGTAAGCAAGGATCGGTAATTGTCGGACGAAAAAGGCTTTCCGGGTATCCAGTCAAAGACCATTGCTTGAAGACGTCCCAGCGGATCGGGTAAGCCGACCACCTTGCATCGCGAATTGATCTGTCTGGCGGTCATGCGTACCAGGTCAATCAATCGAAATACGTCTGGTCCGTAAAGCTCGTAGGTGCGGCCGAAACTTGATGAGTCTTTCAGACAACGCACAAATGCCTCAACCACATCGCCTATAAATACGGGCGCAAATTTCGCATCGGGTCTGGCCAGAGGCAGAATCGGTGCGAGTTGCAGCAACACGCTAAACCGGCCAAACAGTCCATCACCCGGTCCAAAAATTACCGAGGGCTGGAAAATGGTCCAATCCAAGCCGCTAATCTTAACGACGTCTTCGGCCTCGCCTTTGGATCGTAAATAGTTGCTTTTTCCACGCCCGGCATTCAAGGCACTCATATGTATTAAACGACTCACGCCGGCATGCTTGCAGGCTGAGACAAGCACGCGAGTCAGTTGCACGTGGGCATGGTGGAAGCCCTTGCCGTTATCCCCGCGCTCATTGAGTATGCCAACCAGATTAATGACCGCATCACTGCCTTTTATGGCAGCGCTTAACTTAGCTTCGTCGTACACATCTAATGTGTCTACCGTTATGCCGGGTGCAATCTGCCGATTCAGATGAGCATTTGGATTTCTGCTGAACACCCGGACATCATGCCCATCGTGTGCCAGGCGCGCGCAAAGATTACGACCTACGAATCCGCTTCCGCCTAAAACGCTAATGCGTAATTTCTTCATGGTGCTACGATTTCCCCGCTGGTCTGGTCGCATGAAAACTGTCGACGTACCGTTGTTTGCTTGTTGCCATTTATTCGATCCGACAACGCGGTTGCGCTACCGTTCAAGCGCCAATCATATATCACACTGAATGCCAGAACCCGTGCCACATAATCTCGCGTCTCATGGTAGGGGATAGTCTCTATCCATAAATCCTGATCCAGCGTAGGGCGTTGGCTGATCCAGCGATTCGTCGGCGTCGGGCCGGCGTTATAGGCGGCGAGCGCCCTGATCACTGAAGCGTCATTCGCGTCAATCATCTCGCGCAGATGGTAGGTGCCTAGCTGCAAGTTCAAATTAGCATCATACAGGCTGTGCGAGCCACGCCAGCGCAAATTCAATTGTCGGGCTGTGCGTGCACCCACGCTGGGCAACATTTGCATCAGTCCACGCGCATTGGCATGGCTACGTGCATCGTGCATAAATCCGCTTTCTGCTCGCACCAATCCCGCAACCAATGCTGGATCTAAGGCATTGTGTCGTGCTTCGCTCACCAGCTTATTGCGATACGCAATCGGAAATCGCAGGGAATAGTAGCGAAAAGCGTCGGCATCGCTGCCGATAAAATAAACCGCGCGATCAAACCAGTTCAGTTCCACCGCCTTTGCAATGGCTACGCGTCGCTGGTCGTCATTGGCATTGCGGATAAATGCATTCCACTCTTTGCCGGCGAAGCCAACCATGTCCATTTGGTATAACTCGAACGCGCGCAGCAAATACGCGTTCTGATCCACCTGATTACGTACGTTTAAGTCCGAGGACGGCTCAAGTGCGCAAATCTGATAGTTTCGACCGGATCGGTCAGCAGCAAGAAACCCATGAAAACTTGGGCTTAGCGCAGCGACTGCGTAGTCGCTGGCAGCCGATTTGGAGTCGCCGTTGAGTTCATGCAGTCGTGCCCGCAGATACAGCCAACGCGAATCGGCTAACTGCGCTTTATCCATTTTTTGAATCGCTGCCAGTGCCGCAGAGTAGTCTGCGCGATGCAATGCTTCGCGCACGCGCCACTCTAATAACTGCGGCGTATAGGCTGTAGCCGCTAAGTCTTTAAATCGGCGTTCGGCATTCGGCAAGTAATTGACGGCGCTCCACAGTGCAATCTCAGCTGCAATCTCATTGTGCGCATCCGTAGTGATGATCGGGCTCGAAGCGAGTGATTGCAGCAGCTGTTCGGTTTTATCCGGGTCGCTGCGGGCACTTCGTTTTAACGCGGTTAGCACAGTGCGACGCGAGCGTTCATTGTTCGGCCAGTTCAGCGGATTGCCCTTGGTACTTTGCAAATAATCCGCGTAAGCATTGGCTTGGGCGGAATCAGCAGTATTCAAAGCACGCGCTAAGAAACGAATCAGAGCCGGTTCATTCGCTTCAATAGCCAGGTCAATACGCTGCCAGCGCATTGCATAACTGATTTTACGCATGCCCTCCATTGCTGCGATTGGGCCATCGCACGCAGATGGCAATGATTTGCCATGAAGCCAAATGCCTTTAAGGTCAGCAAACCATTTGTCATCGATACGACCGGCGGCCTGACGCGCGCTCAAGTCATGACAACGCAGACTCACGTCGCTGCTCGGCGTGTAAAACTTTGAGAAGCTCTGCCACTGTTTTTTCCTGGCAAGCGCATTTAGATAACTGTGACGTAGCCATAGTGCAGCTGGCTGATCGCCGATGCGAGAAAGGCTCTGCTGCATCTGTGCATCACTGATTTTGTCTATCTGAGCATGCAGATCAACCGCTTCAAGCCAGCCGGCAAGTGGATGTGCAGACAGCTGGACTAGCCGCCGTTTGCTTAAAGTGCCATCTTTAGCCTCTGCGAATGCGCTGCGTAGGGTATTGCGCTGTTGATCTAAATTGTTCGCGTTGGCGAAGACAATAGGCAGGCTCGCCAGGGCAAGAATGAAAAGTCCGCGGGCTAAGGTGGACTTGCGATTGGTTCGGGGTGTGGAGAATGAGATCATGAGCAAAGTTTAGCTGATGCAAGGCTGGCTAACTGAATAAGGGCTTGAGTAGGGCGAATGGATCCGAATTTATTGTGGTTCCCACTGATGGGCGTCATTGCCGGGTTCCTGGCTGGATTGCTGGGTATCGGTGGTGGTATCGTTCTGGTTGCGGCATTGGTATTTTTGTTACCGCATTTCCAGGTGCCCGACTCAGCCATCACCCACGTGGCATTGGCAAGTTCACTGGCTTCGATTGTGATTACCGGCGCAAGTTCCGCTTATGCACACCATCGCCGGGGGGCGGTTTTGATAAAGAGCTTTGGCTGGTTGGCGCCGGGATTACTCATCGGTGCCAGTCTGGGTGGGGTTCTTGCGGCGGAGCTGAGCTCCACGGTTTTACAGTGGGGCGTTGCAGGCTTTTGCATCATCGTCGCGGTGCGCATGGGCGTGGTTACGAATAGCGAATTAGCAGGCATCAAACACCAAGTGCCAAAGGGGTGGCTGCTAAGTATCTGGGGACTATCGATCGGCGCAATATCCTCTTTAGTGGGTATCGGCGGTGGTTCAATGACCGTCCCTTTATTGACCCGTCTAGGCGTTCCGACTGTGCGTGCGGTTGGTACATCCAGTGCCTGTGGTGTGGCGATCGCTTTGTCTGCTGCCCTTACGTTCGCGGGTCTACCAACACCTACGCAGATGCCGGAATACAGTTGGGGCTATGTTTATCTTCCAGCGGCTATCGGAATAGGGGTTGCCGCAGTATTTTCGGCCTCGTGGGGAGTTCGCCTAGCGCATCACCTACATGGCGATACGTTGAAAAAAGTTTTTGCGTTGGTCTTATTTTTTATCGGGCTGACCCTGGCAATCACGTCTTGGGTTTAAGTGAAATATCCGCTGCGATAGCTAAGTGATCAGAGCCGGACGCGGGCATCGCCTGATAGCGGTTAATCTTAAAGCCCGCGCACAGAATATGATCCAATGCGCGATTGGGCTCCCAGCTCGGGAAGGTAAAAATACGCTCCGGTGGCGGTTGAAGATGGGTTCGGCGGTACAGTTGCATCATCTCCGGTGCATCAAAGGAGCAATTAAAATCACCCATAAGCACGAGCTGACGCTTGTCGCTGAGCAACTCGCTCAAGAAGCTTAACTGGGCAATACGCGAAGGCAGGCCCAGTGCTAAATGGGTGACTGCCAGATGCCATGCTTGATCACCTTCGCCATAACGGCACAGCAGAACTCCACGTCCACCCATTCTGCCGGGCAGGGCGTAGTCGAGTACCTCGGTGGGCTGCAGCCGGCTTAAGACCGCATTCGCGCTGCTGGCAATTTTGGCAATTCGCCGATTAGGTTGGTCGCTCCAAAACGGAAACTCCGCCAGCTCCGCCAGAAAATTTGCCTGATTGGTGAAGCCCGAGCGCAAGCTTCCCGGGTCGGCTTCTTGCAAGCCCACGACATCAAACGGCGAAAGCACTTCAGCGAGCGACTTTAGCGTGTGGCGTTTACCGCCCGGCAGAATTTGCGACCAGCCGCGGGCGATGTAATCGCCATAAGTATTTGTTTGACTACCCGCTTGAATATTGAAACTCAGAAGTCGCAATGAGTTTGCGACTTCATTCGGTGTCGTGATGTTCGGCAATAAAATCCGATCGCCGTCTTCATCGGGCATCAGACTATTTGGCAATGCGCTCGCGCGCAGCCAGCCACTCCGCGGTGTAGAGCATGCCTTCGAATCCACTTTGGCCAGCCATCACTTTGTATTTGCCGTTGACGATGATGGTTGGTGTTCCGGTTATTCCAGCGCGTTGGGCAAACTGTTTGGCGCGGTTGAGTTTGCCACTCATGCCAAAGCTCTTCGCGATTTCATTGAGTTTTTGTGACTCAACGCCGATTTCGGCAAACACCGGCTCAAACTCACTCAGCGCACCGGTTCGGATACGACTCGCCAAAAATGCATTAAAAAGGGCTTCGTGCGATTTATCAAGAACGCCTAAGGCCTCACCCACGAAGTAGACACGGGCAAGATTGTCTGCCGGTTCCTGGCCGTAAACCAGCGGAATGTAAGCAACGTTGACGTAATCGGGCAGTGTTTTTTTCCACTGGGCAAGTATCGGGTTCAAGCGGGCGCAATGACCGCAGGAGTAAGAAAAAATCTCGGCAATTTCGACCTTGTCGCCACCGGCATACAGCGGTTGCGGGGACGCCAGAATTTCGTAATCAATGCCCAATCGTGGCTCCGGTCCGGCGGGCAGGGTAACCGGCTTTGCCGGCGCCGTCGGCTTCGGCGCAGCGACAACTTCGGCTTTCGCTTCGGCAGTTATTTCGGCTTGTACTTCGGGCTGCGTTTGCGCGGTGGTGTCTTCACTTGCTGTCGTTTCACTTTCAACCGGTGCCGGGTCTGCGGACTGAGTTTCAGCGGGCGCAGCTTCAATAGCGGGTGCGTCAGTTTGCTCCGGGGTCGAGTCCTGACCACAGCCACTCAGGGCGAAAATCATCAACGCTGCTACAAGAAAACCACGATAATTCATCAACATTCTCCGGACACATCTTCGTACAGGGCCGCAAGCAAATCGAGACAATCGCTGCGGTGCAAACTACTTAGATCAGACAATGCTGCGTCTAAGTAGTTTCAGTGAGATTACTTGCTCGAACGGTGCAGGCCTTCGATGTAGCTTGCCAACGACAGAATTTCTTCATTAGTGAGCTCGCGAGAAGCCTGACTCATAATCTCGTTCTTGTCGTCACCGGTGCCCCAGGCTGCGCCGCCATGAAACTCGATGAGCTTAGCCGACGAGTAGCTGGCGTGTTGTCCGCCAATGCGCGGATAGGTCGGTCCCGGTAATCCAGCGCCTGCTGGTCCATGACAGGCTGTGCACGCCGGTATGCCTCGATTACTGATACCGCTGTTATAAATGGCCTGACCCACTTCGAAAAACTTTTTATCTTTGTTCGGGCCTGTTTCAATAACGCTGTCATCGGCAACGCCGGGGATCACTTTCTTAGTCGCGTAATACGCACCGATATCGCGGCGATCCTGAGCACTCAGGCCGGCCGAAAATCCGAGCATAATGGCATTGTCACGCCCGCCATTGGCGAACAACTCGAGTTGTCGGGCGATATACGTCTCGTGCTGACCGGCGAGCTTCGGATACTGCGGATCGCTGGAATTACCATCACCGCCGTGGCATGCGCCGCAGGCTGCTGCTTTGGCTTCGCCAGCGGTAGCGTCACCGGCCTTGGCGATGGCGTCGGATGTTTCTAGGGGCGTCACCGGCGCGGCTTGCTCTGCAACAGCGGGCTCAGTGGAAGTCTGGGCTACAGCGGCTACGGCAAAGGCGATGGCGGCAGTCAGGGTAAAAATACGCGGAAACGTCATGCGAAGCTCCGAAACGGCAAAATAGAAAACGCCCCATACGGACGCGGTGAAGGCGAATTATCCCCTTGCGCGACCATTATGGTCAATTCAAGTCTGGCCTTTGCTGCCCCGGCAGGCCACACTGACCACCTATTTCCAAGCAATTACCGACATGGCAAACCGTCTAAATCAGGCGCGATTTCTTCGCGCAGCCCACTTAATTGATCAATTGCCGCCGGATGTGGGCCGCGAAGTCGGGTTTTGCGGGCGTTCAAACGCGGGTAAATCCAGTGCTCTGAACCAACTGTGCATGCAGAATTCGCTGGCGCGTACCTCAAAGACACCCGGACGAACCCAGCAATTGGTCTACTTTGAAGTGATCCCTGAGCGTTATCTGGTGGATTTACCCGGTTACGGCTACGCCAAGGTATCCAAGTCACTTAAGGCGCACTGGGAAGCGTTTATCGATGAGTATTTCCGCACTCGCCAGAGTTTGGTCGGCTTAGTCGTGGTTATGGATTCGCGGCACCCGCTAAAAGAATACGACCAGCAAATGATTAATTTTGCGGTCTCGCGCGGCGTGCCATGCCTTGGATTGCTGACCAAGGCCGACAAATTGACCCAGTCCGAGCAGATGCGCACGCTTGCGCAGATTAAAAAAGCCCTGGAGGGCCGGGCGGATGTGCAGCTCTTTTCGGCGACCAAGCGCACGGGCGTCGATTCGGCAAGACACGTGGTTCAAACATGGCTGGGTCTTGAACCCTGAACTAAGCACCCATATTAAGGTCAGAGCCTGACCGACCCCTGTGTGGTCTGTCCCCAACTAAGGATGCCGATGTCCGGACCGAGTTCAGAACAAGAAACGCCGATCGAAAATAAGCAGACGTTGATCGATTATCTGGCCAGCGGATCCAAACCGCGTGAACAGTGGCGGGTCGGGACCGAGCATGAAAAATTCGGCTTCCGATTGGATGATCTCAAGCCGATTCCCTATGAGGGCGAACGCGGTATTGCGGCCCTACTCGATGGTCTGATGCGTTTCGGCTGGGATGGAATCTACGAAGGCGAACATTTAATCGCATTGAGTAAAGGTGGCGCCAACATCAGTTTGGAGCCCGCCGGGCAGCTCGAGCTTTCCGGCGCACCGTTGAATACGGTGCACGAGACCTGCGCCGAAGTTGCTCAACACCTTTACGAGGTTAAGGCCATAGCAGACAACTTACGTCTGGGCTTTCTGGGGATGGGGTTTCAGCCGAAATGGTCTCGCAGTGAAATGCCCTGGATGCCCAAGGGTCGATACAAAATCATGCGCGAATACATGCCCAAGGTCGGCAATCTTGGGCTGGATATGATGACCCGTACCTGCACCATTCAATCCAATCTCGACTTCGGCTCCGAGGCCGATATGATCAAAAAATTCCGCGTCTCATTGGCATTGCAGCCGATTGCGACCGCGTTGTTTGCTGATTCGCCATTTACCGAAGGCAAGCCCAATGGGTTCTTGAGTTTCCGCTCGCAGGTGTGGCGAGATACCGATCCGGATCGCACGGGCATGCTCGACTTTGTCTTTGATGCCGGTTTTGGCTTTGAGCGCTACGTCGATTACGCGCTTGATGTGCCGATGTACTTTGCTGCACGAGATGGCGCTTATGTGGATTGTTCGGGGAAAAGCTTCCGCAAGTTCTTGAGGGGAGAATTGGACGTTCTGCCCGGCGAAGTGCCCAGCTTACGCGATTGGTCTGATCATCTGACCACTATTTTTCCGGAAGTGCGCTTGAAGAAATATCTGGAAATGCGTGGCGCCGATGGTGGGCCATGGAACCGTATTTGCGCGCTTTCCGCATTATGGGTTGGTCTGTTTTATGACGACACCGCGCTCGATGCGGCATGGGATCTGGTAAAAAACTGGAGCTCCGAACAGCGCCACGCACTGCGCGACGGCGTCGGGCCGCAGGGATTTAGATTGGCGTTTGACGGCAAGACCGTGCGCGAGCTCTCGTTGGAAGTTTTGCGCATCTCTCAGGAAGGATTGCTTCGTCGCGCCCAGACAAATTGCGCCGGTGCTGATGAAACCCATTTCCTAGAACCATTAATTGAAATAGCGCTCTCCGGACAAACTCCGGCCGAACGAAAGCTTGAGCTTTACCATAATGAGTGGAATGGCTCGGTTGATCCGCTGTTTCGCCAGTTCGCCTATTAGTGCCGGAGTCGCGTACAGGGCCATAAAAATCTCCTCAGAGCTGCGTTGGGCGCGAGCGCATGTGCTCTAATTGGGCCTAGCCCGCAGCCAGTGTGTTGCGCTTAGCGAGTTGGCCTATGTTCGGTGCACGTGGCATCGCTTTCATTCTGGCACTGCGGTATTTCCGCGGCAGTGCTCGACGTCTATTGCCACCATTCGCCACGATGACGGCGATCTGCGCAATCGGCCTAGGCGTGATGGCGTTGATCGTTTCCAATGCGGTGATGCGTGGGTTTGAAGTCGAGTTGCAGCGTAAGATTCTGCAAAGCCTCACCCACATCAATGTGCGCGCGCAAAATCCAATAGCCGACTGGGAACCACTGCGCGAACAGCTATTGCAGGATCGTTCGATCAGCGGGGTGGCGCCCCTGGCCGAAAAGGCAATATGGATTCAGGCCGATGCGGCTTCCGGTGCGATGTTGCAGGGCATTGAGCCTGATCTGGAGCCGGGAGTTTCCGAGCTCGCAACACATCTGCAGACAGGAACCATGCAAAGCTTACAAGCCGGCAGTTTCAATGTCGTTCTGGGCTCCGGCTTAGCGAAAAAACTCGGCAGCCGGCTGGGCGACAAAGTAAATTTAATCAGCACCGAGTCACGCGAATCCATCCTCGGATTTGTGCCTCGTTCAAAAGTTTTCACGGTCAGCGGCATTGCTCACTTCGGGTTTCCGCAGGTGGATCAGAACTTCGCCTATATTCATCTGGTTGATGCGCAAAAATTCCTGCGGCTGGGCCAAAGCATTTCCTCTTTACGCGTACGCCTGGATGATCCGACCCGGGCGATGTTTGTTGCTGCGCAATTGAATACTGCACTTCCAGATGGTGTGCAGGCTCAGGACTGGGCCAGTGAGCACAAAGATTTTTTCGATATTTTACGCATCGAAAAGTTCGTCATGTTTGTACTGATGTCGCTAGTCATTGCGGTTTCAGCCTTCGGTATGGCCAGTGCCTTGCTCACTTTGGTGCGTGAGAAGCGATCCGATATTGCCATGTTGCAGACGATGGGTATGGATCAGCTTGGATTAAGGCGTGTTTTCTTCTTGCTCGGGTCAATGATCGCCATTATAGGAACTATCGGAGGCGTAGCAGTCGGCAGCGCTCTGGCATGGAAGTTGCCGTCACTGATTAAATTTTACGAGTCGGTGCAGCAGACTCAGCTTATGTCTGCCGAGGGCTTTTTTGTCAGCGGAGTGCCGGTTGCTCTGGAGTTTGTCGACGTTATGGTCATTGCCGGGTTTTCCGTCGTTCTTTGTTTAAGTTTCAGTCTTTACCCTGCCATTCGCGCTGGTGCTCTGAGCCCGGCGCAAGTGCTGAGGAGCCAGTAGATGAGTTCAATAGGTTCAACGTTCCAACTCGCGGCAGGGCAGATTCCGATTCGAATTGTGGCGACCGCAGAATACGTACCGGTGGGCGAACACTTATCGGAAGCCTTTGATCAGCGCTGGAGCAAAACGCCGGGTTGGACCGAACAGCAGGTCGGGATTCGCTCACGACGTTTTGCATCGGGGACGGAAACGAGCTCCTCAATGGCTGCGCACGCTGCTGAGCAGGCATTACAAAGAGCTGGCTTAAGCGCCCGGGATATCGACTGTCTCATATCTGCGTGCAGCGTTATGGAGCAAACCATTCCCTGTAACGCGGCTTTGGTGCACCACAAACTGGGCTTGAGTGGCAGCGGTATTCCAGCCTTCGACATCAATGCAACCTGCTTGAGCTTTTTGGTTGCTCTGGACAATGCCGCATGCCTGATTCAAGCCGGTCGATTTAATCGCATCATGATTGTGAGCAGCGAGATCGCCAGCGCAGGATTAAACTGGGACGATCAGGAGACCGCCGCCATGTTTGGTGATGGCGCAGCGGCAGTCATCGTTGAGCGCTGTGATGAAAAGGACCGGTCGCGATTGGTCGCCGCGCATTTTGCAACGTATTCGGAAGGCTATACACATTGTCAGGTTCGCTCCGGCGGAACCCGAATTCGCGTGCGCGAATCACTCGATGAATTTTTAGCCGGCGCGGTATTTGAAATGAATGGCAAAGCAGTCTATGGGTTGGCGGCGCGTCGGGTTCCCGGGTTTTTGAGAAAGCTGTGGGCCAAGGCGAATATTGATCCACAGCAGCTTGCGCATATTGTTCCCCATCAGGCCAGCGTTAAAGCCATTGAGCACATGACTGAAGCACTGGGGTTTAATCCCGAAAAGATCAGCAATATTCTGCCGGATCACGGCAATCAGTTAGCCGCATCAATACCTGTTGCTTTGCATAAAGCCATCGAGAACGGTCAGATTCAACGCGGTCAACACTTCGCATTGCTGGGAACCGGTGCCGGTTTTTCGATTGGTGCTGCGGTCATGGTTTATTGATATGCGGCAGATTGTGGTGACCGGCGCGAGTGGCTTTATCGGCGCTCATCTGGCGCGGCGATTAATAGGCACCGGCGCGAGCTTGACGCTGACCGGGCGTAATCGTGCAGCGCTTAAAGAGTTTTCAGGTCATGCGCGATGCTTAGCCTTGGATCTGGCGGTAGATTCTCTGGACGATCTGCTGGCCGGTGCTGATGCGGTCGTTCACTGCGCAGCGCGTTCAAGCCCGTGGGGTCGGCGCGAAGACTTTCAAAGAGACAACGTCATAGCGACGCGGCGGCTAGTTGAAGCCAGTACGCGTGCCGGTGTGCATCGATTTGTGCATCTGTCATCACCGAGCATTTATTTTCAGTTTGGCGACAGGCGAAATTTAACCGAGTCCTTCAATGCACCGGCTAAGTGGATCACGCCGTATGCCGAGTCTAAATGGCTGGGTGAAGAGCTACTTCGCGCGCCTCAGGCAAGTAGTCTGCAGAGCATTATCTTGAGGCCCAGAGCGGTTTTCGGGCCCGGCGACTCGGCGATATTCCCGCGCATTGTCCGACTCGCACAACGGGGTTGGTTTCCGCTATTTAACGGCGGCAGCGCGCAGATTGATCTAAGCTGTGTGGACAATGTAATCGACGCCATTCAAGCCAGCTTAAATGCACCCGATTCAGCCTGCGGTCGCGCATATAACATCTGCAATGCACAGCCGCAGCGTGTGGTCGAACTGCTTGCTAAAGTATTCGCTGCGCTGGAGATGTCGGTGCGTTTCAGGGACATTCCAAGACCGGTAGCATTGCTCTTCGCAAGCGCTCTGGAAAAAACCTGTCGTATGCTGCCCGGCTACCCTGAGCCGCCATTGACGCCCTACAGTGTCGGTGTATTGGCCTACGATCAAACCCTGGATATCACTGCGGCAGCAACGCATCTGGGCTTTGCCCCGAAAAAATCGATCGATCAGGGGATTGCTGAATTCGCACAGTGGTGGAGGGCTTGTGAAGCTTAATTGGCGATTATTGCAAGCCGGTTATTGCCGTCATCCGGAGTGTTCTGTGCGAACTGACGGCTCACTTAGGCCGACGAATTTTCCGGCCTTATGTGCCCTGATACAGCATCCGACTCAGGGTTTTGTCCTGTTTGATACCGGCTATTCAGAACAGTTTATGCAGGTAACCCGCAGATTGCCGAACCGTCTATATCGTGCGGTGACCCCGGTGCATTTTGATCGCAGTGACTCAGCCTATGCGCAAATTGCTCGATTACACATTGATGATTCGGCCTTGGGCACAATCGTGTTTTCGCATCTGCATGCTGACCATATCGGCGGTGCGGGTGATTTTCCGCATGCCCAGATCATTTGCTCCAAATCTGCGGTTGACGACCTGCAAACCCGGAGCAAGTTGTCCGCGCTGCGCAATGGTTTGCTCAGCGAGTTACTACCGGTAGCGATTACGCAGCGTATGCGTTGGGTGGAACAGCAGCAGCCCAGCGCGGTCCCGGCCGAGTTCTTTGAATTTGGTGACGCTTACGATCTGTTTGAGGACGGCAGCATGCTGTTGGTCGACCTGCCGGGTCACGCAGTCGGTCAGGTGGGTTTGATATTCAGGGATAAGAGCGGCGCGTGGGTATTTCTGGTCGCCGACGCGGCGTGGCGCTTTCAGTCGGTGGTCGATGGCGTTCTGCCGCCAACGATCATGACCTGGTTGCTTGGCGATCCGGCGCAGTACAAGAACACGATGGAGAAACTCAACCGCCTGGCCAAACGCTATCCGGAAGTAAAAATTGTTCCATCGCATTGTCCGCAATGGGCTGATCGGGTGGGGTTGGAAAATCCATGCCTCGAGTACTGATCACCAGCGCGCGGGCTCCAGTGGCGCTGGAGCTGGCACGGCAATTTAAGAGTGCAGGATACGACGTGTTCACGACAGATTCGATGTCGGCAAGACTCTGCTCCTGGTCCCGGTCGGTAACGGCGCATCTGCAAACGCCCGGTGCGCGTTTAGCCAGTCGTGCATACCTTCAAAGCATCGCGCAGTTTGTACAGCGCAATGCGATTGATTTCATCGTGCCGACCTGTGAAGAAATATTTTATTTGAGCGCTTACCGCGAGCACTTGCCGGATTCGCTGTATGTGTTTGCTGATAACTTCGAGTTGCTGCGCTGCCTGCATAGTAAGTTGCAGTTCGTCGAGTTGGCCCGCCACCACGGCATGCCGGTGCCCGACACGATTTCATTGACTAGCTTGGATGCCCTGAACCGATGGCGCGATGGTCGCTCCTGTGTACTCAAACCGGAGTTTTCACGGTTTGGCGATCGCGTTGTGTTTGGCGATGACTTTTCGCCTGAGCAGATCAAAGGGCTCCACGGATATCTGGCGCAAGAGCGGCTGCGTGGTCAGGAATTTTGCTCGTATAGCATCGCCCGCCAAGGCCAGATCAGTGCGCACGTAATTTACCGGCCTGCCTACCGCTGGCGCGAAAGTGCGAGCTTTGTTTTCGAAGCTGTTGAAGTGCCATCGATATCCCATGCAGTAAAAGAGTTTATTAGCAAAATTAAATTTACCGGGCAAATAGCCTTTGACTGGATTCAGCAAGCCGATGGCCAGTGCGTCGCCTTGGAATGCAATCCACGCGCAACTAGTGGTGTCCACTTACTCGCGGGCGTTCCTTCGGCGATGATTGGTCCGCCGGGAAGCGCCGTTGAGTCACGTCCCGGGGCGATGGCCATGATGTCGCCTTTGATGCTCAGTTGCGGCTTATATGATGCAATTCAATCCGGGCAAATCGGCGCCTGGTCGCGCGATTTTTCCAGAGCCCGGGAAGTCGTCGCCCAACTCCGCGACCCGATGCCTTTGATGGGCGCTTTGCTCGATCTGGTACAGATTGGTCGGGTCGCACAGCGCCAGAACTGTAGCGTTCGCGCGGCGTCGAGCTTTGACATGGAGTACAACGGTCGCGAGTTGACCGATAGGGTGATTTCATCAGGCCCATGAAACGACTGGATGCTGACCGTTTTGTTCAGATATGGAGCGAGTATCTTCAAAGCAATCCACGCGGTAATCTCAGCGATGCGCGCATGCAGTGGATCAGTCTGGGCGGGCGGCATGTGCCGTTGGTGAGCAGGCGCTCGATAAACGAAAATGTCTCCTGGGTGATCTCTTTGCAGTCGACCTATGGGGCATACGCCCAGTTAGAAACCGCACACAAACTACCTCGCCTATTGGGCTATGGTCTGCTGCCATTACTTAAACTCATCGAATACTTGTTGCGTCTGATTAAGATTGATCAGTGCGTCTTTGTGAATAGCTGGCTATTTTCTACCAGTTTGTATGGGCCACATGTGCCGCCGGATCTTCACGAGTGCGTCGACGAATTAAGCACACGCTTTGTCGACACGGCGATCTGCTTTCGATCACTGAATACCGTCCAGCATGCCGATTGGCTGAAGGCGCTGCGCAGGATGGGTTTTATTCTGTTGGTTTCGCGTCAGGTTTATTTGTTGCCCGATCCTGCCCATGCAGTTATTCAGAACCGGCATTTGCGCAAGGACCTTAGCTTTTTGAGGCGCAGCAAACTGCGAATTCTCGAAAGCGCAGAGTTCACCCGCGACCATATTGCGCAGGCGCATTGTCTGTATCAGGGCCTCTATCTGGGCAAATACAGTCGGCTCAATCCAGAGTACGATGCCGCGTTGTTAGCGCAATGGCACGCATCGGGCATGCTCGAGTTCCGTGGTCTTTGCGGCCCCGACGGGCGTTTGCTTGGATTTATCGCATTTGCGACCGACGGTCATCAGATTACCCAGCCAATGATTGGTTACCAACTTGACGCGGAACCCGGTATGGGTCTTTACCGATTGCTGATGGCCTTGGGCGTTGAATACGCCGCGAAGCACAGACTACCCTTGCATCTGAGCGCGGGGGCGCCGGTCTTTAAGCGGCGCCGGGCGTCGCAGTCCGCGATTGAATACAACGCCATTCGCCTGCCAAGTGGACGGCCTTTTGCGAAAATCGCACTCCGGGCATTTTCATTAATAAGCACATGGATCGCGGCCCCGCTAATGCGTTTTTTGCGCGTTTAAGCAACAATATTTAGCCAAAGCGTGTCTAATACTCAGGCAGAGTCACGATCCTAAGAGCAATTACTTTCTATGTCTGAAACATCAAAACCTGTAGCGCCGCTGCGCGAAATAGCATTTCCAGAAGATGATTTACCTCTGCGCGATGATGTTCGGCGCCTGGGCGCACTAGTTGGTGAAATTCTTAAAGACCAGGCCGGGATCGAGTTTTTTGCAGAAGTTGAACGCATTCGCAAAGCGGCAATTTCACGTCGCGAAAAAGGCGATTCGCTGCAAATCCTGGTCGCAGAAATTTCAGCTGTTGACCCCGATCATAAAGACGATTTGATTCGCGCGTTCAGCACGTATTTCCATGTCGTAAATATTGCTGAGCGCGTCCACCGCATTCGACGCCGGCGCGCGCATCAGAAATCCGGTGAAATGGCGCAGCCCGGTGGACTAAATGCCGTGCTCAAAGATCTGGCAAACGATGGCATTACGCTGGAAGCACTCAAGGAGTTTTTGCCGACGCTACAAATTGAACCGGTATTTACCGCGCACCCGACCGAAGCAGTGCGCAGCGCTCTGCTGATTAAAGAGCACGTCATCGTGAAAGCCTTGGCCGAGGACTTTGATCATGCGCAAACACCTCCCGAGCGACGCGCGTCGCTGGCAATCATTCGTACCGCGCTGACCGCAGGCTGGCAAACGGCAGAGGTACGCACACATAAGCCCAGCGTGGCCGATGAGTCCGAACACGTAGGTTTTTATCTGACTCAAGTTTTATATCGCGTGCTCCCGGTTTTTTACGAGTCATTGCAACACGCGGTTCGTGAAAACTTCGGATCAACTACCGAACTCCCAACCTTGCTGCGCTTTGGGACCTGGGTGGGTGGCGATATGGACGGCAACCCGAATGCGGGGGCATCGACTATCGTGAGTACATTGCGCATGCAGCGCGCTGAAGTCCTGGCTGCCTATCAAAAGGACCTATACCGACTGGCGGACACCTTGAGCCAATCAAGCTCGCGAATTGGTATCAGTCGTGAGGTGTCCCATCGGATTACCCAGTATCAGCAGTTACTTCCGGATCTGATTGATCCTGAGAAAACCAGCGAAATTGAAATGCCTTATCTGCGCTTATTGGATTATGTCCGGGAGCGCCTGCGCAGAACCGCAAAGGACGAGCCGGGTGCCTATTCGGAACTCGCGGAATTCTCGGACGATCTGAAGTTAATTGAACACAGTTTGATCGACAATCGCGGCGAACACGCGGGCTTATTTTCCTTGCAACGGATTATGTGGCGAGTGCGCACATTCGGATTTCATCTGGCGTGTCTGGACCTGCGTCAGGACTCGGCGACCCATGATGACGCACTGGCAAGCTTGCTTGCCTTGCCCGAATTTCCGGATTGCTCAGATGATCAGCGTCGCGCTGTACTCGACGGAGACTTGGCTGCAGCCAGGGCGGCCGTTGCTACTGCTGATGAGTCGGCACGCCGGGTAATTGACGTGTTCCAGACCATTGCGCGGCTTCTGCCGGTCTATGGCGATAGTGTTTTTGGTCCGTACATCATTAGTATGGCCCGCGGTCCGGCAGACGTGCTGGCGGTTCTGGCGCTGGCGCGAATCGGCGGGCTTGAAGATACGAGCGGGCAGGTCCCTCTGGATATTGCTCCATTGCTCGAAACGGTTGCCGACCTTGAGCAGGGCGAGAACATTCTGCGCAGTTTATTCGACGATCCGAAATATCGAGCGCATCTACACAGTCGAGGCAATCGACAGTGGGTAATGCTCGGCTATTCGGACAGTGCCAAGGATGGTGGATTGATTGCATCACGCTGGTCGCTACAACAGGCGCAAGTTCGTCTGACCGCGTTGGCGCGAGAGTCCGGCATCGCCATTTCGTTTTTTCATGGCCGTGGCGGGACCCTATCGCGCGGTGGTAGCAAGACGGAGCGCGCGGTCATCGCCGCGCCAGTGGGTTCGGTGTGCGGTGTGCTTCGGGTTACCGAGCAGGGTGAAGTAATTCATCGCAAATACGGAATTCGCGCGCTGGCATTGCGCAATCTGGAGCAAGCGACCGGCGCGGTGATGCGCGCCAGCCTGCGACCACGCAGCATTGATCAGCGGGTCGATACTTGGCGCCAAATAATGACGTTAATGAGTCAGGCGTCGCGCAGCCATTATCGAGCTATGGTTTATGAGAATCCGGATTTCCCGGAATATTTCCGCCTGGCTACGCCAATTGATGTGATCGAGCGGATGAAAATTGGTTCGCGACCATCGCGGCGTATCGGCTCGGGCGGCGTAGAGCGGCTGCGCGCTATTCCCTGGGTTTTTTCCTGGGCACAAAACCGTTGTGGCTTCACCGCATGGTATGGCGTGGGCACGGGTTTGAGCCGTTGTATCGAAGAATTCGGTCTCGAAGCGCTGCAATCCATGGCCAATGACTGGCCATTCTTCGAGACCATGCTCGATGATCTGGAGATGGTTTTGGCCAAATGCGATATGAGCATCTTTGCCAGCTACTCACAATTAGCCGGTCCTTTGCACGAGACGATGTTCGGACAAATAGAGCAGGAGTATCAACGCAGCATTGATACGGTATTACGCATTCGAAATCGCGATGCGTTGCTTACCGGTGACCAACGCTTATCGCGATCCATCCGTCTACGCAATCCGTATGTGGATCCGATCAGCGTGTTGCAGGTCGAGCTGCTTAAGCAATGGCGCACGCAGGGTAGCCCCGATGGGGCCGTATTACAGACCTTGTTTGCGACGGTTAACGGGATTTCTGCCGGCGTGCAAAATACCGGTTAGGCATTGTGCGTTCCAGCGCTTAGAAAACCTTAGGTGTATCCGAGGCATGCCAGGGCTCAAATTTCTTCATGCTGGCTTGAAATAGATCGCTGCGGGTCATCCGGTTCAGCCATATCCTGAGTGCGGGGTAGTCCTGCTCAGTCAGGGCGTGCTTATCAACACCATCAAACTGCCGTACAAAAGGAAATACAGCGACATCTGCCAACTGCATGTCAGACCCGAATAGGAAGGCCTGTGTTTTTAGTTGTCCCTCAAGCGGATTAATGAAGAGCTCGAGCGCACGTTGAAAGCAGCCCGGTGAATCCAGCTTGGCGTGGCGCCCCGGATACTTGTAGCCATCAAGTAACGGTTTGAACCGTTGATCATTAAGATCAATCAACGCTGCTTGTTCCTCGACCAATACGCTAAGCCAGCCATCGCGGTCGTTCTGTTCCAGAGCCCAGATCATAATGTCGCGGCTTTCGTCGATGACTTCGCCGTTGGTTAGTACCAATACCGGAACCGTTCCTTGAGCCGACGCTTGCAGCAGTTCATCGGGCTTGTCGCGCAATACGACCTCGCGCAGATGCACGCGCTGTCTGGCATAACGCAAAGCCATCCGCGCCCTGATCGCATAGGGACAGCGTCGAAAGCTATACAAAATGGGAAGGATCTCGATCGGTTTCATTTTCGGGGGGCGACTGAGCAAATAGGCGGTGTGGCGTGTCTTTAGCTTTTGGCGACGGCTGTTACAGCCAGTCGTTCACTACTTACTGGAAAAAGTAGAAGCCGCCAACCAGCGCCAGAACAATTAGAGCACCATGAATCAGTGCCGCGCGCACAATCTGTTTTTTAACTTCGGTTAGTTCGATATCGGTTTGCGACCAGCTGGCCGGTTCACCATTGTCGCTGCCGAATATTTGCGCATTAACCAGCAGCAGCCCGAGCAAAATGGCGCTGGCGCTCAACCAGGTGAGGTCAATAAAATGATCAAGGACACCGGAAATTGCAACAAAGGCCAGCATCACAACGAGAGAAGATTTAAAAAGTGTGTTGTTCATAGTGCCTTGCCTTGAGCTGATTTTCTGCGGCTATGACCCAGAGCTTACTCTGAAATCAGCCAAAATCCGATGCTATCTGTTGCACCGGAAAAAGCAATGCCCCTCTTCGTGCAGTAATTCGCATTATTGACCAAACGACCGAAGTTGCGCACAGGGACGCCGCGCTGCGGTAGGCCAGAGGCTTAACGTAACTCAAAATCAACGTACTCAAATTGGCCGTCGCGGCGAACGGATTCGCCCCTGGATAATTGCAGCGCTTTGCTAAACATCGGGCCATCGTAGACACAGCTATGGAACTCTCCATACTCGCCGCAGGGGTCGATATTCTCCGGTAAGCGGTCAAGTAATGCGCGGTCGAACACCTCACCGGCAAAGCATGCGTCTAACTGGCGCGTATCCACGCAGCATAGTTTGGCCCGCAGTCCACCATCAATCATTGTGCGGGCCAGTGCAGCCGTGTTCACGCCGAAGAGCGGATATACAGCTTGCCAGCCTGTGCGTGTGCATAAGGCATCGCGATACTCGCGAATATCCTGCAGGAACAAATCGCCGAAGGCGATGTGATTGAGCCCGGGCCAGCGTCGCTGTGCGGCAGTCAAAGCGTCTTGAAATGCCTGCTCATATTGCTCGTTGCTGGGGCTGGCGTCCTGCCAGCTTTCGATCAGCTCCACACCTAATGCTTGAGCTTGCGCGACGAGTATGTCTCGACGTATTCCGTGCATCGCAATGCGATCGAACCCGCGAGTTAAGGTGCTGAGTATGCCAACGACCTCAAACTGATTACCGCTTCGCAATTGATGCAGGGCCCAGGCAGAGTCCTTGCCGCCGCTCCAAGACATGATCAGCGGAATTTTTGTCACGATTAGTCGACCGCAGTGACGTCACGTAGCTGCCAATGGCGGCCGGCGAGCCAACGCAGGCGCTGCTTGAGAATGCCGCTATCCAAGTCACACACGACGGTCAGCCGGATGCTTAAATCATCTTGCACACCACTAACGGTTGCCTTAGCGTCGGTTACGCCCAGCGCCGGATCAATATTCTCCGGTTCATCTTGCATGTTGCGCCACGTTTGAAATAACTGATCGCTAGTGAGCGCATTTTGTAACTGCTGCGCCAGCTCAGTAGCGCCATGCGCACTAAAGCTGAGCGCAGGCTCATTGCCTCGCGCTAATGCGGGATCGGGCAAAAGAATCATGTAGCGTACTCTGCTCATGGCTCTAGCCTAACGCAAACGGCCGCTTTTGTAAGCGGCCGTCTGGAAATTTCTTAAAGCATGGATTTAATGATTGTGCTGAGCACCCTTCGGGCAGTGGCAGGGAGCGGTTGGCCCGTATTGAATGCCAAAGCTTTGACCTGACGGATGGCGCTGCCAGAAAAACACCGGCGCTTTGCGTTGTTTGCCGCCAATTTCTGACATATCGCTGGCGTCAAATAGTCGACCGTCGACCATCACCATGTGGGTGTTGGCGGTGTCACGAATTTGTTGCAAAGGATTTCCATTGACAACAACGAGATCCGCCCGCTTGCCTACTTCGATCGAGCCAAGGTCACTGCTCAGGCCCAGATAATCAGCACCATCGATGGTGGCTGCGCGCAATGCTTCAAAATTTGAGAAACCACCCTGGGTAAACATCCAGGTTTCCCAATGCGGGGCTAAGCCTTGCAACTGGCCGTGACCGCCGACTTGGAATTTGACGCCCTGGTCGCGCAGAACTTTCGCGGCTTTGGCTACTTCGATATGCCAGTAATCCCAATCCGGCGCGGTTTCCCGGCGGATACTACGCGCATCCAGCGTTTCACGCGGGAAGAACTTCAGCAGGCGCTCGTTCTCCCACACATTGTCGCGCGCATACCACCAGTATTCACCGGACACGCCGCCATAATTGACCACAAAAGTCGGCGTGTTGCGCACATCGGTTTGCCGCCACATTTCCTGCACGTCGCGATACAAAGGCGCTACCGGAATATTGTGTTCAACGCCGGTGGCGCCATCAACAATCATCGTCATGTTGTGATTAAAGGTCGAGCCGCCTTCTTCAACCACCAGCATGCCAAGCTCGCGTGCGGCCTGATTGATTTGTTGACGCTGATTGCGTCGTGGCTGGTTGTAGCTTTTTACACTGAATGCGCCGTTCGCTTTCATCCGGCGCAAGTGTTTGCGCGCATCATCCAGGGAGTTAACCACGGCTTTGAAGTCGCCTTCAGCGCCGTACAAAATAGTGCCGGTTGAAAACACGCGCGGTCCCACTAAGCTGCCCTGCTTTTGCAGCTCGGCTTGAGAAAACACGGTTTCGGTTGTGGCCGAAGGGTCGTGCATCGTAGTGACACCGAATGCCAGGTTCGCGTAATAGGCCCAGTTTTGTTGAGGAATAACACCTGTGGAGAAATGCGCTGCATGTGCATGCGCATCAATGATGCCCGGAAAAATGGTCTTGCCTTTGGC
>CBDUOG010000033.1:0-21755 GCA_965368785.1 uncultured Gammaproteobacteria bacterium | reverse complement strand
ATCGAAGCCCCAGTAAACGGCGGCCGTAACTATAACGGTCCTAAGGTAGCGAAATTCCTTGTCGGGTAAGTTCCGACCTGCACGAATGGCGTAACGACAGCGGCGCTGTCTCCACCCAAGGCTCAGTGAAATTGAAATCGCTGTGAAGATGCAGCGTTCCCGCGGCAAGACGGAAAGACCCCGTGAACCTTTACTATAGCTTTACATTGAACGTTGAGTTCGTCTGTGTAGGATAGGTGGGAGGCTTTGAAGTGCAGGCGCTAGCTTGCATGGAGCCAACCTTGAAATACCACCCTGATGTGCTTGACGTTCTAACCTAGGTCCGTAATCCGGATCGGGGACCATGTATGGTGGGTAGTTTGACTGGGGCGGTCTCCTCCCAAAGAGTAACGGAGGAGTACGAAGGTGAGCTCAGCGCGGTCGGACATCGCGCAGTGTGTGCAATGGCATAAGCTCGCTTGACTGCAAGATCGACGGATCAAGCAGGTACGAAAGTAGGTCATAGTGATCCGGTGGTTCTGTATGGAAGGGCCATCGCTCAACGGATAAAAGGTACTCCGGGGATAACAGGCTGATACCGCCCAAGAGTTCATATCGACGGCGGTGTTTGGCACCTCGATGTCGGCTCATCACATCCTGGGGCTGTAGTCGGTCCCAAGGGTATGGCTGTTCGCCATTTAAAGTGGTACGCGAGCTGGGTTCAGAACGTCGTGAGACAGTTCGGTCCCTATCTGTCGTGGGCGTTGGATATTTGAGAGGGGCTGCTCCTAGTACGAGAGGACCGGAGTGGACGAACCCCTGGTGTTCGGGTTGTCATGCCAATGGCATTGCCCGGTAGCTACGTTCGGAAGCGATAACCGCTGAAAGCATCTAAGCGGGAAGCGCGCCTCAAGATGAGATATCCCGAGACATAAGTCTCCTAAAGGAACCATCAAGACTAGGTGGTTGATAGGTCAGGTGTGTAAGTGCAGTAATGTATTGAGCTAACTGATACTAATGATCCGTGAGGCTTGATCATATAACCTCAAGTCGCCTTAGCTTCAAAACGAAGTTCAAGAGCAAGCTTGTTACGTCATCCCATTTATTAGATCGAACGATCTAAGTCCCAAGGCCGAAGGCCTAAGACCGTATCGTTTGATCGCAGGACGCGAGGTAGGCGCAGCAATGCGACCCTCCAAACGAATCCCTGGTGACTATAGCTACGTGGAACCACCCGATCCCATCTCGAACTCGGAAGTGAAACGCGTATACGCCGATGGTAGTGTGCATCTAGCATGTGAGAGTAGGTCATCGCCAGGGTCTTTACCCGAAAACCCCAGCCGCAAGGCTGGGGTTTTTCTTTGCGAAAACATTAATCCGCCAGCGCTACGCGCTGTGCATGTACAGCGTGCATGGATACACGCAAATCCGGGTTTTCCTTTGTGTAATATCTCGATGGGAGCGGTCCGCGCTGGGTTCGGAACTTCCTTGCGCTCAATCGAAATTAGCCAAGCCTTAAACAATCGGAAACGGCAGCAACAAAAAGCCGACACTGAGGCCGGCTTCTGAGCGTATTGCTACTGGCACGATTGCGTCAGTCGATGGAATACGCAAACTCGGTGCGGAAGCGATCTTTAAACTGCTCCATCGTATAGGAATGGTTTTGCGGACCCAGATGTTCGATCTTCCAAGCGCCCATCAGCGATGCGATGCGACCGGTTGTTTCCATATCGATTTCATTCATCAGGCCATAGATCAGGCCGGCCCGGTATGCGTCGCCGCAGCCGGTTGGATCCTTCACATGCGCAGCACGTGCAGCGGGTATGACCAATTCCCCAGCCTTGGAATGAATGATTGAGCCTTTCGCGCCCGCGGTGATGATGTAGGCTTGAACTCGCTGTGCGATGTCGCTTGTAGTCATTCCGGTTCGATCGCTAATCAAATTTGCCTCGTAATCGTTCACAGTCACAAAACTCGCTTGCTCGATCATGCGTATCAGCTCATCACCGTTAAACAGGGGCATGGCCTGGCCGGGATCGAAAATGAACGGTATTCCTGCCTCGGCGAAGTCTTTAGAATTCTGCAGCATCGCGTGATAGCCATCTGGGCCAACGATCCCAAAGCCCACGTCCGCTACGTCACGGACCTTGTTTTCATGTGAGCGCATCATTGCGCCCGGGTGAAACGCGGTAATCTGATTGTCGTCCAGATCGGTTGTGATGAACGCCTGAGCGGTGAAGCAGTCATTGAGCTCCTTCACATGATTAAGTGTGATACCCAGATGTTCAAAGTGGCTTCTATATGGCGCAAAATCCTGCCCCACAGTGGCCATAGGTACCGGGCTGCCCCCGAGCATTTTAAGGTTATAGGCAATATTCCCGGCGCAGCCGCCAAACTCCCGACGCATTTCCGGCACCAAAAACGACACATTCAGGATGTGCACTTTGTCCGGGAGAATATGCTTTTTAAACTGGTCCCCGAATACCATGATCGTGTCAAAGGCTAGTGAGCCGCAAATTAATGCTGAAGACATGCAAGGTCCATAAAATAGCTGATGGCATAGAGTAACCGCTTAGCGGTGTGTTTGACAGTCGTGAAATGGCCGAAGCCTCAATTTTCCTTGCTCCCAGCGGGTCTCCATTGGTACGCTAGCGAATACTGTTTGTGATTTTTTGGACGCATAAATCCTATGTTTAAAAAGCTTCGTGGTCTGTTCTCTAACGACCTCTCAATTGACTTGGGGACAGCCAATACGCTGATCTACGTTCGCGGCCAGGGAATTGTGCTCAACGAGCCATCCGTTGTAGCGGTTCGGCAGGAGCGCGGAGTGGGTGGCGTTCGTTCAGTTGCTGCGGTTGGTAGCGAGGCTAAGCGCATGTTGGGCCGCACGCCGGGCAACATCACAACGATTCGCCCGCTCAAAGATGGTGTGATCGCAGACTTCACATACACCGAAGAAATGCTCAAGCACTTCATTCGCAAGGTACACACATCGCGCTTTTTGCGACCGAGCCCCAGAGTACTGATCTGCGTTCCGTGTGGATCAACTCAGGTAGAGCGTCGCGCAATTAAAGAGTCGGCCGAAGAAGCCGGTGCACGCGATGTGTATTTAATTGAAGAACCGATGGCTGCCGCGATCGGTGCCGGCATTCCGGTAGGCGAAGCATCCGGTTCGATGGTCATCGATATCGGTGGCGGCACGTCTGAAGTCGCAGTGATTTCTTTGAACGGCATCGTGTACTCGCAATCAGTGCGTATCGGTGGCGATCGATTCGACGAAGCAATTATTAACTATGTGCGTCGTAATCAAGGCACGCTCATCGGCGAAGCGACGGCGGAGCGGATCAAGATTGAAATTGGCTGCGCGTTCCCGCAAGAAGTCGTCAAAGAGATCGAGATTTCCGGTCGTAACCTGGCCGAAGGTGTGCCACGCGTAATCTCGATCAATTCGAACGAAGTCCTCGAAGCACTTCATGAGCCTTTGTCGGGAATTGTCAGTGCGGTGAAACAAGCACTTGAACAAACGCCGCCGGAGCTGTGTGCAGACGTTGCGGAGCGCGGCATTGTGCTAACCGGTGGCGGTGCGCTGCTTAAAGATCTAGATAAGTTACTTTCCGAAGAAACCGGCCTGAATGTTCACGTCGCCGACGACCCGCTGACCTGCGTGGCGCGTGGTGGTGGACGCGCACTGGAGCTGGTCGATATGGACGGAAACGACTTCTACTCACCCGAATAATCCGGACTCGGGCAGCTACGGTGCGCAGCCGACCCACACGTCAGATTGATATCAGTCAATCGACATACGCGTTGGTGTTTTGCGTGATTTTTTCCGGCGCGTTAATGACGTTGGATCGAAGCATCAGTTTGGGCCAGAAAATACGCGGCGAAATATCAATGGTGCTTGAGCCAATCTGGTTCGTCGCCTCATCGCCTCCGCGCATTTGGCATTGGCTTGATGAAACGCTTACGACAAATAAAGTACTGCGGGAACAGAACTTAGAGCTCAACACCCAGCTTGCACTAGAGCGAGCACGCAGTACTCGGTCCGATATTATTTCGAATGAGAATCAGCGGCTACGCGATCTGCTCGGCGGTACGCGAAGCTTTCAGTTGAAAGTACGCATCGCAGATATTGTTGATGTTGACTTGGGACAGCAGCGCCAACGCGTGGTCATTGGTAGCGGCGCATCTGACGGCGTGGAAGTAGGCCAGGCGGTTATCGATGATGGCGGCATGCTCGGTCAAGTAATTGAGACCACGCCAAATAACGCCGTTGCCTTACTGGTCACTGATCCGAAGCATGCGGTGCCGGCGCAGGTAGTCCGTAGTGGATTACGCGTTGTGGTTTCCGGGACCGGTCGCAGCGATCGATTAATGGCCTATAACATCTCGCAAATCGCCGATATTCGACCGGGCGACATTCTAATAACGTCGGGTATAGGTGGGCGTTTTCCTGCGGGGTTTCCAGTAGCTACCGTTCAAGAAATTAGCGAGGACGACGGCAGCATGTTTCGCGTTGCCATTCTATTGCCTGCGGCACACGTGAATAAGGGGCGGCAAGTACTGCTGGTGACCCGAGAGCCGGTAGATGCGGAAGTTGGCCCGGCAGTGGAGCAAAGTGAGAATGACTAAGGGACCATCATTCCTGTTGCTGCATTCATCCTTGTGGGTCGGATTACTGATCGAGCTCTACGCATTACCCGGTTTCTTGAGTGCTTTCCGCCCGGCGATACTCGCCATGTTGCTCATTTATTGGATGCTGGAATTTCCCAACCGAGTGGGTTTTTTTCTAGCGTTTGTGTACGGCGTTATTCATGACTTAAGCACGTTGTCGATATTGGGTGAACACGCGTTTCGCTATGCATTTATCGCATTCGTCGTCTTGCGGTTTCGTGCACGCCTGAGGTTCTTCCCGGTTTGGCAGCAAGCCTTGGCGGTCATGTTGATTCTTGGCATTGACCAGTTTGTGGTGGTTCTACTCAATGCAATTTTTGATATGCCACTGCTATCGTGGAGTCTGCTGCTAACACCATTGATCAGTATGCTTTTGTGGCCGTGGCTTTATGTCCTGATGGACTCAATCCGCATGCGGCTGCGCGAACGCAGTAAGTTTTAAGTTATGCGCAGTTCTAGACGTCATGCCATTAAAAACAACTCGCGTGAATCCGAACAGTTTCGCCGCCGTTCTGCGTTAGCGTTGATTGCTGTCGCGCTGGCTATATTTGGATTAATCGTTGGCTATTTCCGGCTACAGGTTCTGCAACATGATGAATACGATACGCGTTCAGATCAGAATAGAATTCGAGTTAAGCCCGTATTACCGAATCGAGGTGTAATTTTCGATCGCAATGGAAAGCTTATTGCCGAGAACGCAATGGCGTTTCGCCTTGATCTTATCCCTGAGCAGGTTGAGAACCTTCCCGAGCTACTGGACACTCTATCGAGCGTTATTACGATCGATCAGGACGAGCTCAGCAAGCTAAGCGCCAGCGTCAAACGCAAGCTAAGAAAATTTGAACCACTGACCATCCGACAGCGGCTGACTGAGCCTGAAATTGCCGCTCTTGCAGTTAACCGTTATCGACTGACGGGTGTTGAAGTCGTGCCGTACCAAAGTCGTCATTACCCCTATGGCGCATTGCTTGCACATGCGATTGGCTACGTTGGGCGACCCGATGAACAAGATATGGCGAAGCTCGAAGCATTGCAGCTCACTGCCTTAACTCAAATTGGTAAAAGCGGCGCGGAGCGTTACTACGACGAGCTATTGCGCGGCGAAGTGGGGCATCAGGAAATCGAAACGGATGTCGAAAATCGACCCGTTCGAGTGCTGCGGCAGACGGAAGCGATTGCAGGTACAAATATTTATCTAAGCGTAGATCTGGATTTGCAGCGAGAAGCGGTTCAGGCCTTTGCTGGGCAGCCGGGAGCCGCGCTTGCGATGGATCCGCGCACCGGCGAGATACTCGCGATGGTGAGTTTGCCGAGCTTTGACAGCAATTTATTTGTGGAAGGAATTCGAACGGTCGATTTCGCGGCGCTGAATGCTGATCCGGGCCGACCGCTGTTTAATCGCACAGTGCTCGGTGGTTTTGCGCCCGGCTCAACGATTAAACCATTTATGGCATTAGCCGGACTAGACTACGGACTGATCCGGCCGGACTCCAAGGTCCTTTCAACGGGCGCCTATCGCCTACCGAACCAGTCTCGAGAATACCGGGACTGGAAAGAGGGTGGACACGGATTAGTAAATCTACGCGATTCTCTGGCCCAGTCTGTCAATACGTATTACTACCAGCTCGCTGTGGATTTAGGACAGGACCGAATCGCAGAGTATCTCGCGAAATTCGGATTCGGAAAGCGCACCGGAATCGATCTGAACGGAGAATCTACCGGCATTTTGCCGAGTCGCGAATGGAAACGTGAGCGCTTTAACCAGACCTGGTTTCCCGGCGAAACGGTTATTTCTGGAATTGGTCAGGGTTTCTGGGTCACCACGCCGTTGCAGCTCATTGTGGCGTATTCCGCGATGGCCAATGGAGGCATGATCGTGCAGCCACGAATTTTCAGAGCAAAACAATCCAATCTTGCCGAGGGTCTTCAACTGGCCGATACGCCTCCTGTACGAAAGATCGAGCTGCCAGAAAAATACGTGGATGAGGTGAATGCAGGTCTAGTTGCCGTGATGCATTCGGAAAAGGGGACGGCTCGAGCCGCCGCGCTGGGAATGACGTATCAAATTGCGGGAAAAACGGGAACCGCGCAGCGCGTTAGTCGTCAGGGTGATGAGAAAATTGAACTAGATAAGCTGCCCTATCATTTACGACATCAAGCATTGTTTGTCGGTTACGCGCCTGCAGACAATCCGCAAATTGCCATCGTGGTTGTCGTTGAGCACGGTGGGTCGGGCTCAACGTCAGCAGCGCCGATTGCGCGAAAGATTTTTGATGCATATTTGGTCAACGAGCAAGGTGAATTGCGCGAGTCGCAGGTGCAGCGGCCACTTAAGGCGCTTCAGGAATCAGCCCGATGAGAATGTTGCTCAATTGGCTGATTTATATTTTCAGCAGATACATGGCGCCAATCGATAAAGTCTTGCTTTTGGCCTTGTTGGCGATTCAAGCAGTGAGCTTAATAGTGCTCACCAGCGCCGGCGGCGGCAGTCTTCAATTGGTCGTATCGCAATCGGCGCGCTTTGCTGTGGGCCTGGTGATTCTCGTTTTCCTTGCAAACATTTCACCGCTTAAATTGCGTCAGTGGGCGCCTTTAGTTTTTGTTTTGAGCTTGCTACTGCTCGGCTCAGTGTTTTTGTTCGGTTCGGGGCGTAGCGCAAATCTGTGGTTGGACCTAGGCTTCATCTATATTCAGCCAGGCGAGCTGCTCAAACTGAGCGTGCCACTCATGCTCGCCTGGTACTTGCACCGCAGGGTGCTGCCTCCGTCATGGTTAGACCTGTTGACCTGCGCCGTTATCATCGGCATTCCGGTCGCGCTTATCGTGCTTCAGCCTGATCTGGGCACTGGATTGTTAGTCGCGGCCTCCGGTGCATTCGCGCTTTTTCTGGCGGGACTGCAGTGGTCGCGTATTTTGTTTTTTGCCGGTGCTGGCATCGCATCGCTTCCGGTAGCGTGGCAATTCCTGGCGACCTACCAGAAAGAACGCATTCTGACTTTTCTCGATCCTGAGTCCGATCCGCTTCGCTCAGGCTGGAATATCATTCAGTCAAAGATAGCAATCGGCTCGGGCGGCTGGTTCGGAAAAGGATGGGGAGACGGAAGCCAGTCTAAGCTCGACTTCCTGCCGGAGCAGACCACCGATTTTGTATTTGCCGTGTTCAGTGAGGAGTTCGGCTGGTTTGGTGTGCTGATTCTCATGGGGCTTTATCTGCTGGTGATAGCCAGAAGTTTATGGCTCTCGACAAACGCCAGAGACACATTCGGCCGGATCGTGTCGGGCGCGATCGCGCTGACTTTTTCGGTATACGTGATTGTGAATGGCGGCATGGTCGCCGGGCTGTTGCCAGTAGTAGGTATTCCCATGCCTTTGCTAAGCTATGGCGGCACCTCTGCAGTCACGATTCTGGCAGGATTCGGCCTAATCATGTCGGCTTTTGCGCACAGGAAATATTTAGCCAGAGCGTAGCGCTGAATTTATTTGAGTTGGAGTAAAAATGCGTTTAATTGTATTAGCACTGTATCTGTTTGCGGCGACAGCCGTGGCCTCCAACGAATCGCAAATGCGGGCGCAGTTCATTAAATCCGCGGTTGAAAAATATGAGATGAGCCCAAGCGAGCTTTCCGCAATGCTCGATCAAGCGCAGTATCAACAAAGCATAGTAGATGCGATGTCGCGCCCTGCCGAAAAGAGGAAAACCTGGGGCGAATACCGCAAAATATTTCTGACTGATGCGCGGATTACCGCGGGCAAGGCATTTTTGGATCAGCATGCGGAGCAAATTTTCTCCGTGTCGGCGCAAACCGGAGTACCGGCCGAATTCATTGTTGCAATTATCGGTGTAGAGACATCTTACGGTCGCATTACGGGCAGCTACCGCGTGTTGGATGCGCTGTATACACTGAGCTTTCATTATCCAAAAAGTGGCGAACCCGAAACGGTCGCATACGAGACCCGGCGCGCAGCATTTTTTCAAGACGAGCTTGCCCAGTTCTTATTGCTGAGCAAAGAAAACGGACTGGATCCTGCCATAGTAAAAGGCAGTTATGCAGGAGCGATGGGCTTTGGCCAGTTCATGCCGTCAAGCTGGCGCGCATACGGGGTCGATGGCGATGGCGACGGTCGCCGCGATTTAATTAATAGCCTGCCCGACGCATTCGCTTCAATCGCTAATTATTTTGTCGCGCACGGATGGCGGCCGGGTAAGGAGATTTACGTCGAAGCGCAGTTGGAGCCGGGTTTTAACGCAATAAGCTTTGACGCCACGCGCCCACATCGTGGCCTGGCCGCGCTCGCAGCAATCGGTTACCGACCAGTTAAAGCCCTGGGCCATGACGCACACAGTGCGGCACTGAGTCTGGAGGGCGAAGCGGGGCCTGTGCACTTTCTGGTATTTAATAATTTCTATGTCGTCACCCGATATAACCGCTCACCGATGTACGCACTGGCTGTGACCCAGCTTGCTCAAAGCCTGGATCCGCTGAATACGCCGATGCAGTCTTTAGTGATCGATTCTGCTGGAACCGTAAATTGATGAGCGGCTTACGCGGTTGCGCCATTTTGGCGTTGTTGTTCCTAGTCGCATGTGGCTCCGCACCGAAAAATCCAAACGCCGAGTCAGTACCACAGGGTCCTGTGTCGCAACCTGTCGCTCTGCCCGCGACTGACCATGCGCAATTCGAAAACCTGCCGGCAGCCTGTGCCCCGGCTCGTGAGCACGACGACCGTTTGTACACGCCCGGAGGCTTGTACGATCCGGGACGCTCCGATAGTGCGCTTCCCGCCGGCGCTCGTCTGCCTCTTATTGCCGATGCAATTCCTCGTGCCGAGCCGCGCTCGAAATATGGGAATCGCTCACCGTATACGGTGTTGGGTAAGTCTTACTACGTAATGAGTGACGAGCAAAAAGCGACTTATCGCGATGAGGGAGTGGCTTCCTGGTATGGCTATAAGTTTCATGGTCGTACAACCAGTAATCGAGAAATTTTCGATATGTGTGCGATGACTGCCGCGCATAAGACACTGCCACTACCCAGCTATGTTCGCGTTACCAATATGCGCAACGGAAAGTCTGTCGTGGTGCGGGTTAACGATCGCGGACCATTTCATGCGGGCCGGGTCATTGATTTGAGTTATGCCGCCGCACACAAGCTGGATATGCTTGCCGCAGGTACCGCATCAGTGACGGTTGAGGCCATATCGGTTGATACATACCCAATTGCTGCGCCGCCGAGCACCAGCCAACCCGTTTCGCCTGGTCCGGTTGCCGAAACACGCGTGTACATTCAGCTCGGTAGCTACTCGGAAAAGGACAATGCCGAGCGTATGTTGCAGCGCTTGCGCGATTTAGGCTTCAAGGGTTGGAGTGCCGACAAGAAAGAGGTGGGTTCTAAACGCGTTTGGCGTGTGCGCCTTGGCCCGATTGATCGAGCTGAAGCATTAAAACTGGTTCCGTTGCTGAGCAAATACTCAGGCTTTGATCCGCACCTGTTCAGCGAATAAGCGTTACCCTACACGTACCCGCAGATTTATTTGAAATTCGGAGTTCCCCATGGTTTTTAAACCGGCTTATGCCGTCCTAGTCGCAGTATTCAGCCTGCTCATCGCAACCATTGCCACGCCCGTTGCCGCGCAGCAGCCGGCGGTGAGCGCCCCGCCCGTAGCGATACCTGCGGCTCCGGTGTCTTCGGGCAAGTCATGGATCCTAATGGACTACGCTTCTGGCAACATTTTAGCCGGCGAAAATATAGATACGCCGATGCCGGCAGCCAGTATTACCAAAGTGATGACCTCGTATGTGGTGGCCGCTGAAATTGCTGCAGGCCGGATCTCCGAGACCGATGAAGTATTCATCAGCGAGCGCGCCTGGCGCGAAGGCGGCGCGGGCACGGCCGGCAGCTTTAGTGCTCTGGTGGTGAAATCCAGGGTTAATCTCAAGGACGTGTTAACCGGCTTGATTGTGCAATCGGGTAACGATGCCTCGATTGCTCTGGCTGAGCATGTCGCGGGCACCGAAGAAGCGTTTGCCGACTTGATGAATAGTTACGCAAAACAAATCGGCATGCAGAATACTTTTTATGTGAACGCGCACGGCCTGGACGCGCCGGGTCACGTGACCACAGCACGTGACATTGCCTTGCTGGGTCAGGCATTGATCCGCAACTTCCCTGAGCACTACGCCTTGTATTCACTTAAAGAGTTCACCTACAACGGTATTCGCCAGCACAATCGCAATAACTTGTTGTGGAAAGATGCGAGTGTCGATGGCATTAAAACCGGGCACACAGATGGTGCCGGTTATTGCCTGGTGGCTTCGGCAAAACGCGGAGACCAGCGATTGATTTCAGTTGTTCTGGGTATTGAAGCCGGTCGCGCAGAAGGCTTCAAGAAACGCGAATCGGAAAATCTCGCGTTGCTCAATTGGGGTTTTCGTTTCTACCAAACCGAAGCGCTGTATAAAGCGAACGAAGTATTGGCCAACAGCAAAATCTGGAAAGGCGCCAGTGAGTCGTTCAAGCTAGGTGTCAGCGGCCCGATTCTCGTAACGATTCCGCGTGGCCGTTACAACGATTTGAAGCCGGTGATGAATTTGCCTAAACAAATCGTCGCACCGATGGCGCAGGGCCAACAGGTTGGCACTGTGCGCATCACCTTGGATGGCGCCACCATCGCAGAAACCCCCTTGATTGCGCTGGAAGCAGTCAGTGAGGCCGGTTTCTTTGGCCGTGTATCCGATGAGTTCTGGATGTGGTGGGAATCCGACTGATTAATTGCCGGGCCGGGGCTTGGGTTGTGTGCCCGATGCCCCGATAATGGAGCCTATGAGTCAAGAATCTGATCAAAACCAACGCGGGTTTGCGTTTCCTGGCATTTTTGAAGTCACCGCCATGGGTGCCAGTGAAAACGACCTTCCGGCGATTGTTCCGCAGACATTAGAGGCTTTGGGCCTGACCGTGTTGCGCAAAAGCATGCGAATTCGGCCCTCGGCCAAGGGCAATTATTTGTCGGTGAGCATCAGCTTTGAGGCGCACTCGCGGGAAGATTACGAGGCGGCCCATGGCGCTTTGCGGGCCAATCGGGCAATCAAGTGGACCTTGTAGCCCAAGGCCGGTGATGACGCCCAAACCAGTAATCATCCGCGATTTGGGGCGGCAAGAGTACTTGCCGGTTTGGCGTGCCATGCAGGCGTTCACCGATCAACGCGATGCGCAAACGCCCGATGAACTTTGGTTGGTCGAGCACGACCCCGTCTTCACTCTGGGCCAGGCCGGAAAACCCGAGCATGTATTGGCCGCTGGTGATATTCCAGTGGTTCAGGTTGACCGGGGAGGTCAGGTGACCTATCACGGGCCGGGCCAGATTGTGGCGTACCCACTCATCGATATGCGCCGCTTGGGCATCGGCGTTAAAGCGCTGGTCGATCGGATTGAGCAGGCGGTAATTGATCTGATGGCCGGTTATTCGATCAGTGCCAGCCGGATGGACGGCGCCCCGGGGGTTTACGTCGACGGTGTGAAAATCATGGCGCTGGGTTTGCGCGTACGAAAAGGCTGCAGCTTCCACGGCCTGGCATTTAATGTCGCCATGGATTTAAGCCCCTATCAGCGAATTAATCCGTGTGGTTACAAGGGCATGCAGGTCACCTCAGTGCTAAAATTAGTGCCCCACGCCGACCCGGCACAAATCAAAGCGCAATTGCTTGCTGGTTTGTGTACGCAGTTGGGTTTGCTCGCCCGAACCAACCGGTCGTTACCGGATTCCCTAATTAATGCAAAAGCGCAGGTAGAACATGTCTGAAATCGATAAAAGAATCCCTGTGCAAACACTCGTCGGCCTTGAAGCCGGGGCCAAGCAGCTAGGCGAGAGCAAGATTTCCCGTAGCCCGGTCAAGTTCGATGAAGCACCTAAGCTGCGCAAGCCCAGCTGGATTCGCGTGCGCATTCCATCGGGCAACAAGGTTCAGGCACTGAAATCTAAGCTTCGCGAGAACAGCCTGGTCACCGTGTGTGAAGAAGCCAGTTGTCCTAATATTCACGAGTGCTTTAGTCATGGCACCGCGACATTCATGATTTTGGGCGAAGTCTGCACCCGACGTTGCAGCTTCTGTGATGTGGCGCATGGACGTCCCAATCCGCCGGATATAAGCGAGCCGTTGAAACTGGCGCAAACCATCGCCGATATGGAACTGCGCTACGTGGTGATTACTTCGGTAGATCGTGATGACCTTCGCGATGGCGGGGCCGCCCATTTCGTCGAATGCATCAAACAAACCCGTCTGCTCAGCCCTCGCATAAAAATAGAGATCCTCACGCCTGATTTCCGTGGTAAAGGCCGCATGGATCGAGCATTAGACGTTCTGGCCGAGTCGCCGCCGGATGTGTTCAACCATAATTTGGAAACGGTAAAGCAGCTGTACCCGAACGTGCGGCCGGGCGCGGACTACGAATGGTCTTTACAGCTATTGCAGCGATTCAAGGCCCAGAATCCCGACGTACCGACCAAAAGCGGCATCATGCTCGGTTTGGGCGAAACCATGGATCAAGTCGCCGGGGCCATGCGCGATTTACGTAATCATGACGTCGATATGATTACGATCGGTCAGTATCTACAGCCAACCGCGCATCATCACCCGGTTATGCGTTTTTGGACCCCTGAAGAATTCAAGGAGCTTGAAGCACTCGGGTACGGCCTAGGCTTTACCCATGTGGCTTCAGGGCCATTGGTGCGCTCCTCGTATCATGCCGACCGCATGGCTGCGGATGCCGGATTCGTTGACTAGGTCAAGGAATGCCGCGTTTGCGCGCTATATCCTGACGTGACCTGTGGCAGATGTACGTTCAGCTTGCCTAAGGCATGCTGGACTTAGAAATATGGAGTTGAATTGATGAAACGCCCGTTTTTGCTCGCCACCACCGCTATTTTGCCGCTGGCCCTGTTTTCAATGCTGGGGCTTTCTTCTGTGCATGCGCAAAGCGGTTTGGCGCCCAGCCCCGATCAAATTCGAGCCACCGGTCTGGTTTACGGCGTGCTTTCAGACAGTCGTTTTCCTTACGCACCGCGGGAACTTAATGATGCGATGTCGTCCGATATATATCGTCGATATTTAGATCTACTTGACTCGCAAAAGTTGTTCTTTTCTTCCGAGGATTTGAATAAATTTCAGGCGTTTTCGGTGTACTGGGATGACATGATCCGCCAACGCAAACTGCAGCCGGCATTCGAGCTGTATGACCTGTACAAGCAACGCGTCGCTCAACGCGTTAGTTTCGCCGATGAATTATTGAAGTCTGGATTTAGCTTCGAAAAAGAAGAAAGCTGGCAGTACGACCGTGAAGACGCCAATTGGGCAGCTAACACACAAGAGCTCAATGAGCTGTGGCGTCAGTACGTTAAGAATGACTGGTTGCGATTAAAGTTAGCGGGCCGTAGTGACGAACAAATTCGCAAGACTCTAACTAAGCGTTACAACTTGCTACGTACCCGCGTGCAGCAACTGGATGCCGACGATGCGTTCGAGACATTCATGAACGCTTATGCCACATCAATCGATCCGCATACCAATTACATGAGTCCGCGGTCGGCAGAAAACTTCAATATGCAGATGCGTTTGTCACTCGAAGGCATTGGCGCGGTACTGCAGTCTCAGGACGAATATGTCGTTATCCGTACTCTGGTGCCCGGTGCGCCGGCTGCACTGAGCGAGCAGCTTAGTGTTGGTGACCGCGTGATTGCGGTTGGTCAAGGCGATAAAGAGCCGATGATCGACGTGATTGGATGGCGCATTGATGATGTCGTAGACATGATTCGCGGCGCCAAAGGAACCAAGGTTCGACTGGAAGTTATTCCGGTCGCTATGGGCGTTGATGGCAAATCCAAAACGGTTCCTTTGATTCGCGAAAAAGTGAAACTTGAACAGCAAGCGGCGAAGCGCAACGTTATCGAGCAGGGCGATCGAAAGATTGGTGTCATCCGGCTTCCGACGTTTTATCTGGATTTTGAGGCGCGCCGTCGCGGTGATCAGGACACGCGCTCTGCAACCGCTGATGTTGCCAAGCATCTGCAGGAGCTGAAAAAAGAGAATGTTTCCGGCATCGTTTTGGACTTGCGCGGCAATGGCGGTGGCTCGCTGCTTGAAGCAATCGAATTAACCGGGCTGTTCATTGATGTGGGTCCCGTAGTACAGGTCCGTGACACCAGCGGCCGGGTTAGTGTTGAGGCCGATTCCGAACCGGGCGTGGCCTGGGATGGTCCGCTGGCGGTTCTAGTCGACCGGTCTTCGGCGTCTGCCTCTGAAATTTTCGCTGCTGCGATTCAAGATTACGGCCGCGGCCTGATCATCGGTGAGCCGACATTTGGCAAGGGTACCGTACAAAACCTGCTCAATCTGGATCAACTGCACCGAAATAGCGGGCCGGTACTTGGCGAAGTCAAGCTGACCATCGCCCAGTTCTTCCGTGTTAATGGCGGCACCACTCAGCATTCCGGTGTTATTCCGGATATTCGATTCCCGGTAACGCTGGATGCCGATCAGTACGGTGAGAGCGTTTATGACAATGCCATCCCGGCAAGTCAGATCGCACAGGCCGAACACAAGAGCTATGGCAACTTCGCGCCCCTGATCGACATTCTGCGTCGCAAGCATGAGGGTCGGGTCAAAGAAGATCACGAGTGGCGCTGGTGGGCTGAAGATGTTGCTGAATATCGCAGCCAGCGCGAAGCCGGCATGATTTCCCTGCAGGAGTCCTCGCGTCTGGAGCAGCGCAAGGCGAATGAAGAAAAGCGCTTGTTGCGCGAGCAGATGCGTAAAGAGTTAGGCTTGGCCGAGTCCACTTCGTCGGCAGATGATGGTCTGCAGGCCGGTGAGCGAAGCATCGCCGAACAGGTCGCACAGGAGGAGGCGGCGGAGAGCCGGATTGATCCGCTATTGCGAGAATCAGTGGCGATCCTTACTGACACAATCGTTGTGCTCGAGAGCAACAGCAAACTAACCGCACAGGTACTCACTAAAGCCGGAACAGCCAAGGTCTGGGCGCACTAAGCCCGGGCCTCGATTGACTCAGTTATTGATCAGCGGTTTTATTTTGATACAAATTTTCATCGAGCCATATTTTCAGCTCGGCAAGGGCCATGGGCTTTGCAAAATAGAAGCCCTGTAACTCCGCACAGCCTGCAGCCTTGAGAAACTGCCGCTGCGAGTCCGTTTCGACGCACTCAGCAGTAACTTCGATGCCGAGATGATGTGCCATTTCAATAATTGCGCGACACACGCGTGCGCCGCCGCGCTCAATTCCGCGAACAAAACTACCGTCCAGTTTTAGGCCTGCAGGCTTTAGAGCCGCCAGGCGCGCCAGCGACGAGTAGCCCACGCCAAAATCATCCAGTTCAACTTCCAGTCCGGCGTGGATTATCCGTGTTAATGGCAGCTGCAGAGCGTTCTCGTTGGAAGCCAATGCGGTTTCGGTAACTTCCAGACGTAAGGCGCTCGGCGGTACGCCGGTTGCCTGCACAATCTCAATGAGGCGGCCCGGGTACTTGGTGTCCAGCAAGCTTTGTACGGATGCGTTAAATGAAAGCCCCAGACCCGGAAACTGAGTCCACAAATCCATCAATCCCTCAATCGCTGTCTGAACTACCTGCAAGTCGAGATCGGTGGTTAGGTACGCTTGTTCGGCAATCGTTACAAACTGCGTCGGTGAAATTTCGCCGCGCACCGCATCGTGCCAGCGGGCTAAAGCCTCCAAGCGTAACGCGCGTCCAGATTGCGCACAAACGATAGGTTGGAAGACGACTTCGAGTTTTCGATCACGGATAGCGATGCGCAAGGATTGTTGTAATTCAATTTTTTCCGTCTGCTCTTCGTGTATTTCTTTGTTGTACGCCACTACGTGATACACGTTGGGGTCTTTCGCTTTCTTTAGGGCCAGATTGGCGCGATTGATTAGCTCGCTCGCGCTGAGAAACCCTTGCGATTTTTGATGGGTGACATAGCCGATGGCAGCCTCAATCTTTCCTTCAAAGCGTTCGCCGTGGCTCGCGTGATAAACCGCGCCGGCCAGATCAGCCGCCAGGTTCGACGGATCACAGGCATTTCTGACGACTAAGGCAAACTCATCACCGCCGCTGCGGAATGCGAAAATGTCTCGCGTGGCTAATTTACATACCTGGTCGCCGATGCGACTCAGCAGGCGGTCGCCGGTGTCTTGACCATACACATCGTTAATTACCCGGAAGCCGCTTAAGTCAGCCAACAACAGGGTCACTTGATTGATCTGGTTGTTCTCTAGGAGCTGATCGATAGTGGGTGCCAATTGCGCGCGGTTGCGCAGCCCGGTCAGCGAGTCATGTGTCGCCTCGAGTTTCCATTGCGCATTGACTCGCTCCAAATCCTGATACATGTGGGTAAACGAGGATGCTAAGTGGTCAATTTCATCATTATTTGCGCTAAGCGCCACGTCGAAAGATTCGCCGGCACGAAATGCGCCGACCGAATTGCCGAGGCTGAGGATACGGCTGACAATGCGCCGATCAATAAACATCCATGCCAGCAGCATCGCCAGCGACAACAGGCCGAGTGCATTGAATAGCAACATCAGCTTGGTTGTGCGAAGTTGATTGAGAGCCGACCTGCGTTTAATTGCCTGAATATTAGCGACTTCGCCAAATTTTGGGTTAATCAAATCAAATGCAATATGCATATCATTGCCGACGAAACTCAATACCGGTTCGGATGCGAGCTGACCATCCGGTGGCGTCAACTTGAATCCGATTTGGGCTTCTTCAGAAAGCTTGGCGAAACTAAAGGCATCGAGTCTTCGGACAAATCCTAGAACCCCGACTACGCTTGCCGTTTCGCCCGGCTTTAATCGAGATCTTGGCGAACTAATCGGCGAAGATGCAGCGAGATACCACATCTGGCCATCAAAAAAATAACCGGCAAAGGCATGCCCTTCCGATAGTGCGGTTCTCAAAGAGGGATTACGTAACAGGGCTTCAGCCACCACAGGGTCGGGTTCGCGTATGGACTTGCTGGAGTCGGCGCCGACGTTCTGCGTAATCGCGTGTTCTCCGATGTACCTGGCTTGGCCGCGAGTATTCAATACAAACAGAAAGTCGATATTTAAGTTCGAAAAAAACTCTTCATTGATATTAGAATTTAGAAATTCCGGGTCGCCATGTTCGACGAACTGAACCAGGTCTTCGCGAAATCCGAAGCTTTGCACAGCGATTTGCAGGGCGCGTTTTTGCTGCGATAACAGCAGATCAATACGTTGCGCATCGCGGATGCCCTCGTAGTGCTCAAACTGGTTGAATTGACGGTCTAGAATGCTCGACGAAACGGGCAGCAAGATTGCCAGCGCGCCCCCGGTGAGTAGCAGTAGCGTCCAGAGAAATTGGGGTCTGATGCCTTTACCAAGCCAACGCATGTCTTATAGAACCCTTACAAAGCGAATATTGAATATACAACGAGCCGCGCAAAACCCTATCTTCAAGGATTCTTGCTGCAATGCCGCAAACTTAAGCAAGGGATTGTGCAAGATTCGGATAGTTTCGATGGTCATCATTCAGTAGATTGGCTCTATGAGCAAACGAATTGACAAAAATATTCAGTGCGCGAAAGCCCTCATTGAGAATGAAGAGCTTGGCCTGAAGCAGCTCGCCGGGCGTATCGGCCTGTCTGAATCAAGCCTGCAGCGGCAGTTTACGAAGGCCTTTGGCCTATCGCCGAGCAAGTATCGCCAGCAAATCCGACTGCAGCGTTTCAAAAAGGAGCTCCAAGCAGGCCAAAGTGTGACCGCGGCCACCTACACCGCCGGCTACGGTTCAAGCAGCCGCGTGTATGAGCGTTCCTCAACCGTTCTAGGGATGTCCCCGGCCATTTACCGTAAAGGCGGCCAGGGTCAGGTGATCCATTTCGCTACCCTGGCCACTGAGCTGGGCGAATGCTTGATCGCGGCGACCGAACGGGGCATCTGTGCGATTTTGCTGGAGTCTGACGATGCCGGCCCGCGGCAGCAGTTGCAGGAAGAATTTCCAAAGGCGACATTGATTCAACAGACAGAAGGCGTCGATTCATTTCTTAAGCAGCGTATTGACCCGGTAGCCAAGCTGCTTTCCGGCAAGGCCAGCTCGCTACCCCTGGATCTAGTGGGTACAGCGTTTCAGGTTCAAGTTTGGGAGGCGCTGATGAAAATTCCGCAAGGGCAAACCCAAACCTATACCGACGTAGCGCGTAGTATTGGTCGGCCAAATGCGCACCGCGCGGTCGCACGCGCTTGCGCGCAGAATCGTCTGGCGGTCGCAGTGCCGTGTCATCGTGTCATACGCAGTGATGGCACGCTGGCAGGGTATCGCTGGGGTATTGATAAAAAACACCAGTTATTACAACGAGAAGCAAGTAATGAATAATTCGCACGCGGCGCCGGTGAAGGCGTGGCAAGTAGCTTTGGCGCTGGCCGCGGTGTACATCATCTGGGGCTCTACTTACTTTGCTATTCGCATCGCCGTCGAAGACATTGCGCCGATGCTGATGGGGGCGGTGCGCATGAGTGCGGCGGGCCTATTGATGTACATATTTTTACGTTGGCGCGGCGAGGCTAATCCGAGTTGGCGGCAATGGCGGGTGAGCGCGTGGATGGGCGTGTGGCTTGTTCTGTTAGCCAATGGACTGGTAAATATTGCAGAGACTGAGGTCAGCTCTGGACTGGCAGCGATTGCGGTCGCGTCCATGCCACTTTGGGCGGCTATTTTTTCCAGCCTGAAGGGCCGACACCTTTCGCGCCTCGAATGGATCGGATTATTAATTGGCTTTATCGGCGTGCTCTGGCTCAACACCGGCAGTTCCTTGCGCGGTAGTTGGATTGGAACGATTTGCTTGATTATTGCGCCGATCAGTTGGGCCTGGGGTTCGGTTTGGAGCCGCGATCAGGATTTGCCGGGGCCTTTCATGAGTGCGGCAACGCAGATGATTACCGGTGGTCTGTGGATGCTGGTCGTGGGTCTATTGATGGGTGAACGATTGGATAATTGGCCCACCTGGTCGGCCGGATTATCGGTCGTCTATCTCATCACGTTCGGTTCAATCATCGGCTATACATCGTACATTTGGCTCTTACGTCATGTGCGTCCAGCGCTGGCTACCAGCTATGCCTACGTTAACCCGATCATCGCCGTTATTCTGGGCTACGCATTCTTGCAAGAGCGATTTACCGTGCACGCGATTGGTGCGATGTTGCTGATTGCATTTAGCGTGTTCTTGATCACGCGGCAAAAGCGTCTGCCGACACCGGCAAAGAATTCAGCTGGCGCGTAGTGCAGAGGTAACCGGAATTCTCGCGGCGTGTATCGCCGGTGCCAAACCACCGATAAAACCGATCATCGTCGCCAGGGCAACGCCAAACATGACCAGGCCCGGCGTCACCGCAAATTGAAAGGCTACTTGAGTGAAGCCGCCGCCAAGTGTTGAAACCGCATACCCGTTAAATAAGGCGAAGGCGACTCCTGCGCCGAGCAGACCGCCAATGATGGCCAGCATCAGCGACTCGGCCATCACCGAAACCACAACAGGTGTTGCGCCAAATCCGAGCGCGCGCAAAGTGCCGATTTCTTTGGTTCGACTGGATACCGCCGAATACATGGTATTGAGCGCGCCAAACACCGCGCCGATGCCCATAATCACCGCGACGATGCCGGCCAGCACGCCGATCGTGGCCGTCAGATTTCCCGACTGCCCGCGGTAAAACTCCGCCTGACTTTGCACGTCGACATCGAGCTGGGGGTCGGATTTAAGTCGGTCGCTAAACGCCTTCAAATCAGTCGCCGACTTCAGTCGCACTAAGATCGATGACATGCCCGATCGACCAAATGCACCTTGTACGGTTTCGCGATCACTCCACAGTTCGGAGTCGTAGGCGTCGCCACTTTCAAAAACACCAACGACCTTCCAGGCCGAGCCGCGAAAGCGCAAAGTGGAGCCCACGGTCAATCCGGCAAACTGTGCCGCTGCGCCCTGGCCGACCATCAGTTCTTGCACGCCGGGCCGAAAGCTACGGCCTTCCCGGATTACAAACTTGGGCCTCAATGCGAAGCCACTGGGCTCAATGCCACGCAAGGTGACGTTGGCGCCGGTGCCTTGTCCGGGACGCGGCACTTCGGTAATTACAATTAGTTCGGCGCTGGCTTGCGGCAGGGAGTCCATCTTTCGCGCAATCGCCGGGTCCTGTTTAATCAAGGTGCTGGAGGCGATGCTCAAAAAACTCGAAAGCTCGCCATTGGATCCGCCCCGTGTCACAACGACTTGATCCGGTTCGCCCGTGCCACCCAAGGTTTGGCTTAAGCCCGCCGACATCGAGAGCAGAGCAACCAACACGCCGACCACACCGGCCAGACCGATCACAATGACCAACGACGGTCCAAGTCGCTCCGGAATCGAGCGTAGATTCATCAAAGTAATTTCGCGCGTCTGCGAATAGACACTCATGATAAATTCCCTGCCGCGCGAATGCGCTGTATCAGGCGTGTCGATGCCTGAATCGCGCGGCCGACAAAGGCTTGTACTATCGAGTCGGCGCCGCGGCCGGCCAGTGAGTCAACAATTTTCAAACGGCGAGCGGTTAATGCGGGCGGCAATCCAACCATCAGCGTTAATACCAACACACTGACTCCGGCGATCGCCCACACCGTCAGGTCCGTGGTGATCGGAAATTCCGGCGGTAAGCCATTGGAAATAAACGAAGCGGTGAGCATGCCAATCAAAGCGCCCAACACACACAAGGTGAATGCTTCGGCAAGTACCAGCCACATCACCTGTCGATCTAAAAACCCTAAGCATTTTAAAACCGCGAGTTCCGGAATCCGCTCGCGCACCGTTTGCGACATGCTGACCCCGGTCAAAAATAAAATTGAGAAAAACACCGCACTCGTAATCAAATTGACGATCAAACCAATATCGCCGAACTGGCGGATAAAGCCCAACTGAAACTCCTGCTCGCTTTGAGTTTTGGTCTCATCGGATGAATTTTTAAACTTCACATCGATACCGGCTGCTACGTCACCGATACGATTCGGGTCGTCTACGCGGACCGCAAAAACACCAGCCAGACCGC
>CBDUOG010000032.1:0-22307 GCA_965368785.1 uncultured Gammaproteobacteria bacterium | reverse complement strand
TAAAATTCAAATCGGTGTAGGCAATTTGGCGCATGCCGCCGAAGAAATTCTCGCAGCCCAGCAGGAAGTTAAACTCTTTGGCCGGCAAAGCCTGGAATCCGAACGTTATTATGGGTTGGCTAATCAGCACCTTCGTTTAAACCTCAAAGTTGAAGTGACCCGTGCATCAGCGTCATCAGTGGTCCAGCTGTTGGCAGCGATTGCCTTGGCGGTCCTGTTGATTATTGCCAGCTATGCGGCGGCACGAAATCAAATTACCGCGGGTGGTTTTGTCGCGCTTATGACTGCAATGATGGCGCTGTTTCCGTCGCTCAAACGCATTGCCAATGTGCAGAATCTGGTTAATAAAGGGATTGCCGCATCGGATCGGATTTTCGCTGTATTTGACGAAAAGCCGGAACCTGATTCGGGTGAAATCCCCTTAGTCAGAGCACGGGGTGAAATAGAGTTTCGCAATGTAACCGCCCGTTACCCCGGCCAGGCCGCTGCCGCGCTATCTGAGGTGAGTTTCAGCGCACGCCCCGGTACCGTTACCGCAATTGTCGGCAAATCCGGTGGTGGAAAATCGACTTTAATTCGACTCCTGCCGCGCTTCTACGAATTTGAAAGCGGCAGTATTTTGTTGGATGGATTGTCGATTCGTGATTACAAACTTGCTGATCTACGTAAGCAAATAGCTATGGTCGGACAGCGGGTTATGCTATTTGATGAAAGCGTTGCTTTTAATATCGGGTACGGCAGCCAGGATCTGGGCAATGTTGATGCCGTGTTCCAAGCTGCTGAAGTGGCTAATGCAATGGAGTTCATTGATCGCCTGCCTTACGGACTGGAAACTCGCATCGGTGAAAATGGAAGCTATCTGTCGGGTGGCCAACGTCAGCGCATCGCGATTGCTCGCGCGGTTCTAAAAGATGCACCCATCTTAATTCTCGACGAAGCGACCGCAGCTCTGGATACCGAATCTGAGCGATTGGTTCAACAGGCATTAGACCGATTGATACCGGATAGAACCACGTTGATTATTGCCCACCGATTGTCGACGATTGAACATGCCGATCAGGTTCTGGTAATCGATCAGGGCCGGATTGTGGAAATGGGCAAGCACGCAGACCTGCTCGCAGCGGGTGGCGCATACGCCAAGTTGCATCGAATCCAGTTTCGCGACGTGGAGCAAGAGTGAGTGGCGGAATGGAAGCCTGGCTTCAGGCACGATGGTACGGTTTAAAACCGCCACCGTGGTGGTTAATTTTGCTGAGCAAAATCTATGCGCAACTCATTGGCTTGCGTCGCCGCTTGTATCAGATCGGTCTGCTGCGCATCGTACAGCTTTCGGTTCCCGTTATTGTCGTCGGTAATGTAACGATCGGTGGCAGCGGTAAGACGCCGATGGTGATCGAACTGGTTAAACGATTACAGCTGGCAGGATACACGCCCGGTGTCGTCAGCAGAGGCTACGGCCGGAGTGGTTCGCGGCCGATGAACCTTCATGCAAGCACTGCGGCCAATGAATGTGGCGATGAGCCGCTGCTCATTTTTCAGAAAACCTGGATTCCGGTAAGAGTAGATGTAGACCGCGTGGCGGCGTGCCGGGAACTTGTGTCACAAGGCTGCGATATCATCGTTTCGGATGATGGTCTGCAGCATCTGCGTATGGGGCGGGTATTGGAAATTGAGCTGGTCGATGGATTACGCCGCTACGGAAATCATCATCTGCTGCCCGCAGGGCCGCTGCGCGAACATCCCGATCAGACTAATGGCGTATCACGTATACGCATTGCCAGCGGCGCCACCTTAGATGGCATCGCCCACTCAATGCACCTCGGCGTAGATACTGCGAGAAACGTGCTGAACGGCGAGAAGCGCGCGTTACAGACATTCAAAGGTTCGGCGGTGGCAGCCGTAGCTGGCATCGCTAATCCGGAAAAATTCTTCAACTCGCTTCGAATGCAGGGTCTGGCTGCGGTAGAGTTTGGATTTCCGGACCACCATCGGTTCACGCCGCTTGATTTGCAGGACATTCCAAGGCCAATTCTGATGACCGAGAAAGATGCGGTGAAATGTGCGGAATTTGCCGATGATGGGATTTGGGCAGTGCCGCTTAATGTGCTGATTGATGAATCATTTTTTATCGAAGTGTTTGCTAATCTTAAGCCCGACAGGAGTGAGCCTTGAGTTTCATCGTAGCCATCCCCGCCCGCTTTGGCTCATCCAGACTGCCCGGCAAACCGCTGCGTCTGCTGGTCGGTGAGCCGATTATTCGCCACGTCGTGCGCCGGGCCCAGGAGAGCGGGGCAGCACAGATCGTACTGGCGACCGATGATCAGCGAATTGCCGATGCGGTTTCAGATATGCAAGTGACAATTTGCATGACCGCTAGCGAACATCGCACCGGCACCGACCGCTTGAGCGAGTGCCGGACTTTGCTCAACTGGCAAGATCAGCAGATTATCGTCAATTTGCAGGGCGACGAACCATTCGCTCATGCCAGCGATATTCAGGCCCTGGCGGCCACGTTGAGCACCAGCTCAGCACCCATGGCCACTTTGGCAAGTAAATTGATGCACGCGGACGATTTTTTTAACCCGAATTGCGTCAAATTGGTTCGCGATGCAAAGGGTAATGCGATTTATTTCAGTCGCGCCCCCATTCCGTGGGCGCGTGACCGATTTCAACACGACCGGACTAAGCCACCCAGCTCGGCGCTAAGACATATCGGGATGTATGCCTACCGGGCAGGCTTCCTGCGCGATTATGCGCAACTTGCCGAAGGCGCATTGGAACGCGTCGAGTGCCTTGAGCAGCTGCGCGTGCTGGAGGCGGGCTACACCATCGCGGTTGCGATCAGTAATAACCAATCGATACCCGGAATCGATACTGAGGCTGACCTGGCAGCAGCCGAACAGTACTTTCACGAGAGTGGCTATTAGTGCGCCTTTTGTTTGTCTGCCTCGGAAACATCTGCCGATCTCCGGTTATGGAGGCGGTCTTCCGGCACCACCTGCAGAAAAGCTCAGATAACCTAGGTTGGATATTAGACTCGGCCGGAACCAGCGATTGGCATACCGGCAACGCGCCGGATCCGCGATCAATTGCTTCTGCGCGCAAGTTTGGCTTCGACATTACGAGTCTTCGAGCGCGGCAAATTGCAGAGCCGGACTTTAATCAGTTCGACTGGATATTATGTGCCGACCGTACCAACATGGCTGAAGTGCGGGCAATACAACCGATCAAGTCATCTGCAAAAGTCGAGTTATTCCTGCCCTGGTGCGGACTGAACCAGCCAGACACCGTTCCCGATCCGTATTTTGGTCACGACGATGACTTTGAGTCGGTTGTCGAATTGGTCAATCGAGCAGCCGGTTTTTATTTTTCACAAAATCGCTAAGCATGGCAAAAAAGCCTACACAATCTGAATCTACACAGACTCCAGAATCGGCTTCCGGGACGAGCTTTGATGGAAAAGCTTTTTGCAAACAGTTAACGACAGCGCCCGGCGTCTATCAGATGTACGACAAAAATGATCAGCTGTTGTACGTCGGCAAGGCGGCATCGCTCAAGGCGCGTGTGTCGAGCTATTTTCAGAGCTCTAACTTAACGTTGCGCACACTCACCATGGTTTCCCAGATTAGCCGCGTAGAAATTACGATTACGCGCACGGCAAACGAGGCGCTGTTGCTGGAAGGCCAGCTCATTAAATCCTTAAAGCCCAAGTACAACGTGCTGCTACGTGATGACAAGAGTTACCCTTACATCATTATCACTGAGCAAGATTACCCGCGGGTCATGAGCTATCGCGGCGCGCGTTCTCAGAAAGCCCGCTATTTTGGCCCGTACACAAGTGGTACAGCGGTGCGCGAAACACTGGAAGTGATGGCGAAAGTGTTCCGATTACGAACCTGCGAAGAAAGCGTATTCAGGAATCGCAGCAGACCATGTCTGCAATATCAGATCAATCGCTGCACAGCCCCATGCGTCGGGCTGATCTCGGATAATGCCTATCAGGAATCGGTACGGCGGGCAGCGATGTTTTTGGAAGGCCGGCATGCCGAGGTGGTAACCGAGCTGACTTCGGCGATGGAGGCGGCATCGGCAGATATGGCATTTGAGGCTGCAGCACAGGCGCGTGACCAGATTTCGATGATCCGCCATATTCAATCGACACAAAAAGTTTATGGGCCCGGGCAGGACCAGGACTTTTTGGCCTGCGCCGCGTCCGACGGTGACTTTTGCGTGGCGCTTATTTCTTACCGCAATGGAATGAGCATTGGACTTAAGACATTTTTCCCGGCCTCAGTAGCCGGCGCGACTGTGGCTGAGGTGATGGACGCATTTGTGGCCCAACACTATGCAGTCCATGAGCCGCCGCAGGAAATTATCAGTTCGATTGCGCTGGAGTCGCAGCAGTTTTTTGAGCTTGCGTTTCAGGAGCGGCGGGGGAGTAAGGTGCGCATATTTACCAATGTGCGAAGCGAGCGCGCAAAGCTGCTCGATACCGCTATTCGAAATGCCACCGCAGCACTGGCTGCACGCATCGCTGAGAATCAGAATCTGGCCACAAAATATGCGGCTCTGAAGCAGTTGCTTAATCGCAGCACCGATATTAAACGAATCGAGTGCTTTGATATTTCGCACACCATGGGCGAGGCCACTGTCGCCAGCTGTGTTGTATTCGACGAGAACGGCCCGGCCAATGGCCAGTACCGGCGTTACAACATCAGAGACATTACCGGTGGCGACGACTACGCGGCGATGACTCAGGCCTTGCAACGACGATTCAGTAAAGCCAAAGAATCCGGCGTGCTGCCTGATCTATTGCTGATCGATGGTGGGTTGGGACAATTGCGAAGCGCAGAACAGGTACTTCGCGAATTCAGCCTGCTGGATCAACTGTTGTTGCTTGGTGTGGCCAAGGGCAAAGAGCGCAAAGCTGGCGATGAGCGACTGATTTTTATTGATGGCTCGGAATTACGACCGGGTGCCGATTCGCAAGCGCTGCAATTAATTCAGCAGGTGCGCGACGAGGCGCATCGATTTGCCATTACCGGCCACCGCGGCCGACGTCAGAAAAAACGTCAGACCAGCAGTTTGGAAGAGATAGAAGGCGTGGGCAGTAAACGCCGCGCAGCGTTACTGAAATATTTTGGCGGACTAGCAACACTTAGGGCTGCCGGTGTTGAGGAAATTAGCCGGGTCGAGGGCGTCAGCAAGGCCTTAGCGACCCGAATTTATGCTAGCCTTCACGGACTGGATTCCTGAATTAAGAGAAGCGTTTGACACTGACTATTCCGACAATTTTGACCCTGTTTCGGATTTTATCCTTACCGATTCTGGTCATCGTCTTCTACCTTCCTTATGCATGGACCAACTTGGCCGCCACCACAGTTTTTACGGTTGGCGCATTGACTGATTGGCTTGATGGCTACATCGCCCGTAGATACGGGATGTACTCAGCCTTCGGTGCTTTCTTGGACCCGGTTGCCGATAAGCTTGCGGTCACAATTACTTTGTTCATCGTCGTTCAGGCGCATCCGACCATTTTTCTGGCTCTACTTGCAGCGATTATCGTCGGCCGCGAGATCACCATTTCGGCATTACGCGAGTGGATGGCCGAGGTCGGCGCAAAGGGCAAGGTGAAGGTCGCCGGCATCGGTAAAATTAAAACGATCGTGCAGATGACCGCGCTGGCGATGCTGCTTTATCAGGCTGATATTTTGGGTATTCCGATCTTCTTGATTGGTGAAACCCTGTTGGCAGTCGCCGCTGCGCTGACATTGTGGTCCGGTTTCTTGTACATTCGCGCCGCGTGGCCTGACCTTAAATCACGATCCGCGTCCGAAAATCCTTGACAGATTCTGTTTTAGTTGTAAAATTTCGCCTCTCTCTGCGGGAATAGCTCAGTTGGTAGAGCACGACCTTGCCAAGGTCGGGGTCGCGAGTTCGAGTCTCGTTTCCCGCTCCAGATTCAGAAAACCTCGGTATTCCGGGGTTTTCTTTTTTGTGGATTCCAATCTAATTAATTGATTGGGTAGAATAGATCCCACCGGCCGGGTGGCAGAGTGGTCATGTAGCGGCCTGCAAAGCCGCGTACGCCGGTTCGATTCCGGCCTCGGCCTCCAAAATTTAACGGTCGCGAATTCGCGGCCGTTTTTTTTGCTGCTGAAATGTTCGCTTTGGATTATCATGTCGCCTGAGATTTGATGTGGGCGTGGCGGAATCGGTAGACGCAACGGACTTAAAATTTGAGTGCACAGCGGGAAACTGCTGATGTAGAACTGCTCAAAGTCGGGGAAGGCTGGCACTTAGTGTTGCTAATCCCGAGCCAAGCTTCGGCAACGAAGAAGGTGTAGAGACTAGACGGGCAGCACCTAAGGCAAAAACTAAGGTGAAGGGATAGTCCAGACTCCAAACGTTTCGACGGCGACGAAAGTCGTAGTGAGTAAGAAAATCCGTTTTCGGTAACGAAGTGAGGGTTCGAGTCCCTCCGCCCGCACCAATTTCTTCAGCTATAGCGCCTGTTGCCGCTAGCTTAATGGTTCAGGCTAGCGTGCGTTGCTCTTCACAGGGGTTGCTATGGGTTGGTTATCCAGTCGTTATTATCTGTTTTACGGCGTATTGCTCACCGCTCTGGTCAGCACCTTCTTATATTCGACTGTCGACCCAAGATGGGGTTGGCTCGCGCTAGCTTCCGGTTTCCTGGCGTTTCTGGGCATATGGGATGTAATCCAGCAGAAACGCACCGTAAGCCGCCTGTATCCGGTTCTAGCGCGTTTTCGATACCTGTTTGAGTCCGTTGGCCCGGAAATCCGCCAATACTTCATAGAGGCCGATATGGAGCCGGTGCCGTTTTCGCGGCAGCAGCGCTCTCTGGTCTACCAGCGCGCCAAGAACACCCTCGATAAACGCCCGTTCGGCACTTTGCTTGACGTATACGCCGATGGGTACGAATGGATGAACCATTCGATTATGCCGACCCAGTTGGAGACCCATGATTTTCGGGTCCAGATCGGCCAGGGCGATACGGCTTACGCAGCGAGCGTCTTCAATATTTCAGCGATGAGTTACGGTGCACTATCCCCGGCGGCGATCCGCTCGATGAATCGCGGTGCCCGTCTGGGCAATTTCTATCACGATACCGGTGAAGGCTCGATCTCCAGTTTCCATCGCGAAAATGACGGTGACCTGGTTTGGGAAATCGGTTCCGGCTATTTCGGTTGTCGCGACGAGGATGGCTTTTTTGATCCGGAGCGTTTTGCCCAGAACGCCCGCGATCCGCAAGTCAAAATGATTGAGTTGAAGTTGTCGCAAGGCGCAAAGCCGGGGCAGGGTGGAATCTTGCCGGGCCCTAAGGTGACCCCGGAGATCGCTGCGGCTCGTGGTGTGCCACCGTGGAAGGACTGCATATCGCCAGCCCGGCACAGCGCCTTTGACTCACCGATAGGCTTGATGCAATTTATCGCGCGATTGCGTGAGCTTTCCGGTGGCAAGCCGACCGGCTTCAAGCTGGCAATTGGTCATCCCTGGGAGTTCTTCGCGATCGCCAAAGCGATCAAAGAAACCGGAATCGTCCCGGACTTTGTCGTGGTCGATGGCTCCGAAGGTGGCACGGGCGCGGCACCGGTCGAGTTTTCGGATCATGTCGGCATGCCGCGTCGCGAAGCGCTGCTGTTGGTTCATAACACGCTGACCGGCCTGGGTCTGCGCGGTCGCATCAAACTGGGTGCGGCCGGTAAACTGGTCAGCGGCTTTGACCTGGCCCGAACGATGTCCTTAGGTGCTGATTGGTGCAACTCAGCCCGAGGGTTCATGTTTGCTGTGGGCTGCATTCAGTCGCAAAGCTGCCATACCGGTAAGTGTCCTTCGGGCGTGGCGACCCAGGACGAGTCGCGCTGGATTCACCTGGATGTGCCGGACAAAGCACAGCGGGTCTTTCACTTCCATCAAAATACGCTGAAGGCACTGAAAGAGCTGGTCTCGGCAGCAGGCCTGAATCATCCGCAGGAACTCGGCCCTGAACACATTCTGCGCCGGGTATCGCGAACACAGACCGCGCCGCTTTCGCAGATCTACGGATTTGTAGAACCCGGTGCGCTACTCCATTCAACACCCGACTTTGGCGCGTTTGCCCAGTACTGGCAGCAATCCCGTGCAGACACCTTCGCACCACCAGAGTGGGTGAGAGCTTTGCGCGACCGGAAATAGATGCCCTTCGACCCAAACGCTTATGCAATTGGCGATGACCGGCTATTCTTAGCGCTCAGGAAAAAAGAGCAGGGCAGCTTCGCTTCATGAACTTACCGGCAGAGAAAATTGCAGTAATCGGCCTGGGTTACGTTGGCTCACCATTGGCCGCGTTACTTGCTGAGCATTTTGATGTGCTCGGTTTTGATACCAGCGCGCAGCGCGTGGCCGATCTGCAGCAGCAAATTGATGCGACTGACGAACTTCCCGAATCGGGTCTTAAGCTCCTGGCAGAGCACGCTAAGCTCACCCATGCCCAATCGGACCTGGCCGATCGTTCGGTTTTTATTGTTACCGTGCCGACCCCGATTGATACAAACAAAGCTCCGGACTTTCGCCCGTTAATCGCAGCGAGCAAGGCGATTGCCAAACACCTTCGTCCGGGCAATCTGGTTATTTATGAGTCGACGGTTTTCCCAGGTGCCACCGAAGAAATTTGTGTGCCGGTGCTCGAGGCTGACTCGGGCTTAAAATTCGGTGTTGATTTTGAAGTGGGCTACAGTCCGGAGCGCGTTAACCCCGGTGATAAAAGCCGTAAGCTTGAGCAGATCAATAAGATTATCTCTGCATCTTCGACCCGCGCCCTGGCCCGGGTTCGGTCAATTTATGCGCCGATAATAAAAGCCGATCTTTATGAAGCACCGAGCATCCGAGTGGCGGAGGCCGCTAAAGTCATCGAGAACACCCAACGCGATGTAAACATTGCACTGGCCAACGAGTTCGCACTCATCTTCGCGCGACTGGGAATTGATTCCAAAGACGTCTTCGATGCCGCTGCCAGCAAGTGGAATTTTCTGCCGTTTAAACCCGGATTGGTCGGCGGCCACTGCATCAGTGTTGATCCGTACTATTTGATTCAAAAAGCGCAATCGGTCGGGTACGAGCCTCATATCATCAGCACATCTCGCCGCGTCAATGATGCGGTGTCGGCGCACGTTGCCGCCTGCGTCGTCGCAGGAGTCAGATCCAAGGCGGGCTTCACTGAACGAGCTCGAGTGCTCATTTTGGGGCTGGCATTTAAAGAGAACTGCCCGGATATTCGCAACTCTCGCGTGCCAGACTTAAAGCGGGCTTTAGAAGAAGCCGGAATGATCGTCGAAATTTACGATCCCTGCGTGCAACCCGAACACGCCCGTGCGCAATACGGCATCAATTTGCTGGAAAAGCTGACCGATTCGGATCGCTTTGACGGTGTCGTTCTGGCTGTGGCGCATCACGAGCTGATTGCATTAATGCCAGATGGCCTTGCGGCTGTGCGCAAGGCCGATTGCTTTGTATACGACGTAAAAGCCGTATGGCCGCGTCACCTGATTGATGCGCGGCTATAAGCTAATTGCTTAGCTTTCGAAGTTTCTGCGCGGTTTCGGCTTGCGCGGACCCTTGCTTTCGAACTTACCGCCGCCGGTTTTTTTGCCCTTAGCAAACGGCGTACTTTTTTCTTTACGACCACTGCCATCAGGCACTTCGCCCTTAAATACCTGCATGTTCAATTTCTGACCTGAAACCCAAACGCTCTTCAAGTGCTTGAGGGTTTCCGATGGCATGCCTTCGGGCAGGTCAACCAAGCTATATTCCTGCTCGATTTCGATACGTCCGATGTGCTTACTCTCTAGACCAGCTTCGTTCGCAATGGCGCCAACCAAATTGGCCGGCTTCACGCCATCGCGATGACCGACCTGCACCAGATACGTTTGCATGCCTTCTTCGGCTGCTCGGGCAGCACGCGCCTGGCGGGGTGCACGCGGTTCGCTGAAGCTACGGTCGTCATCACGTGACGGACGCTCTTTACGTTCTTTGCGCTCAAACGAGCCGGGACGCTCGCCACGAGAATCTGCACGGCCTTCATTGCGCGGCTTAGACTCACGAGCCTCTTTAGCGGCGGCGCGCTCTTCTAAGAAAAACGGCGCATCGCCTTGCAGCATCGAGGCCAGTGCTGCGGCAATTTCCAGTGCCGGCACATTCTTTTCCTGCTCAAAACGCGAAACCAAGTCACGAAAACGGCTAGTGTCTTTTTGTCCTACGGCCATCGACAGCTTGTCCATAAAACGCTCGACCCGGCGATCATTGATATCCGAGACGCTGGGCAGTTTCATTTCTTCGATGCCCTGGCGGGTGGCGCGCTCAATTGAGCGCAGCATGCCTTTCTCGCGCGGCGTCACAAACAGAATGGCTTCACCACTGCGACCGGCACGGCCGGTACGACCAATTCGATGCACGTAGCTTTCGGTGTCGTAAGGAATGTCGTAGTTCAGCACGTGGCTGATACGTTCAACATCCAGACCGCGTGCAGCGACATCGGTAGCGACCAGAATATCAATCTTGCCGTCTTTGAGTTGCTGAATGCAGCGCTCACGTTGAGCCTGTTGTACGTCGCCATGAATCGCAGCCGCAGAGAAGCCGCGCGCTGCTAATTTTTCGGCTAACTCCTGCGCGCCCAGCTTGGTACGCGAGAAGATGATCATTGCCTCAAACGGCTCCGCTTCGAGAATGCGGGTGAGCGCATCTAATTTATGCAACCCGCTGACAAACCAATAGCGCTGACGAATATTCGTAGCGGTCGTGGTTTTGCTTTTAATCGCAACTTCGGCCGGATCTTTGAGGTAGGTCTGGGCAATGCGGCGGATCTGGGTTGGCATGGTCGCTGAGAACAGCGCAACCTGTCGATTTGCCGGGGTCTTTTTAAGGACGGTTTCAACGTCATCAATAAAGCCCATGCGCAGCATTTCGTCGGCCTCGTCGAGCACCAGGCAACGCAGCTCAGACAAATCCAGTGTGCCGCGCTCTAAATGGTCGATGACCCGGCCCGGTGTGCCAACAACAACTTGGACGCCACGCTTTAGTTGCGCTAATTGCGGGCCGTAGCCCGAACCACCGTAGATCGGCAGGACATTAAAGCCCGGGATATGGGTCGCATAGCGTTGAAACGCCTCGGCGACCTGGATTGCCAGTTCGCGCGTCGGCGCGAGCACCAAAGCCTGCGGCTTTTTCTTGCCGGGCTCGAGCTGGGACAAAATCGGTAGCGCAAATGCAGCGGTTTTACCGGTGCCGGTTTGCGCCTGACCGATCAGGTCACGACCTTGCATCAAGGTCGGAATCGTCGCCGATTGAATTGGAGAGGGATTCTCGTAGCCAACCTCAGTCAGCACGCGAAGAAGATAGTCTGGTAAGCCGAAATCGGCGAACCCGGTCGTAGGGGTATTGGTATCGGCGCTCATGGCGGCCTCATTGGCATCGGCCACGGGCCGACAGGAGAGAGCGCATTGTACGTGTAAATCGCCCTTATTTCAGCAACTTATCGAAGCAGCGCCGCTTTGGTCAGGTGGGCTTCACGAAAGCCGTCATTTTGCGCATGGTGAGCATTTGAGCGCCTATATGCTCCTTTTCTGATCTTCGCCACGGGCTGCAACACGTAATTAGGAGGCTGGTCTGACTTTTAAGTTTCGCGCACTAACCGCCCCAGAGCAGATGCCGACATCTGTGCTACCTGACTAAGCAGCGCACAAACAACGGAATGACAGTGTCCATACCTTGTCGTATGTTGCGATCTGTCTTTAATCGGTCTAAGTTGCTTACAGCGTACTTGGGTTTCTGAATTTACGCTGCTCACGGACATGTACCGTCCGGCATACTATCGTCATGAACATTCTTAGGGGGAGATTGCATGAAGCTGAACCGATCTTTATTGCTCATCGGAGCAACGGCGCTGACCTTATCTTTTGCGGTTAGCGCATCACACACATGGAACAATTATCACTGGGCACGCGACACTTCGTCGTTCAACCTACAAGTGATTGATAGCAATACATCTGATTGGGACGATGAGTTGGCGCTTGCGCTAAATCAATGGTCGCAGTCTGCGGTGATTGATATGGAAGTTACCGAATTTGATGATTCGGCACGAACCCGTAGGCAATGCCGCGCGGTGCAAGGCAAAGTGCGCTCATGCAACGATGCGTACGGAAACAACGGCTGGTTGGGATTGGCCTCGATTAATATCGATTCCAACGGTCATATCGTTCAGGGCACATCGAAAATGAACGACTCCTATTCGTCTTACTTCGCCAGTCAAGATGAGCGTCGCCATGTCATGTGCCAGGAGCTAGGCCATACCATCGGTTTAGGACACACCAGCGAAGATGGCAGCTCGCAGAGCACCTGTATGGATTACTCGCAATCACCGAACAGCACGGCGCCTAATCAGCATGACTATCAGCAGCTCGCTGCACAGTATGGTCACCTGGATAGCTACAACAGCTACAGCACCACGATTGGCGATGGTGGCGGCAACGGCAAGCCAGGCAAGGGCAAACCAATGGTCGGCCAGAACCCGATGGGCATGCGCGTGAAAAAAGGTGTATTTGATGAAATGTGGGTGGCACCGGATGGTCAAGGTGGCATCTGGGTACACCATGTCACATTGGCACCGGGACATGAGCACACCGATCATCTTGAGTGATGCTAATTAGAGTGAATTTAAAAGCCCCGATTTTTCGGGGCTTTTTTTATTGGCAGTTCTGCTTAGCTTGCAACCATTGGCCGGGATGACCAATGAATATGGACAATCTTCCAGCCGGAATCGGATTTCTCAAGCAACATGGTTTCAGTGCTATGTAACTTTTTTTGTTCGCCATCTTTAGAAATTTCAATAATGCTTTCAGTGGCAACCCAGGCAAAGTTATCCGACGCCCGGGCCTTGCGGTAGCGATTAATTACCTGCGCACTTTGCATGAACATCGCGTCGGCAACCGCATGATGGCCCAGATACTCGTCGCGACTGCGCTCCGACTTGCCGCCTTCTAGAATAACCACTTCAGGACTGAGAGCTTGAGCCATAAGTTCTAAATCCATTGCTTTCATTGCCGCAGCAAATGCATCCACCGCTGCTGCCGCCTCATTGGCCTGAGGAGAAACATCTTGCACATAGACAGGAAAGCCACCGGGCGTCAGCGGCGGGCCAATCGAATTAGTAGCGAATGCAAGCCCCGTAAAAAGCACGGCAGCGCCCGAGAAAAGAAACGAACGAGGGCGGTATGCCCAACTAAATCTATCTGTCTTCATAGTTGTCTCGATATGAAATTCGTCAGTTATTAGATACTAAACCTTTTCCTAGAAAGCGTTGTACTATCCTTAATCCGTACACAGCAGAGGCATCCATGCTAAGAGTTAATTCCCTACACGTAACACTGTTCGCAATCACCCTGAGTGCTTCGCTGTTTGCATGCAGCCAACCATCTGATTCGACGTCTGGTGACGCTGATGCTCCTGATCTCGCGGAACCGGCCACTTCATCAGAGCCACATGAGATTGAAGCTCCGGCCAGTAATCAGGATCAATTTTTTGCTGCGCTCACAGCGCAGTGCGGAAAACGCTTTAACGGCAAAATGGTCAGCACCGATCCGGCCGACACAGAGCGCTTTTCCGGTCCGATGCAAATGCACGTGCGCGACTGCAACGATTCAGAAATCAGAATTCCGTTTAGCGTTGGCGAAGATCATTCACGCACCTGGGTGATTAGCCGAACCGGGCAGGGATTGCGTTTGAAGCACGATCATCGTCATGAAGACGGTAGCGAGGATATTCTGAGTCAATACGGCGGCGACACGGCAGGCGAGGGCAGTGCGACTCGACAGGAATTCCCGGTGGATGAATTTTCCAAGCAGCTGTTTGAGGCACAAAGCCTGAACGTGTCGATGACCAATGTATGGGCGGTAGAAATGATACCCGGCCAACTGTTCGCCTACGAACTTAAACGTGAGAATCGCTTTTTCCGCGTTGAATTTCCGCTCGATGAATTAGCTGAGTCCGATGCGCAGCCTGCAGAATAGTCGCTGGTACCACTGTTCGATAACAAAAAAGCCGCAATCTCTGCGGCTTTTTTGCTTCTCATGAAAGGACCTAAATTCGATACGAATTCATGAGCCTTACAATGAAGTTACACTGACGTCGTCGATCAGAAAGCCTGTTTGCACGATGCTGCCTTCCATACCCTCGAAATACACTTGGATTTGCTGGCCTTTGTAAGCGGTTAAATCAAAGGTCCGCTGCACGTAGCTGCTACCTTTATCCAGATTTGAGTAGGTCGCCAGCGTGGCCAATAGTGCGCCGGAGCTATTGCGCACCTGAACCTTCAATGTGTCATAGGCCTGCGTTGTCGTCGTTTCCGCGCTGTTTACGCGTAGCCAGAAATTCAAGCTGATCGAGCTGGCGCTGCCGGGCAGGCTGATTGTCTGTTGCAGTGTCTGCGTATTGGCGCTGCCCAATCCATTGAGCCAGGCTTTTGAGCCGCCGGTGCGCGCCGGAATGCTACCGCCACTACTGAAGACCGTTCCGGTGCTAGCCACCCACGGCGCGCTGCCGCTTTCGAAACCACCGTTGCTGATGTTTTCAGTCGCATTCACCAAGGCGAGGTCCAATGTATACGGCTGACCCTTTCCTTTCGATGTGCGTACCTGCGCATAGAACGTAGCAGCCCCACCCGTGTTGGTGTAGCTCATGCTTTCATTAGACCTGCTGGCGGTGGATTGTTTGAGCAAGGTGCCGCCTGCGTTATACAGATACAGATTGTAGTTATAAGACGAGCTTGTTGGACCCGTCAGCGTCAGGTTGAGCTGGGCACCGGCCCCCATGGCGATGGCGAAGTAATCCTTATCACTGGTGGAGCCCATACTGCCGTTAATGCGCGTAACGTTACTTGGTACGACATTTGCCGTCGCAATCGTTCCGTTACTTTCCTGCTCGTTCATGCTGGTTGACGCATTGCTCACGGTAAACGGCACAGTTGCCGAAGTGCCGGTGTTGCCGGCGGCATCAAATGCCTTTACAACCAGATTATGCGAGCCATTGCTCAAGCTGGTGGAGTCATAGCTCATAGAGTACGGATCGCTGGTGTCGGTTCCCACGCTGACGTTGTCGATCAGGAACTCAACCGAGGTCACGCCTACATTGTCGCTGGCAGTGGCCGAAAGCGTGATCAGCCCCGATGAGCCGGTAACCGACGCGCTGACCGTCGGTGGTGTGGTATCCGGTAGCGGGTTGTTTATGCTAAAAGGAACCGTACTCGATGTGCCGATGTTTCCGGCCGCATCGTAGGCTTTGGCCGACAAGTTATGCGAGCCATTGCTGACCGTAGTTGAATCAAAGCCGATGGAGTAGGGCGCGGTGGAATCACTCCCAACCAACAGGCCGTCGACAAGAAAATCGACATTAGTCACGCCGACATTGTCGCTGGCGTTGGCATTGAACGTGATCATGCCGGAGCTTCCTGCGCTCGAGGCGGAAATCACCGGTGCCTCAGTGTCCGCCGGCGCTGCACCCTGATTGATCCAGATCGGTGCGGACCATAACCGGTCACCATCGGTTTCAGTAACTAAGGCATAGTAAAAGTGTGAGCCGTTTACCGGCGTAAACGTATGCGTGTTGCTTCCTTCATACAGCTGGGTCACCGTGCCATTGCGGCCGGGAACGCCTTGGAGGAACTGCACGCGTTGTACGGTCTGTCCACTGCTGCTGGCGTAATTTGCAACAAGGGTGAGAGCGCCGTTATTACTAATCTCCGAACCCATTACGGCGCCATTGGCAGTTAAGACCAGCTGCGCGGTTTTGTCCTCGGTAGCAAACACCCGGCGTGCTTTAAGCGCATCAACAAAGGTGTCTAAGCGATACGGCGCCGTATCAGGCAACAGAACACCTGTGCGGTTGCGTGAGCTTAATCCCCAGTTAGCGCAATGATTGTCTTGATTGGTTGCTGGGGCAACGTGAAAGCCGCGTTCAAGTAATGTATTGAATGCGGTAAAAAACGTGCTCTTGCTGGTTTCTGTTTCCGTGGTGTTGGTTGAGAATGCCGACGTATTTAATATCTCAGTGAGCACCATCACGTCTTTACCGTTGGCATCAAATGCCAAGGGCGTAGAATTAATAATGAACTGCCCGGAAGTTGCCGGATGATTAAACTGGCCAATCCATCCGCGTTGCTTCATCGTTGCGTACAAGGCGGCGTAGTCGCTTTTTGGCGTATTTACGCCACCGAGCAATTCGCCAAGACCGTTCAATTCCCAGTTCGGCAGAATATCCGGGTTCACAATATTCAAGTGACCACCGTTGCTGATCACGCCCCATTCAAGACCGTACACCGCAAGAAATTGCGGGTTGGCTGAGTTGTATGCAGCTGCTTCGTTGAGTCCGGAACTAAACAGGTTATTTGCCTGAGCCGGCGTTGCGCTGGAGCTGGTGCCGGTCGAGCCGTCGTACATATGATTGTGTTCAGAGGCGAGCAGGAAATCACCGCCGGCCTGAGTGCGCATCATATTAAATGCATCGGTTGGGCCAAATGCGCCAGCCTGCGGTGCTTGCGAGCTGGTGCAACTACCGATCGCTCCGCCACCATCGCTGTGGTTGGTCTGACTGTGCATGTTGCCGTAATAAATGGTGTACGGAAGGCCGTTGGCCGCGACTGACTGCAGCGACTCGCTTGGAGCCTTGGTCTTTGACTGGCGTTCGCCATTGACCGGTAGAGCCTTAAACGGGGCCATGGTGGCCGGTTTTACATAGCCGATTTGCACCGTGACAGTCTGCTCGGCGACTTCATCGGCAAACGTGTTGCTGGCAATTTTGAAGCGCTTTGCCAGCTCAGTATCGTCCTTAATTGCCGAGGTGCTTGGAACTGCTTTTAATTGCAGACTGTAATAGCCCGGCGCGAGTCTGCGTTGAAGTTTTTCGGAGATTGCAAAGCTCAGTGTTTCTCTTGCCAATTGCTGGGACAAGTCAGACTGGCCGCGCCAGCGCTTGACCAGACTACCATCGGGCGCACGTAACTCCACCTGCCAAAGTGCCGCAATCTGGTCGTAAGCACCCGGATAGTTAAAGTGCATACGGATTGGCAATTGGTTACCCGACATTTTAAACGGCGCATCGATCGTGGCCGCAAACTCAAAGTGGTCTGGGTGTTGTAGTAATGCTTCGGTTTGCGAAGCCTGAGATAGTGAAACGCAGGTGCCAGCAGTGAGCACGCACGCGAAAATCGCGGCGCTAAGGCGTCGAGTCATGACAATTGTCCTCCTGAATGAGATGCGTTGAGTTCCCCCGAATTCAACGGCGCCGCCAGCGTCTTTGCACCGCTAAGGCACAGGGCGAATCCTAAAGTATTTCACGGATATTTTGGCAATTATTTTTCGCCCGAAATGTTTAATCAATTCGGGCAGGATGGACGACCGCTTACGACGCGGCAATTTCGTGTGTGCCGAGGAACACGTCGGCGCAATGCTAGCTAGAACTCATGCGAAGATTGACGCATAAGTCCATGAAACGTAGAGCTAGAAAATTTTCATCTAATTCAGATGTCCCATTTTTCCACTTTGATAATCGGAGATTGCCTGACGTATCTCAGCGGGCGTGTTCATCACAAAGGGTCCTTGACCAACGATCGGCTCGTTAATTGGTTCGCCGCTGAGCAACAGCGCGCGCACATTTTGCGCAGACTCGATTTGAATTTGCGCGCCATCACGCTCAAACAAGGCAGCTTCCGCAGGCTTAAGTTCTACGCCTCCTGCCAAGGTGACTGAGCCTTTCAATAAGACGAGCAGGGCAGTGTGACCCTCATCAACCGGCAGTTCGATCGATTGCTGGGTGTTTAACCGTAAATCCCACATATTGATCGGTGTAAAGGTTCGCGCTGGCCCGCGCTGGCCGTTAAGCGACCCGGCAATCAAGCGCGCCGTGCCGGCACCATCGGCCAGCTTTACCTCCGGAATCTGATTCGACACGATGCCCTGATAACTGGGCTGACTCAGTTTATCTTTCGCTGGCAAATTGACCCATAGCTGGACCATTTCAAACGGGCCACCGCGCTTGGCATAGTCGCGGCCATGAAATTCTTCGTGGACCAGGCCTGATGCCGCAGTCATCCATTGAACATCGCCCGGGCCAATCTTGCCGCCACCACCGGCAGAATCGCGGTGCTCGATTTCTCCATCGTAGACAATGGTGACCGTCTCAAAACCGCGGTGCGGATGCGCGCCGACACCTCGCCGGGTATCGGTGGCTTCAAATTGGGTCGGACCACCGTAATCGAGCATCAAAAACGGACTTAACTGCGTGCCCATATTCGGGTAAGCAAACAAGGTGCGCACCGGAAACCCATCGCCGACCCAATGGCCGTTAGGGTTTCGCAAGATGGTTCGAACTTTGCGCACGGCGCTCATAAATAATTCCCGGTGAGATTTACCACGCTAAGTTAACGCCGACTCTTGTATAAATCCGGTGATGACACGTCATGAACGCGTAGGTGAGCGCCAATTAATTACTTAATGTTATTTATAGATATATCAAATAAAATATTGAATATAATGCATGTTTTAATCAAAAGTGACTGCTATTTTCGCAACTGAACTAGCAACTGAACTACTTGATGTCCCGTTAAAGCGCAGTCCCTGCGATGCCCTATTACTCCATATCCGAGCGACTTAATCTCAGCGCGTTTGCCACCACCGAGACCGAACTCAGGCTCATCGCCAGCGCGGCGATCATCGGGCTGAGCAGCAATCCAAACAGCGGATAGAGCGCACCGGCGGCGATTGGCACACCCAGACTGTTGTAGGCGAACGCAAAACCCAGATTCTGCTTCATGTTTCTGACCGTTGCTTGAGAGAGCTTCCGTGCCCGAACAATGCCCAGCAAATCGCCTTTGACTAAGGTGACTTGAGCACTGGACATCGCGACATCCGTTCCCGTTCCCATGGCGATCCCAACATCAGCCAGAGCCAGGGCAGGCGCATCATTAATTCCATCGCCGGCCATGGCTACTTTACGCCCTTGTTTTTTCAGCTTTTTAATCAACTCGACCTTATCTTCTGGGCGAACTTCGCCATAAACCTCGTCAATACCCAGCTGGCCAGCAACCGCTTTGGCTGTCGCTAAGCCGTCACCGCTGGCCATCACAATGCGAATTCCGGCGGCTTTGAGTGCCTTAATCGCCGCCGGCGTGGTCTTCTTTATTGGATCGGCCACGGCGATTAGGCCGGCCAGTTCGCCCTCAATTGCCACGTACATGACACTGGCACCTTCGCCGCGCATTCGATCAACCGCGCCCGAGTGTTCGGCCACATCAATCCCGATACTGTGCATCAGCACTCTATTGCCGATCGCAACCGCCTGATTCTCAACCGTGCCTTGCACCCCGGTGCCCGTTCCCGACACAAAATCAGCGGCCTCGGATAGCTTCAGGCCACGATTCTTGGCTTCGCTAACAATAGCCGTAGCCAGTGGGTGTTCACTGCCTTGATCCAGGCAGGCTGCGAAGCGCAATATTTCGTTCTCCGAGGCGTTGTTCAGCGCGGTTACGCTGCGGAACGATGGCTTGCCTTCGGTCAAAGTGCCGGTTTTATCGACGACCAGGGTATCGACCCTGCGTAAGGTTTCAATGGATTCGGCGTCGCGAAATAACACGCCTGCCGTTGCTGCGCGCCCGGTTGCCACCATAATCGACATGGGTGTCGCCAAACCCAGTGCGCAAGGGCAGGCGATGATTAACACCGACACCGCGTTCAAAATGCCAAATACCCAGGCCGGCTCCGGCCCGAAGAATCCCCAGGCGAATAGGGTAGTCAACGCGATTGCTAATACGGCGAGAACGAACCAATAAGAAACGTTATCCGCCATGCGTTGCATCGGTGCACGAGAGCGTTGTGCACTGGCAACCAGCTGTACAATTTGGTTGAGCATGGTGTCGGCACCGACTTTGCCGGCGCGCATAATCAGGCTGCCGCCTGAATTTAGCGTTGCGCCGATCAGGCTATCGCCCACAGACTTGCTCACCGGCATCGATTCGCCGGTGATCATCGACTCATCCACGCTGGAGCGTCCCTGGATCACCTGCCCGTCGGTGGGCACCGATTCTCCGGGCCGCACACGCAGATGATCACCGACATGTACGTGGTTAAGGGGAATTTCTTCCTCCGAGCCATCCGGGTTAATCCTTCGTGCAGTTTTGGGCGCCAGATTCAGCAATGCCTTGATTGCCGCCGAGGTTTGCGAGCGCGCTTTAAGCTCCAGCAATTGCCCGAGCAGCGTTAATGAAACAATGATTGCCGCTGCTTCAAAATACACGCCAACCCGGCCGTGCTGCTGGAACGAATCCGGAAACAATTCCGGTACCACGCTCGCAACGACGCTGTAACTAAATGCGGCAGCAACGCCAATTCCAATCAGCGTCCACATATTCAAGTTGCCGGTCCGGATTGACGCCAGACCACGTACAAAAAACGGTTGGCCGGCCCAAAGAACCACCGGAGCGCTCAGGGCAAATTCCAGCCAAATCCGTGTGCTTGCGCTAAACAGGGACATCTGACTGGCGAACATCGCTAATACAAAGACTCCCAGACTCAGCGGCAGGGTCCACCAAAACCGGCGCGAAAAATCGCGTAATTCCGGATTGTCTTCATCGTCATTAAGCCCTGGCATCATCGGCTCCAGAGCCATACCGCAGATTGGGCAAGTTCCCGGCCCCACTTGAACGATCTCCGGATGCATCGGACAGGTGTATTCCGCACCTGACTCGATGGGTGCCTGGGCCTGAGTCTTTTGCAAATAGGCATCGGGGCTCGCCACAAACTTATCGCGGCAGCGCGTTGAGCAGAAATAATAGGTTTCAGAGTTTAGATCAGTACTGATCTCAGATCCGGCCTGCATGCCGCATACTGGGTCAATATGCGCTTTGTGTTGCGGCGTATCCTTGGCCACCGAGCAGCAGGCATGGCTATGTTCATTCGTGCTCATAGTTCACCCCTTCATTAAGCGCATTGAGAATAGGGCACTGATCGAGTGTGCCGTGGCCGGGGCAGGCTTTGATCAGGGTTTCCAATGCATGCTGGATCTTGTGCAGTGACGCGATTTTGGATTGGACATCAGCGAGTTTGAGCGAGGCCGCCTTGCGCACCTCCGCCATTTCGCTGTTTTCGCTGCTGGCCAAATTGAGCAGCTCAAGGATTTCTTTCAGACTGAATCCAAGGGATTTGGCCCGAAGTACGAACTGAATACGCTTCACATCAGTAGTGGTGTATTCACGATAGTTGCCCGATCCGGTCCGCGCAACATTGGGCAGCAGGCCCTCACGTTCGTAATAACGCACCGAATCGATGCCGACTCCGGCAACTTTTGCTAGTTTTCCAATACGCATAGCCTGTCCAGTTAGTGAGCGAATTGCTCCGGGAGACTTAGGTTAACTCTAGAGAAAAGGCTAGAGTCAATAGTTTGCAAGCTATTATTTGGCTGGTCAGATAGGCGTCTTGCTGCTTGCAACCGACTCAATCCCAATATCAAACATCGTTAGGGAGCATTGAAATCATTCTTTGTGGCCCCATGTTCAAAATGCCCAATCAGGGCTACTTTAAGGAATCGTATGCGCGAGCATCACCTGAAAGTATCAATACGACTAAAACTCTAGATTTCTTTCTAGGTTGAATTAATAGTCGTAGCGATACTGTTAATTTGGCCGTATTGAGGCTCGAGGGCGGCCCAAAAAGCCGCCTTCGTCATTTCGGTATTAAAGTCGAAAGTTTGGTTGTTTTATTCAATGCCGTGGAAGAGGTCATGTGCCGAAGGACCCTTTATTTATTGCCTTTGGGCTTTCCCATCTATTGTCATACTTCGCATAATGTATATTATGTCATTTAATAAATAGCGCATGACTTAGGCAGATCGCGTAGGCAGATCGCGATTAACCACGGGCAAAGCATCACCCCTTTCGATCCGGGTCGAGCCCGGATTGACGACCGGCCCCGAGTCTCTCTACTATAAACCCACATGAACGCGCTGATTCGGCCATTGCTGCATTATCTATTGGCGATTGCTGTCGTCCTTTCCGGCGTCAGTGCGAGCGCAGGCGCGGCTATGCTGAATCACAACGCGGATGAAACGGCTGCTCAAGAGCAAATCGCCTCCATCGACAGTTCGACGGATCATTGCGCCTCGCAATCGCGACTAAAATCTGACGATACAGGAACAAGCCCGGCCGGCATGGATTGTTGCGATGGCGTCCAGTGCCTTTGTGATTGTATGCATGCCAGCACCCCATTACT
>CBDUOG010000031.1:0-22548 GCA_965368785.1 uncultured Gammaproteobacteria bacterium | reverse complement strand
TCAACTCTGATCCGAAGGCGGACGACAGTTACCGCGAAGACGCCGAACTGAAGATCCTGAAAAAATTTACACCGGACTACGACTGGGTGCTAAACCCCGGCGACATGCTGTATCTACCGCCCGGTGTAGGCCATCACGGCGAAGCGGTTAATCGCTGCATGACATTTTCGATCGGTATGCGCGCCCCATCTAAAGCTGAATTGCTCGACGATTTTTCGATGGGCCTGACCGCCAAGATGGATGAGTCCGATCGTTATCGCGATTCGATTTTGAGTGTGCAAAAAAGCCCCTCAGAAATTGATGCTGCTGCGCTAACCCAAGTGCGAGAACTCATTCGAACCATGGCCACTCAAAGTGATCGGCAGATCAACGAGTGGTTCGGTAACTTCATTACCCGTTACCGCAGCGCCGGTGACATCAGCGCACCACCCAAACAGATTAAATTTCTCCAGGCCCTGAATCAGCTCGACGGCGGCGCCAAACTGATTCGTCATCCCTTTGCCCGTTTTGCCTGGTGCAAAAACGGTCGCTCTGCCCTGCTGTTTACGCACGGCGAAATGATTGGGCTTAGTGCGAGCAGCGCGCAGAAAATTTGCGACTTTAAAGAAATCGACCAGATGCGTTGGTCGGGCATGGCGCAGGATGCGCGCGATGCAATTGCCAATTTGTATGCCCAGGGTTTTTATCAAGTCTACAAATCCCGCAGGAGCCAAAAATGAGCAGTCAATCAAAAGCATTTTTTGTAAGCGTGGCTGATTACTCTAAAGAGTTTGATGACCTGCGCTCGGTGCGCGTGCCGGTATTTGTCGAAGAGCAACGCGTACCTATTGAGGAAGAATGGGACGCGCTCGATCCGCAATGCGAACACGTCATTGCCCGCGACGAACACGGCAAGGCCATCGGAACAGGACGGCTAACGCCGCACCATAAAATCGGCCGGATGGCGGTGCTTAAAGACTGGCGCGGAGCCGGCGTTGGCGCAGCGTTGTTGCAGGCCCTGATTGGTCGCGCCGAAGCGCTGGGCTGGAGCGAAGTCAAACTCAACTCGCAATATGTGGCTGCAGGTTTCTACGAAAAATTTGGCTTCAGTGTCTGTGGCGAGGCATTTATGGAAGCCGGCATTCGCCATGTGCCGATGAGCCGCCCGCTGAATCCGGCGATGCCCGAGCGACCACCGGGCGCTGCGCCGCGCGCATCGTCCACTGATTTAATTGAGACGCATAACGCGCACGACGTTATTAGCGTGACCGCGCAAATAATCAGAAATGCCCGTCGGCATATCTGGGTACACACGCGCACCTTAGAAAAAGCCATCTACGGCTCAACTGAGGTGCAAGACGCATTTCGTCATTTCGCGACCCAATCGCACGACAAAATGGTCTACATCATCGTGCAAGAGCCGGCAGTACCCTCACGCGAGCACAATCCCTTATTGGCCTTGAGCCAGCGCCTGAGCTCGGTATTTGTGTACCGCACGCCGATTGACTCTGAAGACCTGCAAACCACCGAAAGTTATCTGGTCACCGACACCGATGGCTATAGCTTCCGGCCGCTGGCCAGCCGCTTCGAGGGCACCGCCTGCGTGCATGGGCCGGCCCGCGCGAGACAGTTACAGTCCGATTTCGCCTCGCGCTGGGAGCGTGCACAGATGGTCACGGAGCTGCGCGCACTGGGCATCTAGGTGAATTTAGCCAAAATAATATTCGCCTAAAGGCCCTTAGCGGTTCTATTGAAGTAGGCGCTAAGGCTATAATTTGCAAGGAAAGCGCCGATAGAGACTATCGAGCGCTCTGGATGATGCCGTATTTGCGCCGCAACCCCTTTCCTAGATGATGAACACCCCCTGTGGATAAACTAATCAAGCGAATGAGTCAAAGCTCCCAACTGTCAGGGGGCAACGCCGCCTTTGTTGAAGAACTCTACGAGCAATATCTACAGGATCCCGACAGTGTCGGCGATAAGTGGAAGGCCTATTTCAGCCAGCTCGGTGGCCAATCCGATGTGCCGCACTCGCAAGTGCAAGCCCGGGTCCAACGCGCGGGTTATCTGGCGGCCAAGGGCGTAGGCGGCGGTGAGGACACCGAAACCGGCCGCAAGCAAACCGGCGCAGGCAAATTGGTTACCGCCTATCGCTCGCGTGGCCACCTGCAGGCTAATTTGGATCCGCTGGGTATGGCCGCCAAATTGGACGCGCCGGACCTGGAACTCAAATTCCACAACCTCAGTGACGCCGACTTAGATTCAGAAGTACGCGCCGAAACCTATTTTGGCACCGAAAGCTTCAAGCTGCGCGACCTGTTCGCCAAACTCAAAGCAACTTATCGCGGCACCATCGGCGCTGACTTTATGCATATCCCGGATGCGCCGCAACGCCATTGGTTGCAGCGTCGTCTGGAACAAGCAGCCGGCAATTTCGGTTTCGACAAAGCGGCCAAGACCCGCATCCTTGAGCGTATGACCGCCGCTGAAGGTCTTGAACGCTATCTGCATACCAAGTACGTCGGACAAAAGCGATTTTCGCTGGAGGGCGGCGAGTCGCTGATTCCGCTGATGGATGTTTTGATTGAGCGTGCCGGCGCCAATGGCGTGCAAGACATTGTGGTCGGCATGGCCCATCGCGGTCGATTGAACATGCTGGTCAACACCTTAGGCAAGCCCGGCAAAAAGCTTTTCGCTGAATTCGAAGGCAAATTCGATCATATCGATGACCCCGCGCATTCGGGCGACGTCAAATACCATATGGGCTTTAGCGCCGACCTGAAGACCTCCGGCGGCCCGGTGCATCTGGCGCTGGCATTTAATCCCTCGCATTTAGAAATCGTCGCGCCGGTGGTTGCCGGCAGTGTGCGCGCACGACAGATGCGCCGCCGCGACAGTGAGCGCAACCTGGCCCTGCCGATTGTGATCCACGGTGATGCCGCATTTGCCGGCCAGGGCGTGGTCATGGAATTGTTCCAGATGTCGCAGGCACGCGGCTTCCGCGTTGGCGGCACGGTGCATATCGTGATTAATAACCAGGTCGGCTTTACCACCAGCCGCCCGGATGATGCCCGTTCGACTCTGTACTGCACCGACCCGGCCAAGATTATTGGCGCACCGGTACTGCACGTAAACGGCGATGACCCGGAAGCGGTCGCGTTTGTCGCGCAACTGGCCTACGACTTCCGTCAGGAATTTAAGAAAGACATCGTTATCGATCTAGTCTGCTATCGCCGCCACGGCCATAACGAGGCCGATGAGCCGGCGGCTACCCAGCCCCTGATGTACCAGAATATTCGTGCACGCAAATCCAGTCGCGAGCTTTTGGCGGAAAAATTGATCGGCGAATCGGTGATCACTGCCGAGCAAGCCAAGGCGCTTATCGACGACTACCGTGAAAAGCTCGACAAGGGCAAACCAACGACCGAGTTGGCAGACCCGATTAAAGACACGATTGCGGTTGATTGGTCGCCGTTCCTCGGCGGCACGCTGACCGACACGATTAAAACCGGCATGCCCAAGAAAGAGCTGATGGCTCTGGCTACCGAGCTAAATACTCTGCCCGACGGCCTCAAGCTGCACCCGCGCGTGGCTAAGGTGTATGAAGACCGGGTCAAAATGAGCGCCGGCAAACTCGATATGGACTGGGGTTTTGCCGAAACCCTGGCCTACGCCAGCTTGCTCAAAGCCAACTACAAATTGCGCTTGGTCGGCCAGGATGCCGGCCGCGGCACCTTCTTCCATCGGCATGCGGTGTTACACGATCAGGTCACCGGTCAGGCCACCATGCCTTTGCAGCAATTCGTCGAGAACCCGGAACACTCGGTCATCATCGATTCGCTGCTCAGCGAAGAAGCGGTTATGGCCTTTGAGTTTGGTTACAGCACCGCAGAGCCGACCACTTTAAACATCTGGGAAGGCCAGTTCGGCGACTTCGCTAATGGTGCGCAAGTGGTGATCGACCAATTCATTACTTCCGGCGAATCCAAATGGGGTCGCTTGTGTGGCTTGGTTCTGTTCCTGCCGCACGGCTACGAAGGCCAGGGTCCGGAGCATAGCTCGGCGCGATTAGAGCGCTTCCTGCAACTGTGCGCATTGAACAATATTTCGGTTTGCACACCGACCACGCCGGCCCAGATGTTCCATATGCTGCGCCGTCAGATGCTGATGCGTACGCGCAAGCCGTTGATCGTGATGACGCCCAAATCAATGCTGCGTCACAAGCTCTCGGTTTCGAGTTTCGACGATCTTGCCAAAGGCGAGTTCCAGACCCTGATCGGCGACAGCCAGGTCAACGACGCCAAGAAAGCCAAGCGCGTCGTGGTATGCGGTGGCAAGGTGTATTGGGATCTGGTCGAAGAAGCTGAAAAACGTAAGATCAAAGACGTGGCCATCGTGCGTATCGAACAGGTTTACCCGTTCCCGCGTACCGAGTTGGCCGCCGAGCTCAAACGTTTTGCGAGCGCCAAAGAAGTCATCTGGTGTCAGGAAGAACCAATGAATCAGGGCGCCTGGTATCAGATCCGTCATCATATCGATGCATGCTTAGCCAAGGGCCAGAGCCTGAGCTATGCCGGCCGCGCGCGATCGGCGGCTCCTGCATGCGGCCATCTGAACCAGCATAATAAAGAACACGCACAGTTTATGGCCGATGCATTGGTCAATAAGCCCATTACCAAAACATCCGAATAACCACCCAGGACCCACCCATGAGCACAGAAATCAAAGTCCCGGTTCTACCCGAATCCGTAGCCGACGCCACCATTGCCAGCTGGCATAAAAAAGTCGGCGACAGCGTACGTCGTGATGAGAACCTGGTTGACCTCGAGACCGACAAAGTCGTTCTGGAAGTGCCATCCACCGTTGACGGCGTGATCGAATCGATCAAGTACCAGGCCGGCGACACCGTCACCAGCGGTCAGCTGTTGGCCACGATCAAAGAAGGCAAAGTCGCTGACGCGCCGAAAGCCGAAGCCAAGGCCGAAGCACCGAAAGCTGAAAAAGCCGCCGCGCCGGCTAAAGCGGACGCACCGAAAGCCGCCAAGTCCGACGCCGCCGTGCCTCCGGGTGCTGCGTTCTACGCCAAGCAAAACGACATCAACCCAGGCGACGTAGCCGGAACCGGTCGTCGCGGCATGGTGACCAAAGAAGATCTGGTCAACTTTAATGCCGGCGGCGCGCGTCCGGAAGAACGCGTACCGATGACCCGCATCCGCAAGCGCATTGCTGAGCGCATGATGGAATCGAAAAACTCCATCGCCATGCTCACCTCGTTCAACGAAGTGAACCTGAGCGAAGTAATGGCGATGCGCAAAGCGATGGGCGAATCGTTCCAGAAAACACACGGCATCAAACTGGGCTTTATGAGTTTCTTTGCCAAAGCCGCGGCCAATGCCCTGCAAAAATATCCCGTAGTGAATGCTTCGGTTGATGGCGATGACGTGATCTATCACGGTTACGCCGACATCTCGATTGCGGTGTCGACCGAGAAAGGTCTGGTCACGCCGGTTCTGCGCAATGTTGAGCGTATGGGCTTTGCTGATATCGAAGCGCAAATTGCCGACTACGCCAATGCAGCACGCACCGGCGGTTTGAAACTTGAAGACCTGCAAGGCGGCACCTTCACCATCACCAACGGCGGCACCTTCGGTTCGCTGATGTCGACCCCGATTGTGAACCCGCCGCAGTCTGCAATTCTCGGTATGCATGCAATCAAAGAACGTCCGATTGCGCACAACGGTCAAGTCGTTGTCGCACCGATGATGTACATCGCTTTGAGTTACGACCACCGCATCATCGACGGTAAAGATGCCGTGCTGTTCTTAGTCGACATTAAAGATCAGTTGGAAAACCCGCACCGCATGTTGCTGGGTCTGTAAGGAGCTGTAAATGAGCGAACAATATGATGTAGTCGTTATCGGCGCCGGCCCCGGTGGTTATGTCGCCGCCATTCGCGCGGCGCAGCTCGGTTTAAAAACCGCCTGTATCGATAGCTTTATCGGTAAAGACGGCAAACCCGCCCTTGGCGGTACCTGTTTAAATGTAGGCTGCATTCCATCCAAAGCACTGCTGGATTCGTCGCGTCAGTTTCATAACCTGACCCACAGCTTTGCCGACCACGGCATCACTGCGGAAAAACCGAAGATGGATGTGCCGACGATGATTGGCCGCAAGGACAAGATCGTTAAGCAGTTCACCGGCGGCATTACCTCTTTGTTCAAAGCGAATAAAGTCACGCCTATTTTCGGTTACGGCACCCTGCATGCCGACAACGTGGTCAAAGTTAAAGATCACGATGGCAAGACCAGTGAGCTCAAAGCCAAGCACGTGATCATTGCGACCGGCTCAGTACCGATCGAACTGCCGTTCGCCAAATTCGACCACGAATATATTCTGGATAACACCAGCGGCTTGAACGTCGAGTCCGTGCCTAAGCGTCTTGGCGTGATTGGTGCCGGCGTGATCGGCCTGGAGCTGGGCTCGGTATGGAATCGCCTGGGTTCGCAAGTTACCGTGTTGGAAGGTCTCCCGGACTTTCTCGCCGTTGCCGATACCGATGTATCCAAAGTCGCCGCACGTGAATTTAAGAAACAAGGTTTAGACATCCGCCTCGGCGCCAAGTGCACCAAGGTGGAAGTCAAAAAGAAAGAAGTGCATCTGACCTACACCGACAGCAAAGGCGAGCAGACTTTAGTGTTCGACAAGTTGCTGGTCTCGGTCGGTCGTCGTGCGTTCACCGAAGGCCTGCTGGCTAAAGATGCCGGGGTTGCGCTGGACGAGCGTGGTCGCATTGCGGTGGATGATCACTGCAAGACAAATGTCGAAAACGTATGGGCCGTGGGTGACTGCGTGCGCGGCGCGATGCTGGCACACAAAGCCAGCGAAGAAGGCATCATGGTTGCCGAACTGATTGCCGGCCTGCCCGGTCACATCAATCACGACACCATTCCATGGGTCATTTACACCGAGCCGGAAATTTCCTGGGTCGGCAAAACCGAAGCGCAGTGCAAAGCCGAAGGCATTCCGTTTAAAACCGGTAGCTTCCCGTTTGCTGCAATCGGCCGCGCCGTGGCCATGAACGAAACCGCGGGCATGGCCAAAGTAATTGCCCACGCCGAAACCGATCGCATTCTGGGTGTACATATGTGCGGCGCCAACGTGTCCGAGCTGATCCACGAAGCCGTCGTCGCCATGGAATTCCACGGCAGCGCCGACGACCTGGCACGCATCTGCCACGCCCACCCAACCCTATCGGAAGCGGTGCACGAAGCCGCCCTGGCGGTCGACAAACGCGCGATCCACAAAGCCAATTGACGGCTGGACGAAGTCCCTGCCGGCACCCCAGCGAAAGCCGGGGTCCAGTATTAAAAAAGCGCCGCAAGGCGCTTTTTTATGGGCCGTTCCGAACACAAGCAAGAATCCTATCTGAAGCAGCTTGGCCCACATCGCACAGCTGCCCGTTATATAGTAAAAGCCTGTCCCCGTGCGGGGCGCCAATAAGGAACGTGCGATGGAAGCCAGCGGAAAGCTCGCCGTACTGATCGATGGCGATAATGCGCAACCAGACATCATCGAGGGCCTGCTGGCGGAGATCAGCAAGTACGGCACCGCCAATGTAAAACGCATTTATGGCGACTGGACCGGGCCTTCTTTGAAGGGCTGGAAAGATGTATTGCTGGATCATTCGATTCAGCCGATCCAGCAATTCGCCTATACCCGCGGTAAAAACGCCACCGATAGCGCATTGATCATTGATGCGATGGACCTGTTGTACACCGGCCGATTCGACGGCTTTTGTCTGGTATCCAGCGATAGCGACTTTACTAAGCTGGCCTCACGCATTCGTGAGGCAGGTCTGCTGGTTTACGGTTTTGGTGAAAAGAAAACCCCGGTGCCGTTTGTCGCCGCCTGCGACAAGTTTATTTACACCGAAGTACTGCGCCCCAAAGATGAAGCCGAGCAACAACGCGCAAAAATGTCGGCGAAAGAACTCAAGCAGGACACCCGACTGGTCAGCATGTTGCGCAGTGCGGTGGAGGCCTCATCGGATGAAAGTGGCTGGGCGCACCTCGCCCCGGTTGGTAGTCACATTGCCAAACAATCGCCCGAATTCGACCCGCGCAATTACGGCTATGCCAAGCTCGGCGAATTAGTTAAAGCAACCACACTGTTTGAAACCGAAGAACGACAGCTGGGCAATACTAAGTCAAAAGCATTATTCGTCAGAGACAAGCGGCGCTAAGCTTCATCAATGCAATCCATCCCTGTTTCCACGAGACTTGGGGGCAGTAGCGAGGTTCAAGTTCTGGTGCCCCACGCTCTCAGAAATCCGTTACCCCGACGAAAGCCGGGGTAACGGCAGCAACAGCGCTAAGCCTTGCCGCTAGCCATGCCCTGAACTTGCTTGGCGGAAAGCGGCTGACCTCCAATCGCCCAATCGCCACTTTCCACTTCGTGGATTTTCACCCAGGTCACACCGCGTAGGTTTTCCCCTTCAACCGCGACCACTGCATCGGTCACACGCTGAATCATCTCGTGTTTTTGATCGGCGCTAAATACGCCTTTGATTACATTAATGTCGACCAGTGGCATGGGTTTGCTCCTGTAATGATTGGAAGCTAGAGCCTAGGATCGGGCGGATACCTACACTAGTGTAGATACTGGACTAAGCCAGTACAGCTTCTGTACTACCCTGCACCGCGCGCAGCCCGCATACTGCAGTGGCACGGTTACTGGAGCGATGTATGTCTCAAGCAAGCTACAAGCAATTTTGCCCGGTGGCGATGGCCTGCGAAGTCCTGGAGCCTCGCTGGACTTTGCTGATTTTGTGTGAAATCTGGTCAGGCTCTACGCACTTTAATGAAATCCGGCGCGGCGTACCCAGAATGTCGCCCACCCTGTTATCTACGCGACTAAAACAAATGGAAACACGTGAGCTCATTTCTCGACACGTGCATCCAAAATCGGGAGAGATCAGTTATCGCAGCACAGACATCGGCATCGAGTTGCAGCCGATTGTTCATGCATTAGGTAAGTGGGCGCACCGCAATATTGATTCGGAAGTAACGCTAGAGCACTTGGATGCGCGTTTGCTGATGTGGAATATCCGACGCAAGGTAAATGCTGCAGAGTTACCGAATGAAAGAACGGTTATTCAATTTATTTTCCCTGAGCTTCAGGACTGCAAGAACTACTGGCTTATCTCAAAGCCCGACTGTGCGGTTGATCTTTGCTGGAACAACCCGGGTATGGACGTCGACTTGTATGTAACCGCTGAGCTCAAAGCGCTGACTTCTGCCTGGCTTGGCTTATCAAAATTGGAGTCCGAAATTGCCCACGACCGGATCAAACTGATTGGCGACAAGACTTTGGGCAATAGCATTGGAAAATGGATGGCCAAAAGTCTGTTGGCGTAGCGCCCGATCCGACGCGCGTAAATCTCGTACACTGTAGACACGAGACACTCTGGGATGGAGGGTTGAGTGCAGCCCACGCTTGGTAAGCCGTGCGACAAAAACTGGCACACGCAATCGATTGATGCGCTGATCGCTGCGCTCAAAACGGACGCCGATGGCCTGAGCGCTACCGAGGCGGCCCGGCGTTTGGCCGAGCATGGCCCCAATGAACTAATCGCGCGGCACCGGGTGTCGGCAGCCAGAGTTCTTGCCGAGCAATTTCAGAATGTGTTGATTGTTGTCTTGCTGATTGCGGTCGGCCTGTCGGCTTATTTGGGCCATGTCGTCGAGGCAATCACCATAACCGTGATTGTGCTGTTTGCAGTGGTTCTGGGATTTATCCAGGAGTACCGTGCCGAGCGCGCGATTGATGCGCTGAAACAAATGGCCGCACCACACGCCTTTGTCCTGCGTGATGGAATGAGCTGTGAAATACCGGCAAATGAAGTCGTTCCCGGAGATATCGTGCTGCTCAGTGCCGGCAATCAGATTCCGGCCGATGTGCGTTTGCTCGAAGCGCACAGTATGCATAGTCAGGAAGCCGCGTTGACCGGCGAGTCGGTGGCGGTGGCAAAACACGCGCAAGACCTCAGCGATGACAATTTGCCAGTTGGTGATCGCTGCAATATGGCATTCGCCGGCACCATCATGGCCTCTGGGCGTGCGCGCGGCGTGGTGGTAGCTACCGGCATGCGCACCGAGCTCGGAAAAATCGCTCAACTTCTGCACAGCGTTGAGAGTCAACGCACCCCCCTGCAGGAGAATCTGGACAAGCTCGGCCATTCCTTAGCGCGCATGGCGCTATTGATTGTGGTATTGATCGTGCTTATTGGTGTGTTCCGCGGCTCACCGCTAATCGAAATGCTAATTTTCGGCATCGCTCTGGCCGTTGCCGTGGTGCCCGAAGCCCTGCCGGCAGTCGTAACTATTTCGCTGGCGCGTGGCGTGCAACGCTTGATCAAACGTCGCGCATTAATGCGCCGCCTGGCCGCCGTTGAAACTCTCGGAAGTACGTCGATTATCTGCTCCGATAAAACCGGCACGCTGACCCGCGATGAAATGACCGTGCGTGAGCTATTTGTTTCCGATCAAAGTTGGTCACTCAGTGGCTCGGGCTATGCACCGAAGGGTGAGTTTTCCCGCAACGGCGTGGTCGAACCACCGAGCCCGGTATTGCTGGAAGTCTTGCGCGCCGGTGCATTGGTGAATGATGCCGAGCTCGACGCTGAGCCGAACAATGGCGTTTGGTGCATTCAGGGCGACCCCACCGAGGCTGCACTGGTCGTGTCCGCAGCCAAAGCCGGGCTGCATAAGCGCGATCTGGAACGCCGTTATCCCCGGGTCGATGAAATTATCTTTTGCTCTGAGCGAAAACGCATGAGCACTTTGCATCAAATCGACTCCGACATCGTTGCCTATAGCAAAGGCGCGCCCGAAGTAATCCTTGATTCGTGCAATTCAATCATTACCCATGAGGGCGATGCTGAGCTAAGCGGCGCAGAGCGTGCAGCCATACTGCGGGTGGCCGCGGGCATGGCAGAGAAAGCCCTGCGTGTGCTGGCAATTGCGCGCAAGACCCATGCAACACTGGAGAATGCCGAAGAGCAAATGTGTTTCTTGGGCCTGGTAGGCATGATTGACCCACCGCGCAGTGAAGCTAAGTCAGCGATTGAAACCTGCGAAAGCGCCGGCATCCGCGTGCTAATGATTACCGGCGACCACCCGATTACTGCACAAGCAATTGCCGGCGAGCTCGGCGTACTTAAAGCCGGCCGGGTAGTTACCGGAACCGAACTTGCAGCAATGAGTGATATGCAGTTTGATCAGGAAGTCGAAAACATTGACGTATACGCGCGGGTGAGTCCGGCTGATAAGTTGCGCGTAGTTACCGCGCTGCAGAAAAAACAGTACGTCGTGGCCATGACCGGCGACGGCGTCAATGATGCACCCGCGCTTAAAAAAGCCGACATTGGCGTGGCCATGGGCATCACCGGCACCGATGTTGCGCGCGAGGCGGCGGCGATGACCCTGACCGACGATAACTTTGCCTCCATCGTTGCCGCCGTTGAAGAAGGCCGTGGCATCTTTAGCAACATCAAAAAGTATTTAATGTTTCTGCTGTCTTCGAATGTCGGCGAAATCGGCTTGATCGCCGGCGCAACCCTGATGGGTATGCCACTGCCCCTAACTGCGGTACAGATTTTGTATGTGAACTTAGCCACCGATGGGCTTCCGGCTCTGGCTCTGGCGGTTGATCCGGCCGAATCGGATTTAATGCAACGCGACCCGCGAAATCCGCGCCACGGTATTTTTACCCGGCCGGTGGTCACCCTGATTGCGGTCGGCGGCATCTGGTCGACCCTGGTGAATATTGGCGTATTCGCATGGGCATTGCATAGCGGACGCAGCTTGCCCGATGCGATGGCATTGACCTTTGTATCGCTGATCCTGATTCAGTTTTTGAAAGCCTACAATTTCCGCTCGGATCGCGTGTCGATTTTGAATCGTCCGTTCGCTAATCGCTGGTTGAATCTGGCGATCGTCTGGGAATTGGCTCTGCTGTTGTTGATTGTGTACCTGCCGGTGCTGCACGAGCCCTTCGGCACCTTTAATCTGCAAGCGATGGACTGGTTACTGGTCACCGCGGCAGCAGCCACCATCGTGCCGGTGCTGGAGGCTGCAAAGTGGATGGAGCGGCGTGGCCTATTTGGCACCATGGAATAGCCAATGAATGACTATCTGATTCTGACGATTGGTGTTTTGTGCGCAGGCATTGGCGGCGAATTATTTGTTCGCGGCGCAATCGGACTGGCGCATTGGGCACGCGTGGCCCCCGGCATTATCGCGGCCACAGTTGCTGCATTCGCAACGTCCAGCCCGGAGCTTTCGGTATCGGTGAGTGCGGCGCTTGCCGGCAAGCCGCAAATTGCCTTAGGTGATGCGTTGGGCTCCAACATCGTCAACGTCGCGGTAATCCTAGGTTTAGCACTGGTCATCTCCGGCATTCAATGTCCGCGTGACAGCGTTAAGCGTGATTTTCCGGTAGCCCTGCTCATCCCCATATTCACCGGCGTGTTGTTTTTAGATGGCGAGCTGTCACGCATTGATGGCGTCTTGATGTTCGGTTTATTTTTGGCCTGGCTGATCTCGGCCATTATCGAAGCGCGCAAGCAACGCAGCGAAGCACTTGCCGAGCTGGCAGCCCAATCGCACGCTAAAACGGGCCTCGCATTTGTCATTGGACTCGCGTTGCTGATCGTCGCCGGCAATCTAGTCGTCACTGGAGCCAAAGGCATTGCGCTAAGCTTGGGTATTGATGCCTTTGTGATTGGTGCAACCATCGTCGCTATCGGCACATCGGTGCCGGAGCTGGCAACAACCGTCGTTGCCAAACTGCGCGGCCGCGATGAAATTGGTCTCGGTATTATTCTGGGCAGCAATATTTTTAATGGCGTCTTTATCATCGCCATTGCCGCAATGATTAACCCGATCACAGCAGCCTGGCGCGAGGTCGCAATCACCCTACTCTTCGGGATAATGGCTCTGGTGTTTACCTACCCTAGCCGCTCAGGCTTTATTGAGCGCAGGCGTGGCGTGTTGTTGGTGTTTTTGTACGCAGCCTATATTGCCAGTATCTGGCAAGTTGCCTGATCCTCATCTAGCCCGACCGCGCACCCTGCCCAACGGCCTATTGAGTGGCGGCATCGGGCTGAGGATAATGAGCGTCTTGGTTTTTCGAAAAGGGCGTCCTGTGGAAAAAATACTTGCGCGCTTTCGTTATTTGAGAAATACGGAGGCCATCTTCGCCATCGGTTTTCCGCCGCTCTTTCTTTATTTTTGGTCCGGATCCGCGGTCCCCGTTAACCTGCCGCTGCGGCTACTCGCGCTTGCCTTGGTGTGCTTTGTGTTAGCTCAGGGCGCATTGTTCTGGCATCTAAAACTGCAGTCGGTGGCCACGCGCAAAGAACTGCCGAATTCGTTTCGCTCCTTGTTCTTGGCATTCAAATTCACCAATTTATTTCTTTTCGCTGTGTTTATCGCGTGGGCAAGCCAATACTTTGGTAATGCAAGCACTTCAGACCTGTGGTGGTCCGGCGGCATCTTTGTCTTCGCCGTTCTCGAGCATATCAACTACTATCATTATCAATTGATGTACGACACCGCGGGTGCGTGGAAGGCACTCTCGCAGAATCGACGTTTACGCCGCGCAGCGTTGAGCTTAGATTTAGCTGAGACAGCGGCAAAATGAAAATTCTGCTCCTCGGGAATGCATTGTTTATGGCGCTATTTAGTCCAGCTCAATCTGCCCGGGCTGAACCTGTTGCGGGCAATGACTTTGCCGGTTTTGTACGTACGGTGCACTATCAACTCGAACGCCATTGGACCCATCCGGAAAGTGCCAAAGACGGTGATCGATGCGCGCTGGAGCTGGTCATCGAATCCGATGGCAGCATATTGAGCATGACGCCTTCCGGGTGTGCCTCCCCGGAACTAGCCCACTCAGTCCAGAGGGCCGTTGCCAAGACAGGAAACCTACCGCCGCTACCCGAAGGGTCCGTTGCACCGATGACAATCAAAATTGTTTTTGTGGTCGGAGCGTCTTGAGGACGTGAGCTATTTCGCCTTCCAGTGCTTGTCCATTTTGACGAATAGGAATTGCAACTCATGCTCTCGTGGCGACCAGAGCCAAAAGCGTGCTTCAATCTGTAGCAACTCGCGACGCCCTCTCTATTTCGTAAATCTTCACCGCCCTTGAGGCGACCGACTGCCCTTTTGTGGCGACAAAAGGGCCAAAAGCGCTTCCGCCTGAATCGCCCTGAGTACATCTCAAGAAAATAACATGCCGCCGCAGTCGCTCAGGGATCGCCGATTGGACTTCCGTGTCCAATCAGCGATGCTCGGGGTCCCTCCCTCGCCACTGCCGGGCCTTATCCTCGCGCCCGCGGGTGCGATTCAATGGCGGGGCAAATCAAAGTCAGTGGAGTTTACCGCAATGATGGGAAGGAGAAATTGCAGCCAGGGATGGCGTATTCGAGCGAAACTGCGCCTAAAGTCTCACCATCGAGCACTGCGCTAAGAGCAGATGAAGCCCGAAGGGGAACGACAGGGAAATGAACGGGTAGGAATCGATACCGCGCCCGATTCGTCAAAACAAAGTCCAGAATTTGCTGAATGCGCACCCCGGTGCTGGGTTTTCGCCAGCCCGATCGCCGACCGCTGTTCGCAGCCAGCGCGCAGAGCACCCAGCCGATCGGGAATCGGCTGGGTGGTGAGACAGCGCCAGGCACTTTTGGTCACTTTTGTTGCCGGACAAAAGTGACAAGAACACGCATCAAGGGTAGTTGAGAACTTCGAAATAGAATGGGCGTCGCGATAGGTCGAAGATCACCCACGAAGATTTGCTAAATGCCTGGACGAATACCTAACCGAGTACCCAGAACAGCCCATAGATCAAAAGCAGACCTAGAACATAAACCTGTTCGACCAACTGTTTTCTGGCCTCATTATCACGACTTTTAGCGATGTCTAATACGGCCTGGTGCAGCAAAAACGTATACAAGATGTAATACACAAACGGAATGACGTGCACTGCCCATGAATAGTCGGCGGCGCTTCTCCCGAAGGCCGCAAGCAGCCAGTCGATCTGGCTATAGATACCGAAGAGCCCCAGGCCAGCGTTGATAAACATCCATTTAACGCTGTCGCGACCAAAGATGGTGAAGTAAAAAATGGTGTAGACCAGGCACGCAAAGCCGCCATGTAGGTATAGAAAGAAAATCGGGGCCGGATTGTCGCTATAAGCCATCCAAAACCCGGATAGTCCGAAGACACCCATATGCAAAAAGAAAACCGGGTACAGCTTGTACCAGGCGATCTCATCGCCTTTGACGTAGTGCTTGCCATTGATAGTGAGTTCGCCCTGTAACTTCATTGAAGTGCCGAATTGGGTCCAGGGCTAAGCATACCGATCGAACTGCCGAAAAGGCAGGCCCAAATCCATGAGCAGGATCCGGGCCCTTAGAAGCAAATACCGATGCTATTTCATTAACGTAACGTGTCCGGTCTTGTGGTGCTTTGCGCTTAGACGGAAACTGCCATCAGCATCACACCGCACAGAGACATCGTGCATTACGGTAGCTTCTTCACTGTTGCGCTGTCCCAATGTGGCTTCTTTAATTGACGCACCGCTGGCACAAGCCGACTTTAGATGCGATGCCACGCGTTCGGGCGCACTACGGATATGCACGCTAAAGTCACCTGATGAGCCTGCTGCGCCCGAAGCGCTTGCTTCTTGCAGTTTTGGCGACGATTTTTCATATTCCGCACCGGTAGTTGCCGCCGGAGCCCGCTTGCCTGTGGGCATGCCGGAAGCGGCATCACGCGGCGCTTCAACCGAGCTGCTCCCGGCTAGTTGTGGTGACGCCTTATCAATAGGTTTTGTTACGCTTACCGGCTTGTGCTGCCGTTTGCCAGAGGGCAGACCGGATGCCGCATCGCGCGGTGCTGCGCCGGCAACGGTCGATTGGGTGACCGTGCTGAGTGGTGAAGACATAGATTCAATGATGATCCAATCTTTGTGGTCGGCATCAGTCGCCTCACCTTTGATGTCACCAATTTTGATGTAGTAGTCACTGGATGCTGCTGCGCTAAACGCTAAGACTGTCAGGCAAAGGCCGAGTAAAAACTGTGCCATGGAGCGAGGTTTAACATGTCGCATAAATATCTCCTAGCTTGGGGTCTGATTGAACGCAGGATGCTGAGGACCTATTTCCCGCAACTGGGCGCGCGCAACGCTTATTCAGCGCCTAATAAAATGAACGGGCCGTTATCCAATAGCCGGACAAGAATCTAAGAAATGGCGGATCGTGTTTATGCTGCAGTTAACTTATAAATATGCCTTGCGTCGATTAAGGCTTGCAGCCAAAGGCCTGCTTGCGAGCATTGAGTTCATCCGGACTTAGCTTCTTGAGCTCTGCCCGGGTGACATTTTGCGTCCGTTCGTTACTGATGACAAAGCTTCCATCGCGTCGTTCCTGCCAAACAATGTGCCCGCATTGCACTGGAATCCTTTTAGTTCCTTGCATAAATTCGACTACGGCTCTTACCCCGGAGAGATCGGAGTCGCCGGTGGCAGGATAAATTGATACACGCCAAAGCTCCCGCGACTTGACTGTTTCGGGCTCACCTCGGCCCTTTCGCGTATTCAAATCTTGTCTAGGTAGCGAGGCTGCGGTTATCGACTCGATATGCCTGCCGGATTCAGCCCCACTTTTTTGCTTCGACTGGCTGTCTAAATACGCCACAGTCAACTCTCGAACAGTAGATTCAATTGCCACCCGCTGTTCATCGCTAAGTGCCCGGGTTGCCAAATCATCAGCCGTTAGCTGCTCCGCGCTGCCACACGCAACTTGTTGTATGAATTTATATATCGATGTCTTTGACCCAATTGCGACCTGAGATTCCTGTCGATACTCACCGAGGGTAACAGTGCGATCTGCGCATAGCTGCCGCGCCCCGATGAAAATAACGCGTTGAGCTCGCTCCGCATTCAATATCTCATGGTGGGTCAGTGTGAGCTCATATTGATTAGGAGCGAGTTCTACAGCCTGTAATGCGTTGGGCCTGAAGCTTGGCGAGCTCGCAGATACAGCGGTCGAAGCGATGACAAGAATTAATGGAACTAAAGGCATGACTGGTTAGGCCCCAACGCCGCCGATGGGCAGTTGCGTCTTATTCTACGTTAGCTGCCACCCGCAGTGCACTTAGTTCGGGCCCACAAAAAGGGAGGCGTTGCCTCCCTGTTGTCTAATCGCATTGGTTCATTCGCACGAGCGAGCAAGTGAGACCTTAAAAATACGTCTTATCGATTTCGTTGTGGATCTTGATAAGACCCAGCTGTGTCTTATCGATAAATTCGTGCAGCTTTTCCTGCTTCAGCGTCTGCGGCTTGGCGCGCTTGAGTTGGTTACGCAACTTGGTAGTGAGCGCCAGGGGTTTTTCATTACGTGGCAGGCTATTCAGACAGCTTTCCACTTCAAGTAACGTATGCGAGAGCGAACGCGGAAACTTGTCGTGTTGCAGAAGGAACTTCAGTACATCGGGCCGGCTGATCCGCAGGCGCATTTCACGACGATACATTTGATAGGCCGTCAACGATTTAAGCACACTCATCCATTCTAAATTACCGAATGGGGTGAGCTCATCATTGACCTCCGGCAATAGACTCGCAGAGCGCACATCGATGATTCGAGTGGTCATATCTGCGCGTTCTAGGTTACGCCCCATACGCAGAAAGTCGTAACACTCATCATGGGTCATTGTGCCGGAGAGCAGGCCGCTATTGGTCTGCGCACCAACAATAATTGCGCGCATGTACTCGTAACGATGACGCCGATTCATTGCACTCCGCACATTATTCTTGCTGTAAAGAAAGACCGAGTTAATCTGCTCCCAGGCTTCCTTAGGAATGATGTCGCGAATGGTTCGTGCGTTTTCCCGTGCCATATTCAATGAACTCAGCACCGAGCCGGGATTACGCGTGTCGGTAATCATAAAGCGCACAACACTGTTCTCGTCTGCCTCCGGGTACAGGCTGTGGAAAAACTCACGGCTGGAGTTGATATCAATTATCGGCTCCCAACCCAGGCTAGCCTGCTTGGGCAGGTCGAGCAATAGATGCGTAAACACGTTAATCATGCGTGCGGTGTTTTCAGCGCGCTCGATGTAACGGGCCATCCAATAGATTCTGTTGGCTACACGCGAAAGGATCATTGTGCGCCCTCCATGTCCACAATCCAGGTGTCTTTGCTGCCGCCGCCCTGTGAGGAATTAACGACGGTTGAGCCCTTCCGCAGTGCCACCCGGGTCAGGCCGCCAGCCGTCACATAGGTTTGCTTGCCGCTCAATACAAAGGGGCGCAGATCCAAATGCCTTGCCTCCACGCGCGTACCGACCATCGTCGGTGCAGTCGAAAGTAATAGCATCGGCTGGGCAACATAATTACGTGGGTCTTTTTTAATCAGCTTGACGAACTTCTCGCACTCGGCCTTGCTCGAATGCGGACCGATCAACATGCCGTAGCCGCCGGATTCGTTAGCCGGCTTGACCACCATCTTGCGAATGTTCTGTATAACAAAGTCGCGTTCTTTTTTGTTATTGCATTTATACGTCGGCACATTCGGCAGGATCGGTTCTTCCTTCAAGTAGTACTTGATGATCTCCGGAACGTAGGCATACACCACTTTGTCATCAGCTACGCCCGCTCCGGGCGCATTGGCAAGCGCTACCTTGCCAGCCTTCCAAGCACGCATCAGGCCGGGCACACCCAAGGTGGAATCGCGATGGAAGACTTCCGGATCCAAAAACAAGTCATCAATACGGCGGTAGATTACGTCGACCCGGGTCAGGCCCTCGATCGTGCGCATGTACACCACGTCATCGTCGCCCACTAGCAGGTCGCTACCTTCGACCAACTCCGCACCCATTTGCTGGGCAAGGTAGGCATGTTCAAAGTAAGCCGAGTTATACACCCCTGGAGTCAACACGACGATCTCAGGTTGCTTCACCTTACGTGGCGAAATGCTGGCCAACGAGTCATACAGCTGCGAAGCGTAATCATCAACCGGCAAAATATTGTATTGGTCGAACATATTCGGAAAAGTACGCTTCATCACATGCCGGTTCTCCAGCATGTAGGAAACACCCGAGGGCACGCGTAGATTATCTTCCAGTACGTACACCGTGCCTTCGTGATCGCGCACCAAATCGGAGCCGCAGATATGCGCCCAGATACCCAGCGGTGGATTAACACCAACGCATTCGGGCCGAAAGTTCACTGAGTTCTTCAGCAGGTCCGCCGGAAAAATACCGTCTTTGACGATCTGCTGTTTGTGGTACAAATCGTTGATGAACATGTTCAGCGCCTTAACTCGCTGACGCAGTCCTTTCTCAATATGCGTCCACTCTTTCTTTTCAATAATGCGCGGCACGATGTCGAACGGCCAGTCTCGATCAATCGAGCCCTCTTCTTCGCTGTATACGGTGAACGAAATCCCCATCACGTGGATGGCAGATTCGGCCGCAGCCTTATGCTCTTCAATTTCTTGGTCGCTTAGCGACTTCAGGTAATCGCACATAATTTGTGCGGCGGGACGAGGGCGGCTTCGCGCGCGAATTAGCTCGTCATGAAATTTTCCGGTTTCGTAACTTCCCCAGCGAATAGTCATAGCATCCTTGTGGCTTCTTAGTTGTCGTTGGCTTCAATGCAGCGTGACGCAGAGCTAGTTGCCTGGAACAGAACAGCAGGCGGCTATTTCAGATATACACAAGCGGCGGGCCGTGGCAGGAACGGAAAATTGCACACAGTGGGTGCGCCGACGTTCGCTAAAACCTCGCAAGAAATAGGGTCAAAAGGGTGTAGACCGACTAGCTTGTTGCCGGTCTATTCTAACACAAAAGCGGACTGAACCGAAGCGTAAGCCCTTAAGAAATATGGCTTTCTTGGACAATTCGATGCACGTAGCGCAGTTTATTGAGCGCCGAAATGGACACAACAAACGGATAAGCATCGTCCAGGCCCATGCTGCGGTTCAGCGAATTGAGCGCGGTGCTCAGACGGATCCAGTCGTTGAACAACTCATCAAATGCAGCCGGCGCAAAGTAGTCGCCGTAAGCGTCATTGTTCGGTGCGGATACATCGTGACCGTGAATTCGAAAACCAAAATGATTGGCTGTATCCAGCGTGTCAATCATGTGCAGATAATGCGCCCAGGTTTCGGCCCAGTCTTCCCACGGATGCATGCTGGCATAAGCGCTAATCCACACATTCTGCCAATCCGGCGGCGGACCATTCTCGTAATAACGGCCAGCGGCCATCGAATAGTCCAAACGTTCGTCACCAAAGATTTCACGAAACTCTTCGATGTTACCGGCGTCCTGAATCAACCGGTCCCAGTAATAATGGCCTGACTCATGACGGAAATGGCCGAGCAATGTTCGGTACTTTTCCTTCATCTGTTCGCGCATGCGTACCAGAGAACTATGTTCGGCTTCAGCCAGGTTAATGGTAATCATGCCGGAGCTATGGCCGGTCATCACCTGCTGCTGAACTGTTAGCTCGCCGGTAAATACGTTCTGCTCGGTGTCGTCTTTTAAGAAAGAAAAACCGAGTCCGCGCGAAGGGTCTTCGGAACGACCAACAATGGGCAGGTCTAAGCTAATTAATGTGTAAAGCAAGCGTCGCTTGGATTTTTCCATGCGATACCACAACACCAAATTGTGCGGGTCGCTCAAGTTGGGAATGATGTGGTTCAGACGGCACGCTGTGCAGCGCGGGTTGGGATCGCTGGCTACAACCATCCAATTGCATACATCGAACTCAGAAAAATTGCCGCACTGGCGATACTCGCGGCCATTGTAGTCAGCCCGCCATACGTCACCGGCGCTTTGGTCAAACGTGCTGAACTCCTTTTCGTCCGGCAGATAACCCACCACGCGGTTGCATGCGGTGCAAAAGCTGTTCTCAAAAAATAGGGTGCTGCCGCAATGGCAACCGAAGGTCTTCAATTTCTAGTTCCACTGTGCCCGAATGCGAGAGGGGGCAACTAATTGCATGAGTTGTAATGATCTTTGATTTGACCGGCCATAGCAAACAATCATAACGCGACTTGCGTAGACCAAAGCCGGGGGCGGCCGACTTAGACGATTTCTTCGACCGCCATCTTTTGAAACCACTCAGACTCTCCTTCGGGGGTTACTCCCGTGTCCGAGTCATAGTTGATGGTGAGCTCCTGACCAACACGGATATCGCGAGTGGCGACAAAATGGATGCAGCTATCCTCAGCGCTGGCAACGTAGCGCAGATTAGACGGATTGGCATGGTTGTAGAGGCTGCCAAAACCCAGGGCAATAGCGCATGGCGTGTCGGACTTGGCCAGAAACCCCCAGTTAAAAACAAAGCGCTTGAGCTCCAGCGGCATGTCCTCGTAAGGCATATTGAGCTGGATGACCGGGCATTTTTCGACAACGGCACCTGCCGGGATATCTGTTGTGGCAAACACGCCGCGACCGCGAGCGGTCTGAGTATCACGAACTTCAAGCGTAAACGCGGCAATTACCGGGGTCATGGGGTCACTCGGACGGGCTTTTGAGGGGAAAAGACATCACAACGCGCTGAGCATACTACACGGAATTCGGATCAGGATAAGGCCAATTGTGCTGAGTGTTTTGAGCATCTTATCCGGCCCGATGAAGCCGGACTTAAATTGATTTGGATCAAGAATCCCCGCATAAACGCAGATATATTAGATGCATCTAATATATGAGGTGGGTATGGCAAGTAAACGACTTTCAATTCAATCAACGCTCGATGCGCAATTTCTGGTGTCCGCCGAGGTACGCGGCCATCAACTGCGGATCGACCAGCCAAGTGGTGCGGGCGGTCAGGATGCCGCACCGACCCCGCTGGAGATATTTCTGTTTGCCGTCGGTGGTTGCATCGGAACCATCGCGCGGATTATGGCAATGCAACGCAAGATCGACATCCGATCTATGCAGATCAATGTCCACGGCGAATACAATCCGGCAGGCTTACTGGGCAAACCCACTGAAGACCGAGTCGGTTTCCAACGGGTAGAAATCGAAGTTCAAATGGATTGCGATATGAGTAGCGAAGAGCAAAAGGCGTTTATCGATGAAGTGTGCGCACGTTGCCCGGTCCATGAGAATCTCGAGCACGCTACCGAGGTGACGCATTCGTTAATTTAGTCTGGGAGTGTGCAGGTCGGTGGCCTAGCGAGCTATCGGTCCTGTCATCCCAGTGACACCTTATTCCGTCATCCCAGCGAAAGCTGGGATCTGCTTTGGTGTTTTTCTCTAGTTTGTGTTTAGGCTATCAGCGGATAATGTTCGGCACTCTTTAGCTCTTCGTGACGCCCATTCTTTTTCGAAGACCCACACAGCCTTTGATGCGACTAATGCCCATTTGTGGCGACGAGGGCGAAAAACGCTTTGCACTCTTTTGCTCTTCGTGACGCGCCCAATTTTTCGCAATCCCCTAATGCCCTTGACGCGTGTTCTTGTCACTTTTGTCCGGCAACAAAAGTGACCAAAAGTG
>CBDUOG010000030.1:0-22784 GCA_965368785.1 uncultured Gammaproteobacteria bacterium | reverse complement strand
CAGACAATGAAGGCAACAAAAAAGCAAACGCCCGGTCAACCGATCCCGCAAGAGGCCTTTGACTGGTACGACGAATACGCGCACGGGCTGATTGATCGACGAATGTTCCTAAGCCGGTTGGCAACCTTGGCAGGCATCGGATTAAGTCTCAATGTGCTCTCGGAAGTATTTTTGCCTAACTACGCCTTGGCTGAGCAGGTTTCGTTTAACGATGAGCGCATTGCCGCAAGCTACGTCCAGTTTGACGCGCCGCTCGGTCATGGTCAGGGTCGGGCTTATTTGGTGGTGCCCAAGCCGCTTGAGACCAGAGCGCCATGCGTTCTAGTAGTGCACGAGAACCGCGGCTTGAATCCGTATATTGAAGACGTGGCGCGACGCTTGGCTAAGGCCGGTTTTATTGCACTCGCTCCCGACGCTCTATTTCCGGTCGGCGGGTATCCGGGCAACGATGACGAGGGTCGACGCTTACAACAATCGCTGGACCGCGCAAAGATTGAGCAAGACTTTATCGCTGCCGCCCGGTTCCTCAAACAGCATGAACACGGCAACGGCAAGCTCGGCGCGGTCGGATTTTGTTTTGGTGGCTATATTGTGAATATGTTGGCAGCGGCTGTTCCCGAGGTACTGGATGCGGGCGTGCCGTTTTATGGAACTCCGGCAGCTTCGGAACTGCGCAGCAATATCCGTTCTCCGCTATTGATCCAACTCGCCGAATTGGATCAACGGGTCAATGCGACCTGGCCCGAATACGAAGCCGATTTGAAAAATCACTCCGTGCCCTACCAAATGCATATGTATACGGGTACCCATCACGGTTTCCACAATGATTCGACCGGTCGCTATGATGAGGCCAATGCCGAATTGGCCTGGCAGCGCACGGTAGAGTTTTTCACAACACATCTGGCTGAGAGATAGACCATGCGCTTAGCCATTGTCACTGGCGGTTCCAAGGGTCTCGGATTAGCGCTGTGCCAACAGTTTGCGAATGAAGGCTTTGAAGTGCTCGAGTTCTCGCGATCGGCGCCGCACTCCTATTCCCATGCCGTGGATATGGCTTCGCCGCAAAGCACCGCCAGGCATATAGCCGATGCACTGACTCAATTCAACCCAACCACACTGACCGAGCTTGTGTACATCAGTAACGCCGGCACATTGGAGCCGATTGGCCGGGCATCAAAGAAACCACCTGATCAAGTGCTGGCTAATTTGAATATAAATATCGTCTCAGCAATTATTGCCATCAATGAAGTAGTCCGGCATTTTCAATCGAGCCCGGTACCCAAGGTGATCGGCAGCATTTCATCGGGTGCCGCATTAGCCGGCTACCCGGGCTGGTCATTGTATTGCGCGGCCAAAGCGGGAATGGATAATTTCATTCGTGCACTGGCATTGGAACAGGCGAACGAAGCACAGCCGTTTACTCCGATCATCATCAATCCTGGCGTGATTGATACCGACATGCAGGCAAATATTCGTCAAACATCAGCCGATGACTTCCCGGATGTGGCACGTTTTATCCAGCGCAAAAATGCAGGGCAGTTGGGGAGCCCAGAAAGCGTTGCCGCTGCCGTAGTTCGAATCGTGCGGCTTGAGAACCTGAAACCGGGCAAGCGTTATGAAGTCAGTGACTATTAGGCTCCAAGTATCTATCGAAGAGACGCCATGAGCAGTGAACAAGCATTTGTAGACTATGTAATTGAACAGTCGGGACTTGGCGAACAGCTGAGCTTCAGAAAAATGTTCGGCGAATATGCCCTGTACTTGCACGAAAAGGTCGTCGCCTTGGTTTGTGACAACCAATTATTCATCAAACCAACTCAAGCCGGGCGCGATCTGCTGGGTGACGTGAGTGAGCAGCCGCCCTACCCCGGCGCAAAACCGAGTTTTCTCATCGCCGATACGCTGGATGATTCGGATTTATTACGACGGGTATTCATCGCAACTGCCGAGGAGCTGCCGATACCTAAACCGAAGAGAGCCAAAAAGCCACGTAATACGCCGACCAAACGCAAATAAAAAGGCTGCGCCGAAGCGCAGCCTGTGCGGTACACATTACTAATTAATTATTCAGGCATCAGTACCGTATCAATTACATGGATCACTCCATTGCTGGTCTTGATATCGGTCTTGACCACATTGGCACCGTCCACTTTAACGCCGTCATCAGTGACGCTAATGGTGACCTGCTGACCCTGAACGGTGGCTGCTGAATCAAGCTTTACTACTTCGGCTGCCGTAACCTTGCCGGCAACTACATGATAGGTCAGCACTTTGGTCAATGCCTCTTTATCCTGGAGTAACGCGTTGAGCTGATCTGCCGGAATCTTGGCAAATGCTGCATCGGTTGGGGCAAATACGGTGAACGGACCTTCGCCTTTGAGTGTATCGATCAGGCCGGCAGCTTCAAGCGCCGTGGCCAAAGTGGTGAACGAACCGGCCTCTACGGCGGTGTCAACAATGTCGTTGCTCGGGGCCATTTCTTTGTGATGGCCCGCGAAACTGATCGAAGATGTGGCCAAAGCGGCAACTGTAACTAGTGCGGCAAATACATTACGCATAATCATTTTTGAACCTCTGCTTTTTGGGGGAGTGAGTGTTTGTCACGAGCCCAAGATTACGGATGAGCGCGCGCACAGAGAGTGAAAACTATGCGATGAAACTGTGAAGAAGGCCGATTAATTTGATGCGCGGTTCTTATTGCGCTAAGCACAAGCTATGATTGATTGGAGTGAGCACGAAGCGAGTAGCCACTCAGAACGCATGATCATTTCCGCAATCGTTTAGAGGACTGCCATGGATACAGCTACTACAGTGCTAATTACCGTAATTGCCCTTCTTCACGTTTACTTTTTGATTGTGGAAATGTTCCTTTGGGACAAGCCCTATGGGCTACGCGTCTTCGGCCAATCCAAAGAGAAAGCCGAGGCCAGTAAGGTGCTGGCCATGAATCAAGGCCTGTACAACGGATTTTTGGCGGCTGGCCTTTGCTGGGGACTTCTGTCTGAGTTGCACGGGCATGCAGTTCAGATGTTCTTCCTATGCTGCGTGCTGTTGGCCGGGCTGTTTGGCGGAATCACTGCGAACCGGAAAATTCTCTGGATACAGGCGCTGCCAGCCGGGGTGGCACTGACCCTCTTACTTGTTTAATTTTTGCAAAAGGTCGTTGGCTATAGCCTGGCTCCTAATAAAGTAGATGCAATTCAGTCGGTTGCAAGCCACAATACGGCTACGAACTCCCCTATGGATACGCAATGAGCATTGTGATCTCCGGTGAATCGTCACGGATTGATGAGGAACTGAAAAACGTCGGGCAACTGCACTTCAAGACGGATGTCTTTGAAGACGACTATCAAAAGCAATTCATCGAATCCAACATGCCGCGCCTGCGCATATCCTTAATCATAGGTATTGTCGCAATCCTTGCTTTCATGATCGAGGACCTCAAGCTTTTCCCGCAGGAAAGCATCCAGCCCTATTTGATCATCCGCCTGGGCATCTGCGTACCGTTTTTTATTTTGACCTACCTAGTGAGCCGCATGCCCAGTATGCGGCGCTATACGCCCTACTGGCTTTTGACTGCGCTGCTGGTATTTGGTTTGGGCAGCATCGCGATTATTGTGATCAATTATTCGCATAACCACATCAGCCCCTATGAAGGCCTGCTGTTAATGGTCATTGCCGCATATTTCCTGGTCGGCTTAGATTTTCGAACTGCCAGCATGTGCAGCGTATTGATTGCCCTGTGTTATGCGTACTTTGTATTCTTTTCTTCGTTAAGTTCGATGCCCAACGCGGTATATGGCATTGCGTTTCTGACTGCGACGCTGGCCATCTGTGCCGCAGCCGGATACAACACTGAAAAGCAACTGCGGATTAATTTTCTTAACAATCGAAAGCTCAGCCTGCTTTCAGAGACCGACGGCCTAACCGGCCTGCTTAATCGAACGGCATTGGAGCTCAAGCTTAATCAAGCAGTGCGGTCACTTGCTCGCGATGATCAAGGCATTTTGTTCTGCTTTATCGATATCGACTTTTTCAAACAGTACAACGACCACTACGGCCACCCCGCCGGTGACGCCACCATTCAAGCCGTTAGCAATGCGCTGCAACGCTGTTGTAAACGCCCCTTAGATTTTTGTGCGCGTTATGGCGGCGAAGAGTTTGCGCTGGTCTGGTATCCGACCAAGCAATCGTCGATTGAAACAATCATTGCAGATGTGCAATCCGAGATTGCCCAGTTACGCATTCCACACATTAAATCGACCGCATCAGAATTCGTGACAGTCTCCGGCGGCATCGCCTACATTGAAACCAAGGATTTGCTGACAAACGTGCAGGTGATTCAACTGGCCGATGAGGCACTGTATGAGGCGAAACGGGCTGGGCGAAACCAATTCAAAGTGTCGATTTATCAGGTGCAACCCCCAATCTAGACTGTAAATAAATCAGGCCACCAACGCCGCCAAGCTCCGCTCGACAAAGGCTTTGACTTGACGCAAATCGACCCCGGATGCAGCGCCTATAATGCGCAGCATCTCCACATGACTTGAGCATCCGAATGGACATCAGTGACTACGACAGCTTACTAAGGGCCGCACGCGCACAAAGCCAACCGCAGCGATTGCTGTTCGTTTTTCTTAAGGCGACTCTGCCCAAAGATCACGGTGCCGTAGAGGCCAGTCGATTTGCCACCGGACAAGGTGGCGCGCTAGAGCCAATCATGTGCGTTGACAAAACCCCGGATGAGCTCGGCAGCTTTGCCGACCTGGTTAAGGAATCCGAACAGATGAATCAGGAGTGGCACGTCGTCTTGGTCGCCAGCCTCGGCGGAAAGAACGGCAAAGCGCCCAGCGCTCAGGATGCCGAGCGTCCGCTGAAGATGATGATGCACAGCGTTGAGCATGGCAGTGACCTGTCGCGTTATATGGCGTTTGACCGTCAGGGAAATCCGCTACAATTTGGCTTCTAAAAACACCCGAGTAACACCGCATGTCTGAGTTAAGCACTGCTTCAAGCAAAGCCGTTCCCGCCCTGCTTTTTGCCGCCATGGCGTTCACCTATTTCGGCGTAACCAGCCATGTGGCATTCTTCTTTGCCGCAAATATTTGCTTGTCTTTGTGTATTGGTCTGCAATCCAAGGGTATGACCCGCGCAATCGCCTACGCCTTTGCCGTCTTCGGTCTCGTTTGGCTTGGCGTCGCAGGCGCGTATGGCGTCGGCAAAGACATGGCCCAACGCGACAATGCCCGAGACCAGATTGAGCAGCCGAGCACTCGCTAACTTAATGAAGACCGTCCTGATTACCCGCGAACCGGTAGAGCTCTACAAAATCCTCAAGTTTGAGGGGCTGGTGGGTAGCGGTGCCGAGGCGAAGCTGGCGGTTGCTGAAGGTCTGGTCCGGGTCAACGGCGCGGTGGACACTCGCAAACGGGCCAAAATCGTGGCCGGCGATGTCATTGAGTTTGCCAGGGAACAGCTACAGATCGAGCGCGCATAGCTGGCCATTGGGGGCCAAAAGCTCGCCAGAAGCATGGCGCGGATACCGCTAAATAGGCCTGCTTGGCCCAAACTGCCCTAATTTCGGGCTTTTCTGCGTTGTTATAGGTACTTCAGGTTCGAGCCACACTTACGAATACGAAATTAGTCTCAATGGCACAAAGACGGTTGGTTCAGCTTGGATTTGCGTTTTAGCCAAAAGCCGATATACTCGCGTGCAGCTTGAAAGTTCGACCCGATTTACTCCATTTCGTTGTTCCATTTGTCATGCGTCCTGAAGTTCTTAAATTAAAAGGCTCGTTTTCAGCTAACCCGGTCAGTTTTTTGGCCAATTAAATTTAAACTCAGGAATATGTATGTCAAAAGTTAAAGGTACAGTTAAGTGGTTCAACGAAGCTAAGGGCTTTGGTTTCATCGAGCAGGAAAATGGTCCGGACGTGTTTGCTCACTTCCGTGCAATCTCCGGCACCGGCTTCAAGACTCTGGCCGAAGGTCAGAAAGTTGAATTCAACGTAACGCAGGGTCCGAAAGGTCCGCAAGCGGAAGATATCGTAGCTCTGTAATTTGACTCTGCGGCGTTCGCGTCGCGACTCAAACAGTGATACTAGAAAAGGCAGGCCTCGCGGTCTGCCTTTTTCTTTGCGCGCGGTTAACCGGCGGCGCTACTTGCAGGCCTGACCATCACCGGAACTTCTTTGTATAAAGGGGTCTGCGTGTGCGCTGAAAAACTCGCAGAACTTACCAGAGCCGTCGCCTCCGGAAAATAAGCAGCAGCGCATGAGCGCGGAACGTCATAGGCAATCGCCGTGAATCCTTGAAGCTGGCGCTGAACGCCATCCTCGCTAATCGACTCAATATCGACCCTATCGCCAGCACACAGGCCGCGATCCTGCAGATCCTGGGCGTGCATGAAAATAACTCGTCGATTGCCGAATACACCGCGATAACGATCGTCGTTGCTATACACCGTCGTGTTGAACTGATCGTGCGAGCGTACCGTCATCAGCGCCAACACCGAGCTACCCCGTTGCTGTCGCGCACGGCGCAGCGGGCTGTCCACCACCGTTGCATGCACCATAAATTGCGCTTTGCCGGTCGCTGTTTTCCATTCTCTGCGCGCTGCCGGATTGGGCAGACTGATACGACCGCGCTGATTTAAGCGTTGATTAAATTGTTCAAATCCTTCGGTCACGCCACGCTGGCAGAACTCAATGACATCGCGGATGCGCTCGTAGTCACTGGCCAACTCATGCCAATTAACCGCTCTTGGATGCTGCGCGATTCGCGCGCCGATCTGCGCAACAATCATCGGCTCGCTAAGTTGCTGCTCACTAATCGGTGCCTGCAGGCCTTGCGATACGCGCACGTTACTCATTGAGTCCTCGGTGCTGGTTAATTGAGTACGCCCGCAACCACCGGCGTCGATATCAGTCCGACCCAGGGTCGGCAGAATCAAACCGATTCGCCCCGGATAGCAATGGGTCCGGTTGAGCTTGGTTGCGATGTGAACGGTTAGTTGGCATTGCGACAGTTGCTCCAGCACCCGGGGTGCATCCGGCGCGGCGACCCCGAAATTACCGCCTAAACTCAGCACGGCTTTAATATCTTTTTTGAATAAACCGCTGATTACGCCTGCCGCGTCCAATCCGGCTGCACGCGTAGGCTGCAATCCGGGAAAGCACTGGCTCATATTATCCAGCCAGCTGGCCGGGACACTGGAAGTGGCGCCCATGGTGCGATCGCCCTGCACATTGGAATGGCCCCGCATGGGTATAGCGCCCGCACCGCGACGTCCGATATTGCCCTTGAGCAACAGCAAATTGGTGATGTTCTGAATGGTCGCTATCGCGCTTTGGTGGTGGGTGATGCCCATGCACCAACTCACGATGCTGGCTTTGGAACGCGCGTAGTACTCGGCGACCTCGCGCATCTGATCTTCGCCCAAACCTGATTCTTTGATGAGCTCTGCCCAGGGGCATTGATCAAGATCCGCATGCAACGCCTCAAAACCCTCGGTATGGGTTTTGATGAAATCGTGATCAAGCAGCGTTTTACCCGCGGCGCGATCCATTTCCAGCAGCGCCTTCATCACGCCCTTCAGTGCGGCCAGATCACCGCCGATTTGAACCTGGTAAATCTGATTCGCGACCGCTTTGCCCTGACCGCTGATGAGTTCACCGATATTTTTAGGGTCGGAAAAATTACTGAAGCCGCGCTCGCGCAGCGGATTGAACGCCAAAACTACTGCGCCGCGCATGCGCGCCTCATACAAAGCGGCCATCATCCGCGGATGATTGCTGGCCGGGTTTTGACCCATGACGATGATTAATTCGGCGTGTTCAAAATCGTCCAAAGAACAGGTGCCCTTGCCACTGCCAATACTTTGCTTGAGGGCGTAACCGGAAGGCTCATGACAAAAATTCGATGAGTCCGGCAGATTAGCGCAGCCATAAGCGCGGGCGCTGAGTTGCCACAAAAATGCCGCTTCATTGCTACTACGACCCGAGGCATAGAAAGCGACTTGTTCAGGCGGCAGAACCTTGAGCTCGCGCTCGATAACATCAAAAGCCTGGTTCCAGGTAATTGCCCGATAGCGCCCCTCGCTTGCGTCGAACAAAATTGGCGTGGTCAGGCGGCCATGGCTTTCCAGCTCAAACTCACTTAGTGCGCGCAGCTGTTGCGGGGTTTTGTAATTGAAGAAATCGGCACCAATATTCTTTCGGGTCATCTCCCAGGCAATCGCCTTTTGCCCCTGCTCGCAACTATCAATTAGCGGACCACCGGGCTTGTCCGGAAATGCACAGCCGGGGCAATCGAAGCCAAACACCTTGTTGGCATGCCAGAACGAGTCGAGCAACTTCAGCGGAATCTGTTGGCGCGCAAAGGCGTTAATACTGCCCTTAATCGCGCCGCGGCCGCCGGCGGGCTTTTTACTTGTTGGCGAATTGCTCATCTCTGAATCATAGCCAATAGCCACACATCGCGCAGCGTCCCGATGAACAACCCGCCCCGGTGGCCGTGTCGGCCGATCAGGTGTCCTATATTTGAGCGGGACCGCGTAACCATGACTGATGCGCAAACAGAGGATTTTATGAATAGCCAATCGATTTCGATTAAACGCCTGCATGAGAGCCGTTTCTTTCTAGTCGCCACCCTGGTCAGCTCATTAATCATTTTTGCCGGCTTCGCCCAGACTTTTTATCTGAAAAGTTGGTTCGATTCGCCGCAGTTATCTAATGTGCTGTTTGTTCATGGCGTCATCATGACGTTCTGGTTTGTCCTATTGTTTAGTCAGCTAGCTTTAGTCTCAAAGGGCAGGATCGACCTGCATCGTCGCTTAGGCCAGTTCTCGGTCGTGCTGATTGTTCTGATATTGATTAGCGGCTGGCTGGTCACCTTGGATTCGGCACGTCGTGGGTTCACTCCGGACCCAAGCATTACTCCGCAGATGTTTATGGTGATTCCGCTTGCTGATCTGTTGGTGTTTGTCATATTGGTTGGCGCAGCGCTGTGGAATCGCAAGCGCACTGACTACCACAAACGCTTCATGCTCTTGGCGACGGTAAGCATTTTGACTCCGGGCCTGGCCAGACTACCGTTAGCGTTTGTACGCGAAGGTGGTCTGCCGGTTTTTTATGGCGCACTAATATCCCTTGTCGTGATTTGTGTTTTAGCCGACAGCATCTTAAATCGCCGATTACATCCCGTTATGGGCTGGGGGGCTGCATTTCTGATCTTGTCCATTCCGGCACGCATCATGCTGGCACAAACACAGCTGTGGAACGATTTCGCCAGCTGGCTTGTTAGGTAATTACCGGCTCGGTGATAATGTGCGCACTGACTAATGGAGTGCGAGACATGCGTAGCCTTGTATTGATCTATGTTCTTGCGCTGCTAAATGCCTGCGCAAATGTACCGCAGGTTAGCGACGCGGTCATTGCACCCAGCGCTAAGGCGGTTGAGTCTCGCATTGTGATGAGTAAGGATCTTTCGGATATTTCCGATCTGCTTGTCGCGGCTGATCAGCGCACCTTGTTGGTGTTGGACATCGACGACACCTTGCTCACTTCGGCCACTTTTTTTGGCAGCGATCACTGGTACGAATGGCAAAAGAGCCTAGCGCCAGATCACCCGGCCTTAGTTGCTTGCCGATTCGATGTGATTGCCATGAATTACGAGTTAGGTACGCAAAAACTCACTCAGGCCAATGGCCCTGAACTGGTTAACTCGGTTCCGGTGGATAGATTGATGCTCACCGCGCGCAATCCGGCTTATCGCAATGGCACCCTGCGCGAACTGCAAAAGGCAGGTTATACCTTACCGGATAATCTCGAGGGTCTTGGCGGCGGCGCCAACTTCGTATGGAAACCCAACTCAGACTCATCGCCGGTCCGGGTTGACTATCAGCAAGGCGTGTTTATGGTCAGCGGGCAGAACAAGGGCCTGCTGCTGCTGGATCTATTAAAGCGCGCAGCCCATAGTTACGACCGGGTCATTCTGGTCGATGATGGTGAAAAAAATATTCTGAATATGCAGGCCGCACTAAAAGCCGCGGAAATCAATTTTATTGGCGTGCATTATTTACGTGTCGACAAACACCGGACCGCAACCGCCTCTGAGGTCTCGCAGGCCGCAAAAGCCTGGATTGATCTGCAGCAATTCTTGCAAGTAACTTTCCCGGATCGGCTGGCACGAATACAGGCTGGGGACTGCCATCTATAAGTAATGCGCTTTTCTCACCGACGCTCACAGAGAATGTCTTAACCGCGATTTTACGGATTTCGCGTAGTATTCTGGACTCATAGCTCAAACCTTCAAGGATTAAAAGCACATGAGTAATCGGTGGCTCCGGGATTTGTCCAAGTGGATGCTGTACCCTTTCCCCGTTCGGATAAAGGCCGGCCCGCTCAAAGGCTACCGATGGATTGCCTCATCAGGTGTGAAGTTCATTCGTGGCACCTATGAGCCGGAGAAAACCGAGGCAATTCAGCGTATTACTCGAGAGGGTGATATTGCTCTGGACGTCGGCGCGCACGTTGGGTATTTCTCTGTGCTGCTTTCGAAGTGTGTCGGCGAAACGGGGCACGTATTCTCGTTCGAGCCTCGCGGTATTAATCGCGCTTTTTTAAAACGCCACCTTGATGTAAACGGCTGCACAAACGTGACCGTACTGAACGCGGCTGTGGGTGATCGTAGCGGAAACGCACTCTTAGAAACACGCACGGGCACCGGAACCGGACGGCTCAGCGCAACGGGGGATTTACCGGTCCCACTAACATCCATCGATGAATTTTGTAGCCGGAACCATATTGCACCGCCCAGCTTTATTAAGATCGATATCGAAGGTGGTGAGGTTGACGCATTAAAAGGTGCCGCTAATACGATCCGAATGTTTAAACCGCGCATTGTTTTGGCCACTCATGGCGACCAACTGGATGCTGATTGTAATCGCTGGCTGGGTGATGCGGGCTACGTAGCCACTGATGTTGGCCAAGTAGACGGTGATAAAGAAACCATCTTTATCCATCCGGCAAACCCATAATTCGGCGGAACGATTGGCGCAGGGCGACGACTTAGGCTCTGGCAAAAATTAGGAGAACGACTTATGAAGATGCTCTATGCTTTTTTGATTGCTGCTACGTTGGCCCTTGCCGGCTGCGAGTACACCGCGCCGCTGAATGACGAACACGAAATAGATATAAGCCCGAACGTACTCGGTCATTGGCAAGAGAACAGCACGAATGAGTCCGATAGCCCTGACCAGATGATTATTTTGCGTGCCAGCGACACAGAGTATCTCGTGCACTATATCGTTGGCGCAGACAGCATGTATTTTCGGGCCTATCCCATCAACATCGCCGGCATTGATTGCGTGCAGCTGGAGCTGATCGGTGATGCCAAGGGTAACCCCGGACAGGCTCAAGCAAAGCGATATCATGTGGTGCGTTACGAACTGGTCGATGAACAACTCGTCATTTCCACGCTTAATACGGCCATCGTCAGCACTGAACTCTACTCGATGCGCAAACTACGCCGGGCCTTTAGCGAAAACAAGAACAATCTGGACTTATTTCACGACCCGGGCCGATTCAGCAAAGTCTTGCATGGCCAATAGCCCGCAACATTTTGACCTGGATATGTATCCGCAATCAGCATTACTCGAGGCCGAAAAGCTTCAGGAGTTCTGGTCGCCGAAAGTAATCGGCGAATTGGATGACACGTATATAAAGGTTGCCAAGCTTAGAGGCACGCTGTGTTGGCATCAGCACGACGATGAAGACGAGTTATTCTTGGTGCTCAAAGGCGAATTGCAAATACAAATGGTGCACACCCGTGTTGACCTTAAGGCCGGGGACTTCTACGTTGTGCCGAAAGGCGTGCCGCATAATCCGGCAGCCGAACACGAATGCCTGGTTATGCTGATTGAAAAGAAAAGCACAAAACATACCGGCGATGTGGTCGACGAAAAAACCCGATCCATTGAAGAGCAATTGAAATAATCGAAGAGAGATTGCCATGACTCGAATTCAGTTTTCTTTCGCGTTCATCGCATTGATGACTTTAGGCGCACCAATCAGCCATGCGGTTGAATCGCAGACCGAGGGCGCACCGATGAAGGCCAGCGCTAAGGCCCTGGTGGATGCGCACTGCAGCAGCTGTCATGGCAGTAGCCAGATCACCCGCAGCTTGGGCTATAGCGCTGAACACTGGGCCGAGCTGATCGACACGATGGTGGACTTATCAGCGGTGCCACAGCATCGCGAGCAGATCGTCGACTACCTTGCGAGCAACTACCCACCGAACACACGACGCGCACCCAAACTGATTGACGGAGATTTAGCTATCGAGTTTAAGGAGTGGATCGTTCCGACCCTCGGCCAGCGCGCCCGCGATCCGGTGGAATCACCTAATGGCGAAATCTGGTGGGCGGGCCAGACCCGAAACTTAATCGGCCGTATCAATCCGAAAACTGGAGCGATGCGTGAATACGCGCTCCCGGCCAACGCGATGCCGCATACGGTGACGCCGGATAAAAACGGCATGATCTGGTACGCCGGCAATCGCAACGGCACAGTCGGCATGCTCAATCCCGACACCGGAAAAATTACCGAGTATCCAATGCCCGACCCGGCTGCCCGCGACCCGCATACGATGGAGTTCGATCAGCACGGGATGCTTTGGTTTACCTTGCAGCAAAGCAATATGATCGGCCGATTAAATCCGCAAAGCGGCGCCATCACATTGGTGTCGATTGATCGCCGTGGAGCTCGCCCCTATGGCATAAAAATCGCCGCCGATGGCAACCCGTGGGTGGCTTGTAACGGCAGTAACTGTTTGATCGAAGTCGATGCACAATCGATGGCCCTGAATCTGATTGAATTGCCCGGTAACGACACGACGGTGCGGCGTCTGGACATCACCAGCGACGGGCAAATTTGGTACGTCAACTCTGGCCGCGGTCGCTTGGGTCGCTACACACCGACGACCGGCGCGATCAAAGAATGGCCCTCGCCCAGCGGTCCGGAGTCCCACCCCTACGCCATCGCGGTGGTCGATGACATCGTCTGGTACAACGAATCGGCAAAACGCCCGGACGCGCTGGTTCGTTTTGACCCGAAAACTGAGTCGTTTCAAAGCTGGGCAGTGCCGTCGGGTAATTTTTATGCGGGGATAATTCGTCACATGCGACCCGACCGGGCAGGTAATTTACTGATCCACCAGGGCAGTAGTAACCGGATTATCTTGGTGAAAATTCCCGCCACCGATTCCCAGTCAAACTAAGCATCCATACCGTCGCAGATGGCGCTTCTTCGTTTGGCCTGAGCTATTGCGTAAATTCCTCAGGCCTAACTAAAATTTCACGAGCGCAAGTCTAAGCTCGCAGTTTACTGATCAGGGGTGACGCATGATTAAGGCCTACGCAGCATTCGCGCCGCATTCGGAACTAAAGTCTTTCGAGTACGACCCCGGAGAACTCAAGGCATCCGAAGTTGAGCTGGATGTGCACTCCTGCGGCATTTGCCACAGTGACATCAGCGTGATCGATAGCGACTGGGGGCCGGCACCTTATCCGGTGGTTCCCGGTCACGAGGTGATTGGTCGAATTGCCAAGGTGGGCCCGGCCGTAACCCATTTAAAAGTGGGGCAATGGGTTGGTCTAGGTTGGCACGCTGGATATTGTAATCAATGTGACGACTGCCACAGCGGCGATCACAACTTATGCGCCAGCGGTCAGGCCACAATTTTGGGCCACCATGGTGGATTCGCTGACAAAGTGCGCGCCGCAGCGAATGCGGTGGTTGCCCTGCCCGATGGTATCGACCCCGACACTGCCGGCCCGCTGTTTTGCGGCGGCATCACGGTGTTCAATCCATTAGTTCAATTCGATATTAAGCCCACCGCGAAAGTCGCGGTCATCGGTATCGGTGGCTTGGGACACTTGGCTCTGCAATTCTTACGCGCCTGGGGCTGTGAGGTCACTGCGTTTACATCAAGCCCGGAAAAACGCACCGAAGCCTTGGAGCTTGGCGCGCACCATACATTGAACTCGCGTGATAGCGCAGAGATTGAATCGGCTTCGCGCAGCTTCGATCTGATCATTTCAACGGTCAACGTCAAGCTCGATTGGAATTTGTATCTGAGCACATTAAAACCACGTGGGCGTTTGCATTTTGTCGGCGCCACGTTGGAGCCCTTGGATGTCAATGTATTCGCCCTTATAAGCGGTCAAAAAACTATCTCCGGTTCGCCAGTGGGCAGCCCGGCGACAATCACCAAAATGCTCGACTTCGCCAAGCTACATAATATCCAGCCGGTGGTCGAACGCTTCAAATTTGATCAGGTCAATCAGGCCATTGCACGGCTGCGCAGCGGCAAAACCAAATACCGGATAGTTTTAGTCCGTTAGCTCGAGCCGCAGCAGTGGTATGACTGTCCGCTTTCCGGGCGACTGTTCGTTAAATGGCAAAATGGATCGGGAGCACAGCAATGAGCGCCACAAACGGTAATCACCAGTTAGAAGGCAAGGTTGCGTTAATTACCGGGGCAACCGGTGGCATCGGCGAAGCCACTGCCAAGCTGTTTTTGAAGCGCGGCGCGCAGGTCATGCTGGTTGGACGCTCCGAGGAAAAACTAAAGCAAACCTACGAGCGCCTGGGCAATGGCAAGAATTTGGACTGGTTTCTGGCCGATGCCGGCAGCGAAGAAGAAACTGCCGCGTCAGTGGCAGCTACGCTTAAGCAGTTTGGCGGGCTGGATATTCTTTTTGCCAATGCCGGTACCGAAGGACCGAGCAAGCCGGTTGAAAAGCACAGTTTGGAATCGTTCGAAACTGTTTTACGCACCAACTTGATCGGCGTGTGGCTGGCGATGAAGCACAGTATTCCGGCGATGAAACAGCGCGGTAATGGGTCGATCGTTGCGGTTGCCTCGGTCGCCGGCGTCATCGGTTTAGCCGGTGCCGCGCCGTATATCGCCAGCAAGCACGCCGTGTGCGGTCTGGTAAAAACCGCAGCGCTTGAATTAGGGCCTTTTAAGATTCGGGTTAACGCGGTCGCTCCGGGCCCAATCGATAACCGAATGATGCGCGCGGTCGAATCGCAAATGGCACCCGATGATCCGAAATCAGTGAAACAGATGCTGTCTCAGTTGGTCGCGCTTAAGCGCTACGGCACTAATGAAGAAGTGGCGAAGCTTGCCGCGTTTCTGGCCAGCGATGAATCGTCCTACTGCACCGGCAGTATTCATATGATCGACGGCGGATTTACCGCCGCCTAATCCGCAGTATGCTTATCGGCGGGGTTTGCCTGGCGAACGATTGGGGCGAGAGTGACGTTTTCCCTCGCCTGACTTTGCCGGTCCGCGCTGATCCGTCGCACTCTTAGGCTTACCCCAAACCTTATTCTTCGGCGCATCGGTTCCACCCGGCTTGCCCGGGCGATCGGCTCCGCTGCGCGGCGTTTCTGCACGGGGATGTCGTGGCTTCGCGTTACGCTGCTGGCCGGGTCCGCTGCGGGTATCTGCACGAGCGCTCTGCGGGTTTGCGCCGCGGCCAGAGGCTTCCTGCCCCTGTGGTGATCGGGACCGATGTTCCGGGTTGCGCGGCTTTTTCGGTCGTTTCGGTTTAGCCGGCCGCGTGTCCAGCGGACGGTCCGGCACATCATGTTTGGGCTCATACCCATCGAGTGCTTTGCGCGGGAGTTTTTTACGAATGAGTTTTTCAATATCAGCTAGCAATCGATACTCATCGGCACTGACCAGTGAAATAGCCTCACCGCTGGCGCCGGCACGGCCGGTACGTCCGATGCGATGCACATAGTCTTCAGGCACATTGGGCAGATCAAAATTAATCACATGCGGCAACTGAAAAATATCCAAGCCACGTGCAGCGATGTCAGTAGCCACCAACACACGCACCTGGCCCTGTTTGAACTCGGCCAGAGCTTTGGTGCGCGCCGACTGGCTCTTGTTACCGTGGATGGCTGAGGAGTTGATGCCGCGCTCCTGCAAAAACTCAGACAGTCGATTGGAACCATGCTTGGTCTTGCAAAACACCAGCACCTGATCCCAATTGCCGTCGGAGATCATCCGCACCAAAGTGACATTCTTTTTCGCTTTGTCCACCGGACAGACCCACTGGGTGACCAGATCGATGGTGGAGTTGGGCGGGCTCACCGACACTTCAACCGGATTGTTTACCAAACCTTTGGCTAGAGCGCGAATCTGATCCGAAAAGGTTGCCGAAAATAAAAGGTTCTGCCGCTTAGCCGGTAGCAATTTTAAGATACGTTTGATGTCATGAATAAACCCCATGTCCAACATACGATCGGCTTCATCAAGCACCAGAACCTCAAGATTCTGAAAACGCACTGCATTTTGCCCGTACAAATCAAGCAGGCGGCCTGGCGTGGCAACGAGAATGTCGACACCCTTGCGCAATTTAATCATCTGCGGGTTGATATTCACGCCACCAAATACGACTGCCGAGCGCAGGGGTAAATGCCGCCCGTAAATCTGCACACTTTCGGCAACTTGCGCGGCCAGTTCCCGGGTGGGTGTTAGCACTAGCGCGCGCGCCTGATTGGCTCCGGCGCGCTGCCCCTGACTTAATCGGTGCAAGATCGGCAGCACAAACCCGGCGGTTTTGCCGGTGCCGGTTTGCGCCGCAGCCATGACATCGCGGCCTTCGAGCACAGGCGGAATAGCCTGCAATTGAATCGGCGAAGGTGTTTCGTAACCCTTGTCAGCAAGCGCCTGAAGGATGGGGGCCGACAGGCCTAGCGAAGTAAAACTCATAAGATGATCTGCTTTAGCGTCTGCGGTGACCCAGTGGTCGGGCAGCGACCGCGCATTTTAGCGCATGCTCAGCTGCGATGCCGCTGTTTAGCCGGGTTTTTCGCCATTATGCCAATTTGGCATTTGTCAGCGACCGGCCTGAAGATTAGGCTGAGAACTTGAATCATCGACTTAGGACTGACCTGTCATGGCTGATGCTGCGTCTAAATTCGCCGGGCACACGCTTTATCAATTCAATACTTGCCCGTTTTGCATCAAGGTGAAACTGGCCATGTGGCGCATGGGCATTGAGTTGCCGCAGAAGAATATTAAAGCCAACCGGGCATTTCGCGAAGAACTGATCGCCGGCGGTGGTAAGAAACAAGTGCCGTGTTTGCGCATTGAATCGGCTGCCGGTGACATCAGATGGATGTACGAGTCTGATGACATTATTGCGTACTTAAAACAAAAACGCGCCGCATAGAACATATCTTATGCTGCGCGTTTAATTGCATTGGATGTGAAGAGTTCTTTCACATTCGGCTTGAAGAACTGTGTCGCCGCCCTAATATAAAACGGGTGGCCGAGGATTGAATTATCGATTCGGCTTTTTGTATTTTTTAGCCGCTTAGAAAGGAGCCCGTATGACAGAGATCAATATCGGCATCAGTGAAAAAAATCGATTGGCCATTGCCGACGGATTAAAACACCTACTGGCCGACTCATACACTTTATATTTGCAAACACACTACTTCCACTGGAATGTTACCGGCCCGCATTTTCGAGAGCTGCACCTGATGTTCGAAGAGCAGTACACCGAGCTGGCCGATGCGGTCGACGTCATCGCTGAACGTATCCGCACGCTGGGCGTTGTCGCCCCCGGCACCTACAAAGCGTTTAGCAAGCTCAGCTCGATTAAAGAAGTAGACAAAGTACCGTCGGCAGAACAGATGCTTGATCTGCTCAACAAAGGCCATGAGCAAGTCGTACGTACCTCGCGCGATGTCTTGAAACTGGCCCAGGCAGCCAACGATGAATCAACCGCAGCCTTAGTGTCAGACCGGATGCGGGTGCATGAGAAAACCGCTTGGATGCTGCGGGCAACCCGTAAGTAACCCTGCGTGAAAAAAGACCTTTCGGTCCGCCCTGATTCGGTACACCCGTTGTATCATCAGGGCGTTGCGCTTTATGCGATCAGTGTCTGTGAGCAGTATGAGTTCTAGAAAGGTCTTTGGCATCATCGTTGCGGTTTTGGTTCATCTTGCGCTTTCGATGTCTTGGAGCGCGATTTATCCAGTTACTGACCAGCCGATCTACGGCCTCGCGGCGCAAATACTTGTGAGCTTAGCGCCGATTCTTATTCTGTTTGTAGCAGTCGCCACCGGCGCGATCATCGCGCGTGGTGATTTTCTGGTTTCTGCGATTGCGATCTGGCTGGTAATTTCTCTCTCGGGACTTTGGGCTTTAGCTGGCTCAGGCTTCTTTGAAGCATGGAGTTTTTGCGAACATGCCCTGATGCTGTGGCCTGATTTGCTGGGCAGTTTGTTAGCGACAATACTCGGCGCGCGTCTGGGCGCGGCCCTGCACCGGCGCTTCAGCGCTCGACCAATAATGAGTAAGTAAGTGATGAAGGACTTTCAGCAGGTCAGGTTGCTTACGGATCGTTTAATTCTGAGGCCATTTGTGGTTGAAGATGCGCCGGCGCTGTTTGCAATGTACTCAGACCCCAGGGTCATGCGCTACTGGAGCTATCCGCCGTGGACTTCAATCGAGCAGGCGCAGGATCATATTGCCAAGGATCTGACTGGCCTGAGCACCGGCGAATACATCAACCTGGCCATCGTGAGCAAAGACACCGGAATCTTGCAGGGGAATTGCTGCCTGTTTGCATTCTCGGCTCAATGCCGTCGCGCCGAGATGGGCTATGGTTTAATTGCCGAAGCTTGGGGCAAGGGCTATATGCAGGAAGCCCTAACCGCACTGATTAACTTTGGATTTAATCATTTAGAACTAAATCGGATTGAAGCGGACGTCGATCCGCGCAATGAAGGCTCAACTAAACTTCTGCAACGACTCGGCTTCTTAAAGGAGGGCTATCTGCGCCAGCGATGGATCGTTGCCGATGAAGTTTCCGACTCAGAAATATATGGCTTGTTGCGCAGCGACTGGCAAGGCATAAAGAAAAACGCCTGAGTGCTCAGACCACCTGCCCTGCTGCTTGAGCAGAGGCCCAGGCCCATTGAAAATTAAAACCACCCAGATGTCCGCTGACGTCCAATACCTCACCGATAAAATACAGGCCGGTGTGACGTTTACATTCCATGGTCTTCGACGATACTTCCTGAGTGTCTACTCCGCCCATGGTGACCTCGGCGGTCCGATAGCCTTCGGTGCCTGATGGCTTTAAGCGCCAACAATGCAATTGCTCAGCCAGCGAACGAAGTACGCGATCCGGAATATCTGCGAGCGCACGCTCGGCATAAGTCGGCCAAAACTCTTTTTCGAGCTCCAACACCAGTGCCCGTGGCAGGTGCTCAGATAAAACGGTCCTTAATAGTATTTTTGGCTGCTGCTTTTTCGCAGTCAGCAAAAGCGCTTCAAGGTCGCCGCCCGGCAGCAAATTCAACTCAATAAATTCGCCGGGACGCCAGTAGCTGGAAATTTGCAGAGCAGCCGGGCCACTTAATCCGCGATGGGTGAATAAGATCTGTTCGATAAAGCTCGTTCCGGCAAAACTGAGTTCCGCGCGAACGCTGACACCCGACAGCCGCTCCATCATTTCACCGGCACGATCAGAAAACGTAAATGGCACGAGCCCGGCACGAGTGGGCACAACACGGAGTCCAAACTGCCGCGCTAAACGATAGCCGAAGTCGGATGCACCCATCTTAGGAATGGACAAACCACCGGTGGCGACAACTAATGAAGGCGCACTGAAGCTACCGTGGGCGCAAACCACGTGGTAAGGCTGTTGCGATGATACGTTGGTGACATCGGCCTGAGTCAAAATACGTACATTTACTTTTTCGCACTCAGCTTTTAATGCCGCCACGATCTGCTTGGATGAGTCGTCGCAAAACAGTTGTCCTAATGTTTTTTCGTGATAGGCGATGCCGTGCGTTCGAACAAGATCGATAAAGTCCCACTGGGTATATCGGCTCAACGCTGAAATACAGAAGTTTTTGTTCTCGGACAGAAAACGGTTTGGCTCGCAGTGCAGATTGGTGAAATTGCAGCGGCCGCCACCGGACATAAGAATTTTTTTGCCGATTTTGTTTGAACCTTCAAGCACAAGCACGCGTCGGCCACGCTGACCGGCAGCAATTGCGCACATAAGCCCGGCTGCACCGCCGCCAAGAATGATGACATCGTATTGATTCACCGGCGCAATATAGCAGGCGCTTCGCGCTTTGCGAATGACTCAAGCACACAGCCACGAAAATGCTAGGATCGTTGGAACTTACCATAGCGAGACGGAGCTCATGGCTCACTCTATTTTTCAGATAGCTTTAGTCGTGCGCGACTACGATGAAGCGATCGCCTATTTCACCCGAACATTGGATTTTGCACTGCTTCAGGACGATCGATTGAGCGCCAGCAAGCGCTGGGTTTGCGTTGCGCCCAAAGGCAGCGCATGTAGCCTGCTACTGGCACAGGCCGCCACTGACGAACAGCGTGCGAGCATCGGCAATCAAACCGGTGGGCGCGTTTTTCTGTTTATGCATACGGATGATATTGAGCGCGATTACCGTTTATGGTCGTCGCGCGGCGTCCTCTTTGATGGCGCAATTCGCGTTGAACCCTACGGCAAGGTCACCGTCTTTACAGACCTGTATGGCAATAAGTGGGACTTAATCCAACCCAAACCTTAGGCTGCACCGTGACCCATCTGCGCGATAGTCTGATTTTCTGGAGTGTCATCCCCTGGCTTGTGCCGCAAGCATTGTGGGTGCGCCAACGCGCGCCCAGGCTGGCTGGCGCACAAGGTGCTCAGGAGGGCCGGGTGGGCAGCGGCGAGGCGCTGAGTTTTCTGGCAATTGGCGATTCGATAATTGCCGGCGTGGGCGCAGAAAGTCACCAGACCAGCATCGTCGGGCAAACCGCGAAGGCGCTCAGCGCTCGATTAAACCGTGCCGTACATTGGCAGGCAATCGGCCTGAAGGGTGCTGATACGCAAATTGTCTTAGACCAGCTTCTGCCGCAACTACCAAAACAGAGCGCTGACTTCATTTTGATATCGGTGGGCGTGAATGACACAACCGGCTTACATTCCGGATTCCGCTGGCGCTATAACTTGCACCGGTTGTTGTCTCTGTTACGACAACACTCGCCGCAGGCCAAAATCGCACTAACTGGGTTGCCACCCATGGGGGAGTTTCCTTTATTGCCCCAACCGCTGAGATCCGTGCTCGGCCTGCGTGCAAAAACTCTGGATCACATCGCGATTGAAGTGCTTGCAGACAATGCAGCAATCCATGTTCCGGTCGTCATGGACGCAGACCCACTGAATTTTTGTGGCGATGGCTTTCATCCCTCTGAGCATGGCTACCGACAGTTTGGACAGACCATCGCTGATGCGCTTACCGCATTGCAGCAATAACGATTGCTTACACCGCGCATGGCATAGTGAAATGCCCAACCAAGGGGGCTCTCCCGATGGCCCATTCAATTGTCTGGTTTGATCTTCCAGTGAAAGACCTGCGGCGCGCCATGGTGTTCTATAAGCACGTCTTGGGGATAGAAATAAACGAGGCGTTTCCCGGTGTTGCGGTTTTTGAACATGGCGACAATGATGTCGCTGGATGCTTATTCAGCAGCCAGGAGGCCCAACCCTCGCAAACAGGTGCGCTGCTGTACTTCAATGTCAATGGCAGGCTCAGTGAAGCGATTTACCAGACACAACAACTGGGCGGCTCGGTCTTGCAAGCGGCCCATGACATCGGTGCATTTGGCCGCAGAGCCATTGTGCTCGACTGTGAGGGCAACCGCATTGCATTGCATTCCGAGTCATAGTCACCTGCGCGGCGGCGAGGAAATTTAAATCGACACGCGCAACGTTTAGGGTACAGTACATCCAAGCGGATTTGTGTCGTAACGATAATGGAGTAAAGAGTCTTACTTATGCCCGTAAGGTACAGCATTTACCCGAAGCAACGCTTAGTCTATTCGCGACTGATCACACCATTTGGTCGCGCTGACTACCTATTGCACATGAACGAGCTGCAAAAGGACCCGCTATTCCACATCGATTTCGACAATCTAGTTGACTGCCGTCAGCTCGCGCTGGCTGGGATCAGGATAGAGGAACTAAAGGAGCTGGCGGATCGAAGCGCATTCAGTACAAATTCGCGGCGCGCAATAGTCGTCTCCTCGGAACTTCACTTCGGTCTAGGCAATGCGTTCGCAAACTACCGTGCGGCGCTGAGTAATGCCGAGGTAAGAGTGTACCGGCGCTTACCCGATGCTCTAAAGTGGCTAAACGTCCCGGTCGATATGCCACTGGGCTTGGCCGAAGCGAGAGGCTTAAACGCGCATTAGCCCGGAAACATCGGGCAGCCGACCGGCCCGAACCCGCTCTTGCGCACTGTTAGCGTCAGCGCAGCACCGGCACGAGACGAGTCAATCCAACTAACATTATCTTGGTTCTGGTAAATTCTCGAAGTGACGATTTCGATATTGAATTGGGAATCCAATGATTGAGAGTAAGCGCTTGTTTATTCGTCCGCTGGTATTGAGCGATGCGGCTTTCATCTATGAGTTAGTCAACCAGCCGGATTTTATTCGATTCATCGGCGACAAAGGTGTGCGGTCACTGGATGATGCGCTGAGTTATTTAAACAACGGTCCTTTATTGAGCTATCAGCAGCATGGCTTTGGCTTGATGCATGTTGCGCTAAAAAGCGATCTGACACCGGTTGGTATGTGCGGTCTATTGCAGCGCGATTTTTTGGATGAGCCCGACGTGGGTTATGCATTTTTAGCTGATTACTGCGGCAAAGGCTTTGCCAGTGAGG
>CBDUOG010000029.1:0-23143 GCA_965368785.1 uncultured Gammaproteobacteria bacterium | reverse complement strand
CCATCACGGTGGAGTCGGCGAGGGTGGTGACGTCGCCGACCTCGCGGTGCTCGGCGATGTCCTTGAGCAGTCGTCGCATGATCTTGCCGGAGCGGGTCTTGGGCAGCTCGGGGACCACCATCACCTGGCGCGGCTTGGCAGACAATCGCGGACGGATCGCATTCCACGGCGGCATCCACATCAATGAAGGCGCTGACGGTAGTGATGCGGCGCTGTCCAACAAAAATATACTGCTGTCCGCGGAAGCTGAGATCGATACGCAACCGGTGCTGGAAATTTACGCCGACGAGGTGCAGGCAGCGCACGGCGCGACGATTGGTGCGATCGATGAAAAGGCCATGTTTTATATGCGCTCGCGTGGAATCGACAAAGAGGATGCGCGAATCCTGCTGATCCGGGCGTTCTTAATTTCGGTTTTGCAGTCCGGTTCACTTGAACACGAATCGGACTACTGGGTTTCGCAAGTCGACGCTGCCCTGCAAATGAACCCGGAGCTCAAATGACCGGCACACCATCGATTGACTGGGATCTGGTCCGCTCTGACTTTCCGGTTTTGAAACAATCGGTGCACGGCAAGCCGCTGATCTATCTGGATTCGGCCAACACCGGGCAAAAACCACGCGCGGTGATCCGCGCTCTGGACGCTTATTTCAGCGAGTACACCGCAAACGTCAGCCGTGCGGTACATGCAATGGGCGCACTGGCAACAGAACGCTATGAACAGGCACGCAATGATTTGGCCGGCTTCATTGGCGCCCGGCCAGACGAACTTATTCTGACCAGCGGAACAACCCTTTCGATAAATCTGGTTGCCTACAGCTGGGCATTGCCCAAGCTGAAGGCTGGCGACTGCATCCTGCTAACGCGAATGGAACACCATGCCAACATCGTCCCGTGGCAATTGATTGCGGAGCGTTGCGGAGCAAAGATCAAAGTTGTCAATATTCTCGACAATGGCGAGCTCGACATGGAGTCGCTGCGTAAACAGATGACCGCCGATGTGCGTATTCTCGGGGTGACCCACGTGTCCAACGTGTTGGGCACGGTCAATCCGATTCGCGACATTTGTCGCGAAGCCGCGCGTCTTGGCATTACGACTGTCGTCGATGGATCGCAGGCCGTTCCGCATAGGGCGGTTGATGTGCACGCACTGGGCTGTGATTTTTATGCGTTTACCGGACACAAAATGTGCGGTCCCACCGGCACCGGTGCGCTCTGGGCGAAGCGCGAACATATCGCCGCCATGCCGCCATTTTTAGGCGGTGGTGAAATGATCAAAGAGGTCAGCTTCGACGGCACCGTATTTAATCAGGGGCCACACAAATTTGAAGCAGGTACGCCGAACATTGCCGGCCACATCGGCTGGGGCGCTGCCGTTCACTATTTAAACCGTCTGCAAATGGCGCAGATAGACGCGCGCGAGCAGCATTTATTGCGTTATGCCACAGAGCGTATGTTAGAAGTACCCGGATTACGTATCATCGGTAACGCAAAACATAAAGCGTCGGTTATTTCTTTCCTGCTCGAAGGTGCCCACGCCCATGATCTGGCCACGCTGCTGGATTTAGAGGGCGTCGCAGTCAGATCCGGTCATCACTGCGCGCATCCATTAATGCAATTTTATAAAGTGCCGGCGACCTGCCGCGCGTCTCTGGCCTTTTACAATAATGAGTCAGACGTCGATACGTTTATTTCAGCCCTGAACAAAGTCCGCAAACTCTTGGCATAGTTAGAGGTTTGGCTCAGAATTACGCGATGACTGACATTCACTACCGGCACGCAACCGAGCAGGATATTCCTGCACTCACCGAGATGGTGACTTCGGCCTATCGCGGCGAGTCAAGCCGAGCCGGATGGACCACAGAAGCCGATCTCCTGGATGGCCAGAGAATCGACCCGGAACTGTTGCGCGCCGATATTGTGCGCGAGGACTCGATTATCGTCATCGCAGAAATTGGCAATGTCATGCAAGCCTGTGCGCATACCTGCAAAGAAGGTGATGCCGGTTACTTTGGTATGTTTTCGGTGCGACCCACGCAACAAGGCAGTGGCATTGGCGGCAAAGTACTCAACGAATGCGAACGTCTGGTTCGCGAACATTGGCACCTGGCTAAAATGTGCATGACGGTCATCGATATTCGTGAAGAGCTCATTCAATGGTATGAGCGCCGCGGCTATCGACGCACCGGGATAAAAAAACCGTTTCCATACGGCGATGCGCGCTTTGGTCTACCCAAGCGATCTGATTTGCGTTTTGAAGTTCTGGAAAAATCTCTGTGAGTAGCTGGATCCGAGTTTGTGCGCAAAGTGAAATGGCCCCCGGCGAAATGCAGGTCGTCTTCGATGGGGACACCGCCATTCTGGTGTGTAACTACGATGGCGAGTACTACGCCCTTGAGGATCGCTGCACCCACGAAGACTTTGAATTATCCGCCGGTGAGTTTGATGGTCGTATGGGCACCATCGAGTGTGTTTTGCATTCGGCTAAATTTGACGTGCGCAACGGCGTGGCGCTATGTGCTCCGGCGTATGAACCCGTTCGAAAGTTTCCGGTTAAATGTGAAGAAGGCGCGGTTTGGACGCGCGACGACCGCAACTAGGCCCTAGTTGGGGATGAGCTTGCTCAGCAAAAGCTCGCCGCCACCCTCCAGAATGAGTGGCCGTTGCTCGCGGTCTTCAGCAGTAAACTCTATTACTCCGCAATCGCCCACGCTTAGGCTCATCGCGTGCAGTGGCGAATTCAAATGCGCCTGACCGGCGAGTACGTAGATCAGCCACGTCGCTCCGGCATCGGGCACAAACAGCATGGAACCGGCCAGCGGTCGATGCAGGCTTTGCACGGAAAACTTCTGCCGGTTCCAAATTAAGTTCAATACTTCGCTAACTTGCGCATCCATACTACTGCCGCTTAAAGCGCTATCTGCAGAGAAGCGATGCCGCCGGCTCGTCGGACTTAATTCAACGGACCCGGCCTCACGGAAATTCAGGGATACACCTGCTCCGGATAACAGCACCATTTCCCGATCGCAGTCGGCAAACTGTGAAAACTCAGACTCGGCTTGTAGCTCAGCGATTGATAAGCGCCACAGCCACTGCCCCTCAGCGGGGCATGCAAGGATTTCCCGGGTCCAACCCCGATCATTGCTCCAACGCTTTCTGACGAACTCATGGCTGGCAATGCGCTTTGTATTCACCCTGTTTATCCTAGCAATGCCATTAGCTGCCGGGTCGAGATGGCGATGGATTGTGCCCAGGAAAAACCGATAATTTCTTTTTGGGTTTCCGAGTCACAAAAGCTTTCTGCCACCCCTTCAGGTAGCAGGTGGCGATAGTCGATGGTCAGCTCCTCGCCGACCGCCATATCTTTGCCTGCAAAAATAAAGCCCAAATGCCAGATGCCTGTGGGGGTGAAGCTGTGGTTTACATAGCATTCGTCCGGCCAGTCGAGACTTACCGTGAAGCGATCTTCAAACCACCTTACGCTCGCCTCAGTGGCTTGCGCGGCATCTGCCCGGGCCTGTATCTGCTGCCATGTAAACGTCTTGTCGATCGCATCCGGCGAAATCACGATCTGCCCGGCGCGAACCGGCAGGCCAATAAAAATGCCCTTGCCGCTGCCGGCGATACCGGATTGGGCGACCTGATAAGAACAATGGATCACAACGCACCTGCGCATTAAAGACTCTGCCGCGCAGTCTAGCAGGGTGCAAAAAAGTGCGATGCCCGGCCGCATATCCCTATGCGCCACCGGGCATCGCTCTCGCAAACGATCTAGTACCCCCTCCGACCGGCCGCAACTCCCTGTGCAGCACCGGCCGGAGGCGGTGTGAAACTTATCCGGACTTAAAATCCACTGGATGTGCCGGCCATTGGCTTTTTCGAGCTCGCACTGCTATTCCCTGTCGTAATGCGATCACGGTTTTTCTCGACGGTCGCCAAGCCAATACCCTTGACCTTGGCTAACTGATCAGCACTACGGAACGGGCCGTGAGTTTTGCGATATTCAACAATCGCCTCGGCTTTACTCGGACCCACCCCCACCAGCACGCGATCTAGAGTAGCGATGTCGGCGGTATTGATATTGACTACTTCGGACGCCTGCACCGAACCCATCAACGCCAATCCGAACACCAGGGCTGCAACCAGGTTCTTCCATAAATTCATAAATAGCTCCATTTCTTGAGAATTTGGTTGCTGGATATTGATTCCAGCGCCCCCATATTCCCCCAGCCACGGAACCTATCCTATCGCCGCAGAGCCGTGGTTTCCCTAGGAATATGCCGCATCCATTTGTAAGAAATTTCGCACAAAATCGACCGCATCTAAGCAACAGCGATACAATGTCGGGATTACCTTCCGGGAATCACTATGGATAACTCCAATGCTGCGCGGTTCGTCTCAGAAGCCTGGGACGGCGATATCGTCCCGCGTTTGATTGAGTACATCGCGATTCCAAACAAGTCCCCAATGTTCGACGCCGATTGGGTCAAACACGGTTATATGGAGGACGCCACCCAGCTACTTTTTGCCTGGGCCAAGCAGCAGCCGATCAAAGGCATGAGCCTGGAAATTGTTCGTCTTGAAGGCCGGACCCCCCTGATCTTTATCGAGATTGAAGGCAGCGATGGCGGCGACCGAAATGGCGACACCGTTCTGCTGTACGGCCATCTCGATAAGCAGCCGGAAATGACCGGCTGGGACGACGACTTAGGGCCTTGGAAGCCAGTGCTCAAGGGCGACAAGCTATATGGCCGTGGCGGGGCTGATGACGGCTATGCAATCTTCGGCTCGCTCACCGCGATCCGATTATTACAAGAACAGCAACTGCCGCATTGTCGTTGCGTCATTTTGATTGAAGCCTGTGAAGAGTCCGGCAGTTATGACCTGCCCTATTATGTGGATCACTTGACTGCGCGCATCGGCAAACCGTCGCTGGTGGTGTGCCTGGACTCAGGCTGTGGCAACTATGATCAGCTATGGTGCACCACCTCGCTGCGCGGCATGATCGGCGGCAATCTTCAGATCGACGTGCTTGATGAAGGCGTTCATTCGGGCGACGCATCCGGTGTGGTTGCCTCAAGCTTTCGTTTACTGCGTCAACTGATCTCGCGCATCGAAGATGAAAAAACCGGAACGATCAGGCTTCCCGAATTGCACGCGAGCATTCCTGCAGCCCGGATCGAGCAAGCCAGTCGCGCGGCGGAGGTTTTGGGCGATGAGGTGTACGCCAGGTTCCCGTTTGTCGACGGCATGCAACCGATGAGCCAAAACCTAGCCGAGCTGATTCTTAATCGTACCTGGCGTCCCGCCCTATCGATTACCGGCATGGACGGTATTCCCTCGCTAGACAGCGCCGGCAATGTGTTGCGCCCGTACACGTCAGCCAAGCTCTCCTTACGCATTCCGCCCACCGTTTCAGGCAAACATGCTGCTGCAGCGTTGAAACATGCGATCAGCCAGGACCCGCCCTATGGCGCCAGAATTAGCTTAAAGCTGGAAAAAGATTCCAGTGGTTGGAATGCGCCGGATATGAGCGAGTGGCTCACTCAATCGATCAATTCGGCCAGCCTGAGTAGTTTCGGTGCGCCCGCAATGTACATGGGCGAAGGTGGGACCATTCCGTTTATGGGCATGCTCGGCGATAAATTCCCGGGGGCGCAGTTTATGATTACCGGTGTACTCGGTCCGCACTCCAATGCGCATGGTCCAAACGAATTTCTGCATATTCCTACGGGCAAAAAAGTGACCCAGAGCGTCGCGCAAGTCATTACCGATCACTATCAGGCCAGCCAGAAAGGCCTGACCAGTGGAGTGGCAGTGCACGAAGGCGTCGATCAATTTGCCGACCACGGCTGCTGTTAAGGACCCGACATGGATTTACTGAGTTCAAGCTGGATTGGAATTATTTTTCTGGGCTTCTTTGCCGGCCTTTTGGCGCGCGTTATTCTTTCCGGCAAGCCGCGTCTCGGCTTGATCATGACCATCTTGCTGGGCGTTGTCGGCGCGGTGGTGGCAGCCTGGATCATAGATTTTTTCCAGATTAATTTAATCGGTCGATTCACGCGCTTTGCCGCAGCCGTTGCCGGTTCGGTTCTGGTGTTGTGGTTCTATCAGAGTCTGCGTAAGAAATAAGCGCCGCATGAGCACGCAAGATTCCGGCCGGGAAATTGCCCGCGCGCAGTTTGTAAAGCGATCACTGGACATAGAGCCTGACGCCCTTGTTGCCGCTTCTGCGGATGCGGGTTTTCGCAGCTACTGGCGCGTCACACAGGGTGAAAAAAGCTGGGTACTGATGGACTCGCCGCCGCAACTCGAAGACGTGCGGCCCTGGCTTCATGTGCGAAAAATTCTGCTGCAAGGGGGCGTGCGCGTACCCACCGTGCTTTTTGAAGACAGCGAACAGGGATTTGTTCTGCTTGAAGACCTCGGCGCGCAAACTTGCCTGCAGCAAATTGGCGAGCAGTCGGCAGATGCGACGTATTTGAGCGCCATCGAGCAGTTGCTTCGCATCCAGAAAATTCCTCCACCCGCCAACATGCCTCGATATGACGAAGCCTTATTGGCGCGCGAGATGGATCTGTTTGATCAGTGGTATGTGCAAAAACATCTGGGTGTTTCGCTCAATTGTGACGATACCGAACGCATGCAGGCGGGCTTCCGGCTACTGATGAACTCGGCTCTGGCCCAGAGCAGCGTGTTTGTGCACCGCGACTTTATGCTGCGCAATTTGATGCCGACACAAAGCGAACCCTGTGTTCTGGACTTCCAGGATGCGGTGGTGGGCCCGATTTCTTATGACCCGATTAGCCTGGTCAAAGACGCTTTTGTTTCCTGGCCCGAGGAACAGGCTAAACATTGGTTGCACCGTTATTACGAGCGGGCCAAATCAGAACACCTACCGGTGGGCGAATGGCGCGAGTTCGAGCGCGCGGCAGATTGGATGGGCATACAACGGCACTTGAAGGTCATCGGCATTTTTGCGCGGCTTAATTATCGGGATCACAAGCCCAAGTACCTTCAAGATACACCGCGCTTTTTCGCTTACCTCAATCAAAGTCTTCCGGGCTATCCGCAACTTGACGGCCTGTATCGACTGATCAGTGAGCTGCAAGCAAGGAGCGCCCGATGAAAGCGCTGATTTTTGCTGCCGGAAAAGGTGAGCGCATGCGTCCGTTGACGCTGGACTGCCCCAAACCTCTATTGCCGGTCGGCGGAAAAATGCTGATTGAATGGCATCTCGAAAAGCTCGCTGCAATGCAAATCGACGAGGTCGTAATTAATACGAGCTGGTTGGCAAGTCAGTTCGCTAAAAAACTTGGCGATGGTGACCGCTGGGGACTACGCATTCACTATGTGTACGAAGGCGAGCACGCATTGGAAACCGGCGGTGGCATGCTCAATGCCTTAGATGCGCTGGGCGACAGGCCATTTATTATCGTTAACGGCGATGTGTATTGTGACTACGATTTGCAAAACTTAGCGTTGCCCTCTGACATGTTGGCGCACTTGGTGATGGTCGATGTGCCTGCTGAAAAAACCCAAGGCGACTTTGATCTGAGCGAATCCGGACTATTGCTCCCGGTTAACAGCCAGCGGCCAAATGCACGACCACTAACCTATAGCGGAATTGGGATCTACGAGCCGAAGTTATTGGAGCATTGGTCAGAACACTGCACACACGAGATATCCGCTAATGGCAAAGCGATATTTAAATTAGCGCCGATTCTTACCGCTGCAATCAAAGCCGGCCGAGTCAGTGGTGAGTATCATTCCGGACACTGGACCGATGTGGGCACGCCACAGCGATTACACGCGTTGGATCAGGAGCTGCTGGCCTGATCAGCAAGTAACTCGCGCAAGAACGGTAGCGTTACGCGACGCTGCTGAGCCAGGGACGCGTGATCGATGCGCTCGAGCAAGCGGGTCAACGTAGTCAAATCCCGACCCACCCGATTAAACAAATAGTCCATCGCCGCATCAGGCAGCTTTAATCCGCGACGCTCCGCGCGTCGGCGCAACACTTCGCGACGCAGTTCGTCGATTAGCGGTTGCAAACTAAATCGCGTGCACTGATTCAGACGTGAGCGCAAATCGGGTAACTGCAACGATAGAAAATCCGGCGCCGCATTCGCCGCGTAAATAAGCGCCCGACCACTGTCGGTGATCCGGTTATGTGCCGCAAATAAAGCAATCTCGTCCTGGCTACCGCCCAGGTGCTCCAGGCCGTCTATACAAATCAAGTCAGCACGCTCGATGGACTCGAGCGCAGTCGTCAAGCGCCCGCCAAAAACAGCCAATGGAAGGTAACGTGCATCGCGGCCCCGTTCTTGTGCCGCGGCGCATGCAGCTAACAGCAAATGGGTTTTGCCGGTCGCATTAGGTCCACTGAGAAAAAGTCCATTGGACAATTCCGCACCGAGCAATGCATTCACCGCATGCAGGGCCGGATCATTGCCGACAAACGCGTGCAAGCTTTGATCTGCTGTCGGCTTCAGCATCAACGGTAATTGCGGTGTGTTCATGAACTATTCTTCGGGGGGTTGAGCTGGAACTGCAGTGCCTTGTTCGGGCCCTTGGCCTTCATCCGTGCCATCTGACTGGTACAGGCGACTGGAGACGTATTGCTGGTGTGCAAAGCGTAACAAGACCATGCTCACCGCCGCTACCGGTAAGGCTAATAAAACCCCGAGAAAACCAAACAACTGGCCACCCACCATAATCGCGAAAATAACCGCCACCGGATGCAGGCCGATCCGATCACCCACCAGCCAGGGTGTCAGCAGGAAGCTCTCGATGGTTTGGCCCACGCCAAAAACGGCGAACACCAGAACCAAATGAGTGACGTCTCCGTATTCCACCAGCGAGGCAATGACCGCGGCACCAAGGCCGACAATCGCGCCAAGATAGGGTACGAAACTGATCAGGCCGGCGACGAATCCAATCAAAATACCTAACTTGATTCCCGCCAGGCTCAAGCCGATTGCGTAGATCGTACCCAGTGCCAACATCACCGTAAGCTGGCCGCGCATAAATCCGCCCAGAACAGCGTCCGAGTCTTTCGCTAAGCGACTGACTGTAGGTGCCAGGGGCCGCGGCACCAACTCGTAGGTGCGATCGATCATGAACTGCCAATCACGCATAAAGTAAAACGTGACCACCGGAATCAACAGCAAGTTAGCCAACCAGGCCAATACGGTAAATCCGGATTTCGAAATCCCGCCCAGAACCGTTGCTGCGACACCGCCGGCTTCCTGCCAGTAATTTTTCAGTAGATCAAAAACAGACGTCGGATCAAAGTAACTGGCAATGCTCAAGTCCAGTTTTTGCTCAAGCCAGGGCACTGCGATGGACGTGATCCACCCGGACAAACGCGGAAGCCACTGAATAAACTGTGCGACTTGTCGCTCAAGGATTGGAATCAAAAGTAGAACGATCAACACCATGACCAAGGTCATCAAGGCGAAGACCAAAACCACGGCTGTCGTACGACTGCGGCCGCTTTGCTCTATTTTTGAAACAAGCGGATTGCCCAGCCACGCCAACAGCGCGGATATGACAAAGGGCGTGAGTATCGGAGCCAGCAACCATAAGAGGAACGACAGAGTGACCAAACCTGCCAACCAAAGCCACGGCCGGTAATCCACGGCATGTCTATCCATTTGCCTTCTCCCTGGCGTTCATGCGCAATCGCTGCGCCTTAGCGGTGTAACGCAATACATAATCGGCGCCGCTCAACAAACACAAACCGGCAACAACCATCTGCACCCAAGGCAAATACACGCCCAGGTCGAAATAGCCTGCTAGCGGCAACATCACCGCGATCACCAAAACGATTTGGAAGAATGTCGTGAACTTGCCAAGGTAAGAAGGCACAGCTTTAAATTCTTTAACCAGTCGCCACCACGCATACGCTCCACACAAAATTACGATGTCGCGCAATAAAACAATCGCCATTAACCAAAACGGGATCGCTTCGATCCAGTACAAGGCAAAGATACTACTGGCCAGAAGCAGCTTGTCAGCAATCGGGTCGATAATGCCGCCCAACCTACTCTGCCAATTGAGTCCTTTGGCTAGCGCCCCATCGAGTGCATCCGATGCACCCGTTATGATCATCAACCAGAATGCTGCTGTGTAATGCCCCGCGCAAATCAACCAGACCAGCGGCCCCACCGAAAGTATCCGGGCAATGGTTATGGCATTGGGTATCCAGGAAAGACTCATGGCACCACGTGAAATATATAGGGCGAATCGCCGCTGAGCTGATCGCCGGGACGAAGCACTTTGCCATCGGCCATCAGGTTGGCGAATTCTTCCGCACTGATCGCCAGATTCAACTCCAGTGTCAGGCTATTTCCTTGCGCCTGCACCACACGCAACTGATTGATCACGACCTGCGACTGCAAGTAGCCCATCACCCGCGAAAACTGATCCTGATCGTTTAGCTCGCCAATCTGTACCTGAATTTGTTCCGGCGCACCCACAAAGCGCAACACGGCATCGCGCTGCGCGATTGCTTCGGCGGCGTCGTCAGCGCCCGAAGCGATGACCCGCTGCGGATCCAGATCGGAAAAATTCCAGCGCGCCATTTCGGTATCGTCGCGCATCAGCAACCATTCAACATTCCACGCATTTCCCGCACGTGACATCTTGCCTAATAAGGCCGTATTGGCCGTATAGCGACTATTCAATACCTGAACAGCGGCCAGATCTTGCGACCAGATCGCCTCTGCTGCGCGCTGTTCGGTGCTGGTTCCGCTAGGCAACAGGAGACGAATGCCCCGGTCCAAACCGCGTTCAGCCAGAGGCCGCACCACGTTGATCTGTTGCGCGGTCACCAAGCGCGGTCCAGAGCCATCGTTGATGACTAACCACAAGAGCGGCTTGGCACGGGGGCTATTCCAAATAGCTAGACCGGCTGCCGAGACCAGCAAATTCACCGCTTCCGGGCTATAACTGACGATTAGCTCCTGGCGCACGGTGGCAATTCCTGCGCTTTCAATTCGTCGGTTCTGATACTCGGAACTGAGCACTAAGGGCGTGGTGTCGCGTAGCGCCCTTTGGATCAGCGGGTTTTTTGCCGCATCCGAACGGCCGGTAATGCGAATCACCACTTGCATCAAGCCGCGCGCCAACGCACCGTCACGCTCGCGTTTCTCTTGCGAAGAAACGGGCAATTGAACCTGATACAGCGCCGGATCCACCCGTGACTCCGGGGAAGCATTTGGCGACGCCGCATCTTGCCGCGCCTGCGCCGGCACGCTCAGAGCTAAGCACAGCACCCCGAATGCAATGCATCGCAGAACGGGACCTTGCCTGGCCTGATTAACCGTTGGTTCGCAACTCATTTAAACCCCTAGACTCATCAATCAATATGGCCATGTTGCCGTAAGCGGGCTGCCTCGTCCAACACTCGCCGCTTGCCCGCATCGGGCACAGGCATTCGAGCATTTCTCATTCAGAACCGGGGCCGTGGCTGCTAGAATAGCGCTTTGCCCGAATCGATCCGACTGTGAACAAGCAAAGCCCTCTGACCTATCGTGACGCCGGCGTTGATATTGATGCCGGAAATGCCCTCGTTGAGCGCATCAAACCCCTGGTGAAGCGCAGCTTCCGCCCCGAAGTGATGGGCGGTCTGGGCGGATTTGGCGCCTTGTTCGACTTATCCGGCAAGTATCGCGAGCCGGTCCTGATTTCCGGCACCGATGGCGTAGGCACCAAGCTCAAGCTCGCCCAGCAACTTAACCGGCACGACACCATCGGCATTGATCTGGTCGCCATGTGCGTCAATGACATCCTGGTGCAAGGGGCAGAGCCCTTATTTTTTCTCGATTATTTCGCAACCGGAAAACTCGATATCGATACCGCAGCGTCCGTAGTCGGCGGGATTGCCGAAGGCTGCGTTCGCGCCGGCTGCGCCCTGATCGGTGGCGAAACGGCGGAAATGCCCGATATGTATGCGCCCGGCGAATACGATTTAGCCGGTTTTGCCGTCGGCGCGGTGGAAAAGTCCGAATTGCTCGACGGCAGCCAGTGTCGGGCCGGCGACGTGCTTATCGGTATTGACTCCAGCGGGCCGCACTCAAACGGATATTCGCTGATTCGAAAAATTTATGAGCGCGCTGGACGACCCGATGACGTCTCGTTCGGCCCGGTGAGCCTGATTGATGCCTTGATGGCACCGACCCATATATACGTCAAGCCGATCCACCAGCTAATCAAACAACACACCCTGCACGGCATGGCACACATCACCGGCGGCGGTTTAACTGAAAACATAATCCGGGTCATTCCCGACGGACTGGGCTTGGATATTGACGCCGGCGCCTGCGCGCTGACGCCGGTTTTTGACTGGCTGCAACGTGAAGGTCAGGTTCCAATGGCAGAGATGTGGCGCACCTTCAACTGCGGCATCGGTTTCGTACTGGTGGTCGCCGCCGAGCAGCGATCCGCCATTGGTGCTGAGCTGGACAAGCTTGGCCTCGGCCACCGCAGCATCGGCCGGGTCGTGCGCCACGAGGGCGGCGAACGCGTCCGTATCGGCTAGGCTTATGCGCATCGCGGTATTGGCTTCGGGCCGGGGCAGCAATTTAGCGGTGCTTATTCAGGGCATTGCGGACGGCGCGATCCAGGGCCGGATTGTGGGTGTTTTTTCGGATCGGCCAGCGTGTCAGGCACTCCAAATCGCCAGCGGTGCAGGTATTTTTGTGCACGCTGCCAGCCCGAAGGATTTCAGCAGCCGCGAGGCGTTCGATGAATCGCTGTTCAACGCCATCTCACGCGTTCAGCCAGACCTCATCGTTTGCGCCGGTTTTATGCGCATTATTAGTGAAACCGCCGTTCAGGCATTTCGCGACCGCATGATTAATATCCACCCATCGCTATTACCCAAGTACCCGGGCTTGCATACCCATCGGCGCGCACTGGAGGCCGGAGACACACAGCATGGTGCCAGTATTCATGTCGTAATCCCCGCGCTGGACGCCGGCCCGGTGATTGCGCAGGCACGTATCGAGGTTTGTCCCGGCGAGAATGCCGAAGATTTGGCACAACGCGTTCTTCAGCTTGAACACCCGTTACTGTTGGCCAGCGTTGCGGCGATTTGCGATCGACGCATTTGCGTTGAAAACGGCAATGTTTTTTTTAATTCAAAAATTCTTGACGCGCCACTGCAATTTCACGATGGCAAGCTTCAAACGGAACTCAACTAATGCGCAGTTTATTGTTTATCACGCTTTTTCTGCTGGCCAATTCTGCCACTGCGCAAAGCCAATGCGCATTGCCGTTTGACGCCAGCTTTCAGGTCACGCGTAACGGCAGCGAACTGGGCGAAGCCAGCATGCGCGTTGGCCCGGGCACTAATGGCCAATGGATTCTCACCACGCAGACGCGGGGCACCAAAGGAATGGCCGCATTTGCCGGATTGGAAATTTACGAACGCTCACTATTCAGCCAACGCAATGGAAAGCTGGAAACACTGCAGTATGACTACACCCAGAGCTCGCGTGTGAACAGCCGCAAACTGAGCATCCGGGTGAACCCGACGACCAAGAAAGTGGATGTTGATGATCGCGGCAAGCTGCGTCAGCTCGATCATCAAGACGGTGCCATTGACCGTCATTTAGTCAGCTTGCAATTAATGTGCGAAATGCAACGCAACAACAAAAAAGATATTCGACTGCCGGTAATTTCGCGTAGCTCGATTAGTGAACAGCTGTATCGGGTAGTCGGAGACGAGTCGCTGGATACCAACTTAGGCCGCATTAACACGGTCAAAATTGAGCGCATCCGTGACAATGGTGACAATCGGCAAACCACGATCTGGTTGGATAAGTCACGCCGCTATATGCCCGTGCGTATCGAACAAATCGACGAGGACGACAGCATGAATCTGCAGATTCATGCCTTGAATCCGGCCAAGAAATAAATTACGGAAGGCGGCGGATTTTCGCGCCGAGCACGCCGAGTTTTTCTTCGATATTCTCGTAGCCGCGGTCTATGTGATACACGCGATCAACGGTGGTTTCACCGCGCGCGACCAATCCGGCCAACACCAGTGATGCGCTGGCGCGCAAGTCTGTTGCCATAATCGGTGCGCCGGTCATGTACTCAACACCGCGAATAATTGCGGTATTGCCTTCTACCCGCACATCCGCGCCTAAACGAGACAATTCGTTAAGGTGCATAAAGCGGTTCTCGAAGATGGTTTCAGTAATTACACCCACGCCTTCGGCGATGGTATTGAGCGCGGCAAATTGCGCCTGCATATCGGTCGGAAACGCCGGATACGGTGCGGTGGTCAGGCTAATCGCTTTCGGTCGGCCGTGGCGCATATCAATCTCGATGCTATCGCTCTGCGTATTTAGATGCGCACCTGCTTCCTCGAGCTTGTCCAGTACCGCGTCCATCGTATCGGAGCGGGTTTTCTTAACGGTAATTCTGCCACCGGTCATGGCCGCAGCGACCAGAAATGTGCCGATTTCAATTCGATCCGGCAGCACGTCGTAACGCCCGCCGACCAGGCGATCGACGCCGTGAATGGTGATCTTATTCGTGCCCGCGCCCTCGACCCGTGCGCCCAGCGCATTTAAGCAATTGGCCAAATCAACCACTTCAGGCTCTTGCGCACAGTTTTCCAGCACCGTGGTGCCCTCAGCCAGAGTCGCCGCCATCATCACGTTTTCGGTACCGGTCACAGTCACCAGATCAAAGACATAACGCGCGCCGCGCAAACGTTTAGCGGTGGCACGGATAAAGCCATTTTCTACTGTCACTTCCGCACCTAGGGCACGCAAGCCACGCAAATGCTGATCAACCGGACGCGAACCAATCGCACAGCCACCCGGCAGCGACACTTCAGCGTGTCCGAAACGAGCGACCAGCGGGCCGAGCACCAAAATCGAAGCGCGCATGGTTTTGACTAACTCGTAGGGCGCAACGGTATTCGTGATGTTTCTGGGATCAGCGGTAATCGTGAGCTTCTCATCGACCATCAGCTGCACGCCCATTTCGCCCAAAAGCTCCATCGTAGTGGTGACATCGTGCAGATGCGGCACATTGCCGATCTCCACGGGTGAGTCAACCAGCAAAGTGGCGCACAGAATCGGCAGGACCGCGTTTTTAGCGCCTGATGCGTAGACTTCACCACTAAGTGGTACGCCACCGGAAATTACGATTTTAGCCATAGGATATGTTCTGCTCAGGCGGTGCCGACTTCAGCCGGCGTAAGTGTTCTTAAGGCAAGCGCATGAATCTCGTTGCCCATCTTGGTCCCCAGCGTCGCGTAAACCATCCGGTGCCGCGCTATCGGCATTTTGCCGCTAAACGCTTCACACACCACGGTTGCTTCAAAGTGCACGCCATCATCACCCTGCACCACGGCTTGAGCGCCGGGCAGACCGGTCTCAATCATTTCTTTAATCAATTGGGGATTCATCATAGAAGCGGCAGAATGCTTTAGAGTCGCTAGAATAGTCCCACATCATACCGTTTCAGAGCCCATACATGAATGCTCGATCGCAAAAGCCGACCGTATCCGCAGACGCCCTGATCGCCAGTGGTAAGCGTGTGCTGCGCATTGAACAAGCGGCATTAGCTGACGTTGAAGCGAAAATCGGCGAACCCTTTGCCGCCGCCTGTCAATTGATCATGCAGTGCCAGGGCCGGGTCGTTTGCTCGGGCATGGGTAAATCCGGCCATATCGCGCGCAAGATTGCCGCAACCCTGGCCTCCACCGGTACGCCGGCGTTCTTTTTGCACCCCGGCGAAGCCAGCCATGGCGATCTGGGTATGGTCACCGATGCCGATGTGGTGCTGGCCTTATCCAATTCGGGTGAGAGCGAAGAATTACTGACCATCGTGCCGGCGCTCAAGCGCCAGGGTAATGCGATGATTGCGATCACCGGCAAACCCAACTCCAGTCTGGCCCGGCATGCCGAAGTGCATCTGCTGCTGAGCGTACCGGAGGAAGCATGCTCTTTGAATCTGGCGCCCACGGCGAGCACGACTGCTGCGTTGGCGCTCGGCGATGCATTGGCAGTGGCGGTTTTGGACGCGCGCGGCTTTACCGCCGAAGACTTTGCCCGCTCCCACCCCGCCGGCAGTTTGGGTCGCCGATTGCTGCTGCATATTCGCGATGTCATGCACACCGGCTCAAGCATGCCGCAGGTTTCGAGCGATGCAACGATTCTTGCCGCCTTAATCGAAATGACCCGTACCCGCCTCGGGCTAACGGCCATTGTCGATAAACAGATGAAGGTCGTTGGAATTTTCACCGACGGCGATTTACGCCGGGCACTCGATGATGATCATGTCGATGTCCGCAACACACCGATCCATCAGGTGATGGGCGCGAATCCAAAAACCGTCGGGCCGGACCAGCTCGCCAGCGAAGCGGCGCATCTGATGGAAGAACATAAAATAAGCGGCCTGCTGGTTGTCGATGATCAACACAAGCTGGTGGGTGCTTTGAATATTCACGACTTACTGCGTTCACGGGTGGTTTGACCATGCCATATGACCAACTCAAGGATTACCCCGCCGAACTGCTGGCGCGCGCTGCGGCAATTAAACTAGCCTGCTTTGATGTCGATGGCACACTGACCGATGGTCGCTTGTGGTACGACGACGAAGGCCGTGAACTGAAGGCTTTTTCAGTTACCGACGGTATGGGTCTTAAGCTCCTGGAACAATCCGGTATCACCGTTGCCTTGATCACTGCCCGGCAAAGTGGCGCAGCGCAGTCGCGCGGGCGCGAATTAGGCATCAAGCAAATCCATGTCGACGTAAAAAATAAACGCGTACTGCTGCAGCAGATTTGTAGCGAGATGGGTATCACCACCAATGAAGCCAGCTTTATGGGTGATGACCTACCCGATTTACCGGCGATGCTATGCGCCGGTCTTTCGGTGTCTCCGGACAATGCGCACGCCTGGATCAAATCGCGCGTGCATTGGCGCACCGCCAAGTCCGGCGGTGATGGCGCGGTTCGCGAGCTCTGCGACCTGCTGTTGGCCGCACAAAACAAAGCCCAGGCAATAATCGAGGCCTATAGCGAGTGAATCGGATCGGCCTGATCATATTTTTGTTCGTTGCAGCCAGCGCGGCCGCTCTGGCGCTGTGGTGGTTCCGGCCAAAACCCGAACCGGTGGTTATTGTTGATCGCTCTGAGTATCGCCTTGAAGACTATGTCATGGTGTCGCTGGATCCGCAGGGACTGGAAAGTTTCCGGGTGAGCGGTCCGCAGTTGTATCGCGAAGCCAACCGTGACTCGATGATTTTAGAAAACCCGAACTTTGTTTTTCCGGACCCCGAAAAGGGCAGCTGGAACGCACAGGCGAACCGCGGCTGGATCAGTCCCGATCGCTCGCTGATTTTGCTCTCCGGTGGCGTCGAAATGCTCGGGCCGGCTGAAAGCAAAGCCGGCAAATCAACTTTGCTCACGGATTCTCTGGAAGTGTTTCCACAAGAAGATCGTGCCTATACGCCTGATCCCGTGACCATTACGCGTCAGGACTCTATACTGCAGGCTACCGGCCTGTCTCTGGACATGAAGGCCAAAACTTATGAGCTCGCTGCCGATGTCAAAGCACACGTCATTCCGAATAAATCTGAGCCTGAGTCTGATCAGCCTACTGCTGATCAGCCCTAACCTCTTTGCCAAATCCAGCGATCGCGACCAGCCGCTGGACATCAGCGCTGATCGCAACAGCGGCGGTTTATGCAGCAATAAGTTATTCGGCAATGTACAAATAGCCCAGGGCAGCATGACCATCCGCTCCGATCAAGCTTCGGTAATTTGTCGCAATGATCGCGTCGAACGCATCGAACTGCAGGGCTCACCGCTGGTAATGACTCAGGTCACCGACAGTGGCGATAACGTGAAAATCACCGCACTCAACGCGGACTTCGCCACCGACTCAGAAATCCTCTTGCTGCGCGGTGCCGTCGAGATCAACCAGGACCGTGGTGTGCTCAAAGGTGAAACGATCCGCTATAACTTGAACACTGGCATCATCGACGGCGGCGGCGACGGTAATCGCGTGCAAATCCGCATTCCACCGCGCCAAGAAAAAGTGAACAAGCCCTAATGTTGCGCGCCCATGGCCTGGTCAAGCGCTACCGCGCGCGAACCGTCGTCAAGAACTTTGCGTTTCAACTGCAACCCGGTGAGGTCGTTGGTCTGCTGGGCCCTAATGGCGCCGGCAAGACCAGCTGCTTTTATATGATTGTCGGCTTGGTCGGCAGCGATGCCGGTGAAATTTATTTGGACGAGGACGACATCACCCAACTGCCGATGCATCGTCGCGCACGACTGGGGATTGGCTATTTGCCGCAAGAGCCCAGTATTTTTCGCAGCCTGAGTACCGCCGATAATATCCGCGCGGTGCTCGAATTACGCTCCGATCTGAGCGCTGCCGATCGTGAAGTGAAGCTACAACAACTGCTGGCTGAGCTGCATGTGGAACATGTTGCCGAACAAGCCGGCGAAAGTCTGTCGGGTGGTGAAAGACGTCGGGTGGAAATTGCCCGTGCGCTGGCCGCTGAACCGCGTTTCATTTTGTTGGACGAACCGTTTGCCGGCGTTGATCCGATTTCGGTCGGCGAAATCCAGGGAATCATTCGCCACTTAAAGCAACGCGGCATCGGGGTATTGATTACGGATCATAATGTCCGCGAAACACTGGGCATTTGTGATCGTGCTTACATTCTCAATAACGGCACAGTGCTGGCCAGCGGCTCACCCAATGAAGTGCTGGTTAACCCAGACGTGCGTCGAGTCTATCTGGGCGAAAGCTTCCGTCTTTAGGCCAATCGGCGCTATAGTGAAGCTGTGAAACGCGGTCTCCAGCAAAAGCCTGCCGTTCGATTGCAGCTGACGCCACAACTCAGGCAGTCACTTACGGTTCTTAGCATGTCAGCGCCCCACCTGGGGCAGTTCCTGAACGCTCTACTGGCGCGCAATCCGCTTTTGCGTCAAAGCAAACATATACCCGCAAATGATCGCAGCACAAAAGACCTTCTGCCTGCGCTTCCTGGCACGACCGGCGCTATCGACCATATCGCAGACAGTGAAGATGCAGGGGCGTTTTACGCCCAGCTGACCGATCAAGTTCAACGCGCACCGTTTTCCGATTGGGATAAATTACTGTGCATCGCACTGATCGAGACACTCGATGAGGATGGTTACCTGCGCGCAAGCGACGCGCAGGTGTGGGAGACCTTTGCCAGCCTGGCCGAACAAATTGGCCTGAACCTGCCGGACTTAAAAACCGCTAGACGCAAATTTCTGGAGCCGCTGCGTAAGTATGTGATGCAGCTGGAACCTCTGGGCTGCGCCAGCCGGAATTTGGGCGAGTGTCTGCTGGCTCAGCTCAGCGCTGAACCTCAGGGCCCGGTTAAATTATTGGCGACACGCATTGTTGAGCAGCATCTGGTCGAATTGGCCGATCTAGGCAGCCACGCACTCGCGCAACAGCTGCAGATCAAACCCGAACTGATGTCGCGGGCTGTGCAGATGATAAAAAGCTTGAATCCACGCCCAGCAGGCGCCGGAAGCGCTGAGCTGACGCAGTTTATCCGGCCCGAAATAATCGTTTCGAAACAGGCCGGTAACTGGCGGGTTCAATTGCGCGATGCCTTGCTGGAACCGGTGCAACTACTCGATGAGCAGGAACTGCACCAATTAAAGAGCCAGGTTGAATTGGCCCCATCGTTCAATCAACTGCTGAGTGAAGCGCGAGCCGCACTAAGGGCAATCGCACAGCGCGCCGATACCGTTACTAAGGTGGCACTGGCAATCGTTCAATCGCAGCAGCAATTCATCGAGCACGGTCCTGCGGCCCTGCGCCCGTTGACGCGTCGCAGCATCGCCGAGCAGCTCAACGTGCATATTTCCACGGTCTCACGCGCCTGCAGCGGTAAATACATTCAAACCCCGCGCGGCGTCTTCGAATTTGCTTATTTTTTTCCCAGCGGAGTCAGCGCCAGCGATGGTGAACCGGTCTCCGCCCCGGCCATCCAAAACCAGATTAAACTGCTGATTGATAAGGAAAACCCGCGCCGGGCCTGGTCCGATGCGCAGATTACACTGGCGCTGAACAATCAAGGCTTTCGCCTGTCCCGGCGAACCGTGGCAAAATACCGGAGAACGATGAATATCCCGGCTTCGCATATTCGACACCAGCAGTCTGAACGGCCATGAGCCATGACGCCTGCAACCCCGTATATCGCCCGGACGATCCGCTGATCGTCAATCCACGTTTTTCTGCTTTAACTCAGCGAGCTGAGCGTTACACTGCAATACATAGTCCAAGAGGAGGCACCCATGCGTTTAGAGATTAGTGGTCACCAAATCGATGTTACTCCAGCCCTTAATGATTACGTCAGAGACAAGTTAGACCGGGTCGGACGCCATTTCGATCATCACCTCGATGTCCGTGTCATCCTCAGTGTCGATAAACTTGACCATAAGGCCGAAGCCACCATTACACCGCGCGGCAAAAAATTATTTGCTGATGCCGTGGCTCAGGATATGTATGCTGCAATCGATTTTCTGGCCGATAAGCTCGACCGCATTGTCATCAAAGAAAAAGAAAAAATGACCGATCATCATCGCGGCGAGTCCGCCGCTCGCTCCGATAGCTTTGGCTGAGTAATATGCACCTAATCGATTTACTCACGCCGAGTCGGACCTTGGCTAAGGCGCAAGTCAGCGGCAAGAAGCGCTTATTAGAGCTTTGTGCCAAGGTGCTGGCGGCAGAAGGCAGCGAAGAGCACGAGCGCGCACTTTACGATGCGCTATGTGCACGTGAGCGAATGGGCAGCACCGGCCTAGGGCATGGCGTTGCCATTCCCCACGGCCGATCTTCTGGCATTTCTACGGCGGTGGGCGCATTCGTGCAACTGGAAGATCCCATTGATTTCGGCGCGCACGATGGTGAGCCGGTTGACCTGATATTTGCCTTGGCTGTTCCTGAACACTTTCAACAGCAGCATCTGGTTCTGCTGTCGCAGTTGGCCGAATTGTTTGGTAACGAAGAGAATCGCAAAAAGCTTCGTGATGCCAATCAATCACAGGAGCTCTACGCGCAGCTCAGCGACTGGTATTCAGGAAAATCAGCCGCTGCTTAAGGAGTGCAGCATGCCAACTGAAGGCATCAGTGCCGGTGATTTATTTGAGCAATTACTCGGTCGCATGGAATGGCGCTGGTTAGCCGGTGAATCTGGCAAAGACCGGCGCATCGAACCCGATGACCATCGTATCCGGCGCCCTTCCCTGGCTGGCTACTTAAATGTTATCCACCCGAGCAAAGTACAAATTCTCGGCGGCGAAGAACTTAAATGGCTCGATCAACTCGATGCGCGTCAACGCTGGGAAAAAATCCAGAAGATCGTTGATGTGCGACCGATGGCCCTGGTCATCACCCGTAATCAGAGCTGCCCGAACGACTTACGCGATGCCGCCGAAGAGTCGCAAACACCACTCTGGGTTTCGCCAAAACGCGGCCACGAATTGCTTACCTTGCTGCAGTATCACTTGGCGCGTGAATTAGCGCCCAAAGTCACTCTGCACGGCGTGTTTATGGAAATTTACTCAATCGGCGTACTGATTACCGGTGAGTCGGGTGCGGGTAAAAGTGAATTGGCTCTGGAGTTGATCACCCGTGGCCATCGCCTGGTCGCCGACGATGTGCCTGAGTTCACTCAGATTGCGCCCGATGTATTAGACGGTACTTGCCCCGAGCTGCTGCAGGATATGCTCGAAGTACGCGGACTGGGCATCATGAATATTCGCCAGATGTTTGGCGATACCGCGGTTAAGCGCAACAAGTATTTACGGCTCATTGTGAACCTGGTGCGATTAAGCGATAACGATATGGATGCGATGTCACGACTGACCGGGGAAGCCGGTGCACGTCCGATTCTAGGCCTGGATGTACCGGTGTTTAATTTACCGGTTGCGCCCGGTCGCAACTTGTCGGTGTTAACCGAAGCGGCAGCGCGACTGCATATTTTGCGCGCCAAGGGCAGCGATCCGGCCGCCGCATTTCTGGCGCGACATAATGCCTTCTTACATAAGAGTGACTCATGAGCAGCGCAAATCATAAACCGATGATTACCATTGTCAGCGGCTTGTCCGGGTCGGGTAAAACGGTCGCGCTACGCACCTTTGAAGATATCGGCTACTACTGCATCGACAATTTGCCGGGCGAAATGTTGCCTGAGCTCATTCGAAAGGTCAGCAAGAGCCAGCAGGACATTCAAAACATTGCGGTCAGTATTGATGTGCGTAATCGCTACGACGATCTGAGCGATGTCGGTCAGTGGTTATCTTCGATAGGCCGCCATGGCTTCGACCATCGCCTGGTGTTTTTCGATAGCCGCGATGAGATTCTGATCAAGCGCTATTCAGATACGCGTCGACGCCATCCCTTATCGCACCTCGGCCTGGCTTTGCCGGATGCACTGACCATGGAGCGCCAAGCGCTGCGCCCGATTCAGGCGCTGGCCGACCATACCATCGATACCAGCGATCTAAACGTTCACCAGTTACGCAAATTATTGCTCACTGATCTGGTGGTCGAATCCGGCTCCGGTGTCACCCTGTTGTTTGAATCCTTCGCCTACAAGCGCGGTATTCCTGTGGATGCGGATTTTGTGTTTGACGCGCGTGCGCTACCCAATCCACATTGGATCCCTGAGCTGCGCCCGCTCTCGGGCCGGGATCAGCGCGTCCGCGAGTTCTTTGCGTCAGAAAAATTGGTTTGCGACTATCTCGCAGAGCTCACCGGGTTTTTGGAGAACTGGATTCCGCGGTTTGAATCCGAAACCCGCAGCTACATAACACTAGCATTCGGCTGCACCGGCGGAAGGCATCGCTCGGTCTATCTGGCCGAATCGCTAGCGACCCACTTTCGAAATCAGGGACGCGAAGACGTCTTAAGTTTTCATCGCGAACTGGAGTAGGTCATGCGTGTTGGCATCGTATTATTAACGCATCCGGGCATCGGTTCAGCGCTGATCAACACGGCCGAAAAATTGATCGGCGCACTGCCCCTGAAAACAGTCAGTTTCGAACCTGACTTTGGATCCGATGCCCAATCGGAATCAGCCGCAGCCAGTGCTGCGCTGCGCAGTGTCG
>CBDUOG010000028.1:0-24828 GCA_965368785.1 uncultured Gammaproteobacteria bacterium | reverse complement strand
CCGGACGACAAAAAACCGCCGTTCTGATTTAGCGAAATTCAACGCATCTTCGCTGACCGGGCCTCAAGTCAATTTTCAATTGGCCGATACTGCAAACATGTTGGCAGGTTTGTGCAGAAATTCCCGTTCCGGAATACACTGACTACGGATTGCCAGGGATGTATCAGGGAGCACACGTTGAAAGTATTAATCGTCAGTCCAAACCCGGCCATTGCCAACGACCTGCGCAACGAGCTTAAGTCGCTCGATAGCAAGTGGGAAGTTGAGCACAGCAGCGACACGGCCTCTTCCCTGCAGAAGGTTCAAGACGGGGATGTTCACGTTTTGATGGTCGAAATTGGCGCAAATGTGCACGGCCTGCAGCTGCTCAAGAAGATCCGTGAAGCAAGTCCGTCGATAATTCGCTTCATGTTGATGCCCGAGGACTCGCAACCGCAAGGCTATGCGATGGAGCTCGCGCATCGCCATTTGCACCTGCCCCTGGACGGCCGCAGCTTTGTTGAGGCAGTTGGCGGCGTGGAGAAACTGCTGAGTCTGCTGAAAGACCCGGAGATGCAGGCAATGATCGGCAAGATCGATAAACTGCCGACCCAGCCCGATCTCTATTTCGCGATATCCCGGGCGCTCGGTGACCCGGATGCCAGCACCAACGAAATTGCCCGACTGATCACCGGCGATGCGCTGCTTGCGGCCAAAGTGCTACGCGTGAGCAACTCGGCCTATTTTTCCCGCGGGCGCCCGATCGCTGACTTGAAAAGCGCGGTAATGCGCCTGGGACTGGAAGTCGTTCGCCGCGTGGTTCTTGCCGCCGAAGTATTCCCGAACTCAGCTGATAGCGGATTCCAAAAGGATATCCAGGCACGTGCGATGCGCGCTTCGTTTTTGGCGGGGCGGATGCTCAACGGCCCGAGCGCCGAACTGGCCGCAACAGCCGCATTGCTGGCCGAAGTGGGCCGCCTGCTGCCCGGATTTGCCAATCGTGAAGGTGATGACGACACGCCCGGATTCGCTGAAGCTGGTGCGTGGATGCTGGGCTTGTGGGGTCTACCGATGATGATTGTCGAGGCGGTTGCTCATCACCGTCATCCGCAGCGCGCGCAAGAAAAAAGCCTGGGTATCTGCGGTGCGGTTCATATCGCGCACGCGCTGTCAGGCAGCGTTGAGCTTAATGATGCGTTCGTTGATTCAATTAACGTACGGCCACGCCTGGAAGAATGGAAATCGATGATTCAGGAAGACCTATAGGACCCCCTAGATATGAATATCTGGCTATTAGAAGGATCTGACAGCGACCCGCGACTGCAAGAAGTTGTGAGCGGCATCGATGAGGACTGGAAAGTCACTGTGAGCCACGATGGAAATCAATTGCTCGCAGCGGCAAAAAAACGAGAAGTGGATGTTGTCATCAGTGGCTGCGTAACCAATCCAGTTTCCGGGGAGCAGTTGCTTAAGTGGTTAAAAAACGAGCATTCGGAAGCGCTGCGCGTACTGGTGCTGCCCGAGAACACTCGAATCGCTGACGTTGCGAGACTTGCCGCCGATGACTCGGTCCAGCAAATCATTACTTCGCCGTATTCTGATTATGACGTGCGGCGCGTACTCAATCGTGTTCTCACCATTCGCGGCCTGATTGCCGATCCGCAATTGCGAGCGCAGCTCGGTTCACTTAAAGAACTACCTTCCTCACCCGCCGCCTTTATGTCGATCCGCTCGGCAATTGCCGATGAAGTGACTTCGATGAACGAGATTGTTGAGCGGCTCTCGCAATCGCCGGCATTATCGGCCCGGGTACTACAACTGGCGAACTCTGCGATGTTCTCGCGCGGCAAGCCTATTGGTGACTTGCTCACCGCCGTGCAACGACTAGGCTTGAGTGCTCTATCGCAATTGGTTTTGTCCAGTGAAGTGTTCGGGGCGCTGGGTCGTAATGACGGCCTTTCTAAACGGCTTGAATCACAAGCGCTGCTGGCATCCCGGCTAGCCCGAACCATCGCAGGTGACCCGAAGATCGCTTCCTTGGCAGCCAGCGCGGCACTTTTATCTGACATCGGACAACTACTGCCCTATCAGTTGCTCCACGATCACTCGCGCAAAGCTCTGCGCATCGATGCACCACGCTCGGACATGCTCGGAGCCTGTCTGTTGGCGATGTGGGGCTTGCCGATGGAATTGGTTGAGGCGGTTGCCTATCGCCACGTGCCCGCGCAAATCGGAACCAACGGCTTCGATATCATCGGCGTCGTTCATGTGGCTGCAGGTCTCGCTGCAAGCGAAAGCATTGATGAAGAATACTTGGCCAGTGTCGGTGTAAGCGAGCGCCTGGATACCTGGAAAACTCTGTGCGAGGAGCTGCGGCCCTTGTGCTAGCTCCTCGCTGGTGAGTCAGGCCTGACTACTCCCGATGGTAAACCTGCGCGCCCTGCGCGCGGAATTCTTCGGCTTTCTCCTGCATACCTTTTTCCAATGCGGCTTTCTCGTCGACGCCTTGCTCGGCAGCATAGTCGCGCACGTCTTGAGTGATCCGCATCGAGCAAAAGTGCGGCCCGCACATCGAGCAAAAATGGGCCACCTTATGCGCGTCTTTGGGTAAGGTTTCATCGTGATACGATCGCGCGCGCTCCGGATCCAAACCTAAGTTGAATTGGTCTTCCCAGCGGAATTCAAATCGTGCTTTAGACAGCGCATTGTCCCTAATTTGTGCGCCCGGGTGGCCCTTCGCCAGATCCGCCGCATGCGCAGCAATTTTGTAGGCCATAATGCCTTCGCGCACATCGGCGCGGTTGGGAAGACCCAGATGCTCTTTCGGTGTGACATAGCAAAGCATCGCGGTGCCGTACCAGCCAATCATCGCTGCACCGATCGCGCTGGTGATGTGATCGTAACCGGGTGCTATATCTGTGGTCAGAGGCCCTAAGGTGTAGAACGGTGCTTCACCGCACTCACGAAGCTGCTTGTCCATATTTTCCTTGATGAGCTGCATCGGCACGTGGCCCGGGCCCTCAATCATGGTCTGTACGTCGTGCTTCCAGGCAATTTTTGTCAGCTCGCCGAGCGTTTCTAATTCGCCGAACTGAGCCGCATCGTTAGCGTCAGCGATCGAGCCCGGACGCAAACCGTCACCGAGCGAAAAACTCACGTCATAGGCCTTCATGATTTCGCAAATCTCTTCGAAATGCGTATACAGAAAATTCTCTTTGTGGTGGGACAAACACCACTTAGCCATAATCGATCCACCGCGAGACACAATTCCGGTGACTCGCTTAGCGGTCAATGGCACATACGCCAAACGCACACCGGCGTGAATCGTAAAGTAATCAACGCCCTGCTCAGCCTGCTCAATCAAGGTGTCGCGGAACAGGTCCCAGGTGAGTTCTTCGGCCCGACCGTCGACCTTCTCGAGCGCCTGATAAATCGGCACCGTACCGATCGGCACCGGCGAGTTGCGAATGATCCACTCGCGGGTTTCGTGAATATGTTTGCCGGTCGATAGATCCATGACCGTATCGCCACCCCAGCGAATTGCCCACACGAGCTTCTCGACCTCTTCGGCGATACCCGATGAGACCGCAGAGTTGCCAATATTAGCGTTGATTTTGACCAGGAAGTTGCGCCCGATAATCATCGGCTCAAGTTCCGGGTGATTAATATTGGCCGGAATGATGGCGCGACCACGCGCAACTTCATCCCTGACAAATTCGGGCGTGATCAATGCCGGAAGATTGGCTCCGAAATGCTCGCCCTGATGCTGCGTCAGCAAATGCGCCTCACGCACTGCCTCGAGCCTCTGGCTTTCACGAATAGCGATGTATTCCATTTCCGGCGTAATAATGCCACGCTTGGCATAGTGCATTTGCGAGACATTCGCGCCCGGCCTGGCGCGGCGGGGCAAGATGCGGTTCGGGAAGCGCATGCTATCCAATCGCTTATCGAGTTCGCGCTCTCTACCAAACCCTGAACTTAATGCCGTCAGCGCCTCGGTGTCACCGCGCTCGGCAATCCACTGTGCGCGCAGCCCGGCCAAACCCCTGGTTAAATCAATCACTGCGGACGGATCGCTGTATGCACCGGATGTATCGTAGACCGTTATCGCCGGATTCGACTCGGCACCGAAGATCAATGGCGTATCTTGCTGCTTGACTTCACGCATCGGCACACGCAAATCGTCGCGCGAACCGGTGACGTAAATTTTTTCGGACCCGGGGATCGGGCGGGTGACTTCATCAGACAGTCGCTGGGTTTTTTCCAGCAACTCTTTAGCAACAGCATTCATGGCATTCGTCCTCACAGAAAAGAACGAAGCGGCGGCGCGCGGAGCGCAAAGCTTCCCTACGCGAGCATCACCTCGATCAGGTTCGAAGGGTATTTCTCACCCCGCCGGCAGCTGATCGACGGTATACGTCGACCTGAACATGCCTGGCAGGGACCCCCGCTTCAGTGCTTATTTGAACACGGATCCGATCTACCCGCCAAATTAATTCGATCACCCGAGGAGCCTGCCCGTCAGCGTAAAAACATGAAATGGCCTGTAGAATTAGTGCACTATCAATAACCACAAGATAAACCTTAAGGTTATTCATGCCGTCACCGATGCGCTGGAACAAAAAACTATCCCGATCGATTCGGCGCTTCTTCCGGCTCAAGTTACTGGATAAACATGGCGTTGCGATGTTGGCAAGTAGCAAGAACGGGCTTCTGGCCGTGGAGCCGGGCGACATGGCCATTGGTCGCCGCCTGTTGCGTGACGGAAGTTACGACTGGGACGAAATTTGCTGGCTAAAAGCAGTGGTTAACGAACCCAAAGCCACTTTACTCAACGTGGGCACGCATATCGGAGCGATACTGGTACCGTTGTCAAAGCACTTTGATCAGGCATGGGCATTTGAAGCTGACCCGACTAATTTTGAGCTTCTACAAACCAACTTACGCCTGAACAACTGCCACAATGTGCACGCGCACCACAATGCCATCGGTGATTCTGCGGGTAGCATTTTTATTGAACGCAATCTGCTGAATACGGGTAACTCATCAGTTAATCGCCAAGCCCGATCGGGCACTGAAGTATCGATGATTCGCCTGGATCAGGCCCTACCTGATCACACGTTCGATTTGATGATCATTGATATTGAGGGATTTGAACCACAGGCGATTGCTGGCCTTGGCGAAAAACTCAATCGGTTGCGACGCATTTATATTGAGTTTTGCCCTGCTCTACTGCGGGCCCAGGGCAACGAACCCGAGCGCTTTTTCGCGGAGCTATGTGCGCAGTTTCCGTTCTGCTATGAGTTGGGCGAGCACGCCAATGAAATCAGCGCTGAACAACGTCCATCTTGGTTGCGCGAGGTTCTCTCGCGCCCCAAACATTTACGAAATTTACTGTTGTGTCGCGAACCGCTGAACTCAAAAGCTCTGGAGTTCAAACGCGGAAATAGTTAGTAGCGCGGTGCACGGGGCGTAATCGGCACACGAAACCAGGCGGCATACAACGCCGGCAGAAACAACAAGGTCAGCGCGGTTGCGACAATCAGTCCACCCATAATCGCTACCGCCATCGGCCCGAAGAACACGCTTCGCGAAAGCGGAATCATCGCCAGCACGGCGGCAAGCGCGGTGAGCACAATGGGCCTGAATCGACGCACAGTGGCCTCAATGATCGCTTCGTATTGGGTCCGTCCCTGACTGATGTCGCGCTCAATCTGGTCAACCAGAATGACTGAATTGCGCATGATCATCCCGGCCAGCGCAATCGTCCCGAGCATCGCAACAAAACCGAATGGGACTTGCGGAATCAGTAAAAACCAGGTCACGCCAATTAGCCCCAATGGTGCGGTAGCCAATACCAGCATTACTCGTGAAAAACTGCGCAGTTGAATCATCAGCAAGCTGATTACGACCAGCAAAAACAGGGGCATACCGGCAGCCACACTTTTTGCGCCGCGCGTCGCATCCTCAACGGTACCACCGGCTTCAAGTAGATAGCCCGGCGGCAGCCGGTTACGTATCGACTGTAGTTTTGGCAGCAGATCGGCGGTCACCGTCGGCGGAGTGACCTCATCGCTCACATCCGCACGGGCGATGATCGTGGGCAATCGGTTTCTACGCCAGATAACACCTTCTTCTGTGCCGATTTCCAATTTGGCGATATGCGATAGCGCTACAAACTGACCATTTGCGGTAGGTACCGAAAGCGATCCAAGTACGCCAATCTGACTGCGCTCGGCATTGGAACCACGCATGCGAATTTCGATTAACTCATCTTTGTCACGGAAGGTGCTAACGGGCAATCCGGAAAGTGATCCGCTAAGAAAATTGGCTAATGTCTGACTATTCACTCCCATAGCACGCGCGCGATCCTGATCGATGGTCAGGCGAATAACCTTACTGGGCTCATCCCAATCCAGATTTACATTTTGCGTATGCGGGTGCTCGCGCATGACAGCGGCGACCTCTCTGGCGATCTCACGCACTCTCTCGATATGTTCACCGGACACTCGGAACTGCACTGGAAATCCAACCGGCGGACCATTTTCCAGACGCACAACACGACCCTGCACATCGCTGAACTTCTGCCTGAAGGTCTGGCGCAGCCAAATCATTAGCGATTCGCGGGCTTCTATGCTTGGTGTCGTAATCACAAACTGCGCGAGATTCGTTTGCGGCAGCTTTTGATCTAAGGGCAAGTAGAAACGCGGAGAGCCCGTTCCCACGTAGGCGACATAACTCGTCACTTCTTTGTGGCCGTTGATTAGGGCCTCAAAACGCTGCGCGACGCGCTGGGTAGCCTCGAGCGACGCGCCCTCAGCCAGCTCCAGATCAACCATCAGTTCTAAACGCGTTGAGCTTGGAAAAAACTGTTGCGGCACAAAACGAAACATCATCAATGAACCAACAAACAGTAAGACGGTCGTAAGAATGACGGTTTTTCGATTATCAACGCACCAGCGCACCCAGCTCCTGAATCGCGAATAGAAACTGGTTTGATAAATAGAGTCTTCATGTAGTTCAGAAGTACCGAAACCTTTACTGGGGAGCAGGCGATCTCCCAGATACGGAATGAATACAACTGCGACGATCCAGGAAAGTAGCAGAGCAATAACCACCACTTGGAAAATCGACCGGGTGTACTCACCGGTAGACGAGGCCGCGGTGGCGATAGGCAAAAAACCGGCTGCAGTTACCAAGGTACCGGTAAGCATGGGGAATGCTGTGGTCTTGTATGTAAATGCCGCGGCCTGAAGACGATCGAAGCCTTGCTCCATTTTTACCTGCATCATTTCAATGGCAATGATCGCATCGTCGACCAACAAGCCCAGCGCAAGAATGAGCGCGCCCAGAGAGATTTTATGCAGCCCAATTCCAAACCAGGCCATCGCCGCAAAGGTCATGGCCAGAACGAGCGGGATAGAGAGAGCAACAACCAATCCCGAACGCATACCGAGTGACGCAAAGCACACAATGAGCACGACGATGATCGCCTCGGTCAAAACCCGAATGAACTCACCAACGGACTGCTTCACGGCCTGCGGCTGATTGGCGACTTGGCCCAGGGTCATGCCGCGCGGCAGAGCTTCCTGGATCTCGGCAAATTTTTTCTCGAGTCGCTCGCCGAGCGCAATAATGTCGCCACCATCACGCATTGAAACGGCGATACCAATTGCGTCCTGGCCCATAAATCGCACGCGCGGCGCTGCCGGATCAGAGAATCCGCGATGAATTTCGGCAATGTCGCCCAACCGCAAACTCACGCCGCCGGCGTGGATCGGGAAATCATCGATCTCCGCAACGGATTTAAATTGGCCGCTGACACGCAAGCGCACGCGGTCACTGGTGGTTTCAAAAAACCCAACCGGGGTAACCGAGTTCTGCTGCTCAATCGCTTGCTGAATTGACGCCAGCGGTATACCTAGACTAGCGAGCTTTTCATTGGATACTTCAACCCAAATTTTCTCTTCCTGCAATCCGAGCAAGTCTACTTTTGCGACATCCTCGACACGGTGAAGCTCTAATTCGATGCGCTCAGCAAAGTCTTTTAGTGTGGCGTAGTCAAAGCCACTCCCTTGCAAGGCATAAATATTGCCAAACGTATCGCCAAATTCATCATTGAAAAATGGACCAACGACTTCTTTGGGTAGTGTCGGCTTAATATCTCCGACGCGCTTTCTGACCTGATACCACAGCGCAGGCAGCTCGGAAGAAACCATGGAGTCTTTTGCAATTAACATTACTAGCGACTCGCCGGGGCGCGAGAATGAACGCACGAACTGGTACTTGCCCGTACCCATAATGGTTTTTTCGATGCGATCGGTAACTTGCTCGGATACCTCAACCGCTGTTGCACCGGGCCAGTAGGTTCTGACCACCATAATCTTAAATGTAAACGGCGGGTCTTCGGACTGACCTAGCTTTTGATAACTAAACACACCCAGAATTGCCAGCACGACCAGCGCATAGGCAACCAGTGCGCGATTTTTCAGGGCCCACTCAGATAAGTTAAAGCGCCCCATCGAGGTTATTCCGCCTGACCTGTCGGCTCAACCGGCCTATTTTGCCGATCAACCGCGCGCAACTTCTGGCCCTCGAGCAGCAGATGTACACCGGCTTGGACGACCCACTCGGTAGGCTCCAATCCAGACGTGACGCGAATTGCGTTCTCATCGAAATTTTCAAACTCGATGCTGCGCTTTTGGATCCGACTGGTTTCTGGCGACCAAACCCAAATATCCGCGACGCGATTTTCGGCTCTAATCAGCGTCGCCAACGGTAATGCCAAACCATTACCATTATTCTGGCTAAACACAACCTGCGCACTTTGCCCTAGAGCACTTTGCAGTTTTGCGTCTTTCAAAGCAACGCGAGCCGCATAGGTACGGGTAACCGCATCGGCGGCCGGTGATATCTCGCGCAATTGGGCTTCATAGATCGTTTCCGGCTGAGCCCATAACCGCACTCTCGCGGTTTGACCGATAAGGAACTGAGCCACGCTTTGTTCCGGCAGGTTAATCGCTATTTCGCGCTCGCCACCTTCGGCCAATTTAAAAATCGGCTGGCCCGCAGCAACGACTTGACCGGCTTCAGCCATGCGCGCGGCGATCACACCTGCGCCCGGCGCTCTTAGCTCGGTATAGTTTTTCTGGTTGAGCGCAGAATCCAGGGCCACCCGGCTTTGCGCTAAGGCTGCTTGTTTAGCCTCTAAGGCGGTGCGCTTCGTATCGAGCAGCGACAGGCTAACCTGTTGCTTTTCGCTCAACGCTAAGTGGCGCTGAAACTCGGCTTGCGCAAGTCGTTGCTCAGACTCTGCGCTTAGTACCGCTGCTTGTGCGGCCTGTACGGCAAGAGCGGCATCTTCGGGATCAAGGCGAGCTAACAGCTGATTGGCTTTAACCCGATCGCCGACATCGACCAAGCGCTGTGCAATTTTTCCATTGAGCCGGAAACTCATATCAATTTCGTGTCGAGCGCGAACCGTGCCGGAAAAAAGTTCGGCCTGACCATGGCTGCTCTGCGCCTGCGCTACCATCACCGGGCGTAAATCTTCGACGGCCGGCTCGGCACCGCTGCACGCCGAAAGTGCGCACACCAGACTCAATGCGCAAAGGCGGGCCAAAATGGAGGTCTTTTTCAACATCGGATAGCCGGGCTCAACGGTGCGTGTCATTTCATTGTATCTTTAGTAAACTCGTCAGTTCAATAAACTATTGCCGGCTTTATGACAAAGCAATCCCGACCCGCAGGCCCAGGCCGCCCGAAAAGCGTCCAAAAGCACGAGGCAATACTGAGCGCTGCGGCGTCATTGTTTTGTGAGTTCGGCCTGCAAACGGTCAGCATGGATGCAATCGCCAAGCGGGCTAAGGTATCCAAACTCACTATTTACAATCATTTTGGTGATAAAGAGTCCCTGTTTGCCGAGGCCGTAGAGGTACGCATTGCCCAGTTTCTGCCAGCCGAAATCTTGCAAGACACTCCGCAGCTTCCGATCGCCAAGCAACTCCATCGAATCTGCATGGGCTATTTGGACCTGTTAACCAGTACAGAAACGGTGCAGCTCTACCGTACGATCATTGCTCAAGCCGGCCAGAACAACCAATTTGGCCGTCTGTTTCACAGTATCGGCCCGGCCAAGCTGCAACTTGAATTGGCAACTTTCTTTGCGCAGGCTACGGCTACCAACAGACTGAATTGCCCCGAGCCTGCAACCGCCTCTCGGATTTTCTTATCCCTAACCAAAGAATTGATTCAGATCGAGTTGCTGCTCGGCATTTCGAAATGTCCGAGCCAGGAACAGCTTCGAAAGCATGCAAATACCGTGGTAGCAAGCTTTCTGACCCTATTCGGCCCCCTCGGGTCCTAGCACCTGCCATCGGTACGAATGACCTCTGGCACTAAGCTGTCTGGAAAAATTAGGCGAAGCTGAAGCCATCCAGCCGTCTAGCGCTTTACAATAGATGGTTCTGATTTACCGGAAGATTGAGCATGTCGATCGATTTTGAACAAGCCCGTTTCGCAATGATTGAGCAACAGATCCGCCCCTGGGAAGTACTGGACCCTCGGGTGTTGAATGTTTATCGCCAGGTGCGTCGCGAAGATTTCGTTGCAAGCCGCTATCGCAAAATGGCCTTCAGCGATTTATCGATACCCCTGGAACACGACCAGCAAATGATGAAACCGGTGGTTGAAGGCCGCATGCTGCAAGCTTTAGATCTGCAAGAAATGGATTCGGTGCTGGAAGTAGGCACCGGCTCGGGATTCATAACCGCGTGTCTGGCAACACTGGCCCGCGCGGTTCACAGCATCGACATATATCCGGATCTTATTGAGTCAGCCCGCGCCGTTTTGCATAACGCCGAGCTGAACAATGTTGAGCTGGAAGTCGCCGATGTCTTTAGCTGGAATAGCAGCCTGAAGTTTGACGCAGTCTGTGTGACTGGTGCGGTACACGACAATCCGGAGTTTTTCGCTCGTTGGCTCAAGCCCGGCGGCCGCTTATTTGTAATCAGTGGCGAGTCACCCGTCATGCAGGCCTCACGCTTGCGCCTGGATACTGATGGCCTAGGCGAAGAAAGTCTGTTTGAAACCGATTTGCCCTATCTCATTGGCGGCGAGCCAAAGCCGCGCTTCCTACTCTAACTAATACTTGAATCGAGGATTTATTATGCGTGTGCGCTCTCTGACCCTTGCTCTTTCACTGGCACTTGCCAGTGCTTCAGCATCTGCAACGGATCTGCTCGAGGTCTACCAGATGGCCCGCAATAATGACCCGGTCATTTCCGCTGCTCAATCGCAGTCCCTGTCGCAGCAGGAAGGGGCCGTTCAAGCGCGCGCTCTTTTGTTGCCGCAGCTTAATGCCGACGCCACTTACAGCAAGGGCAGCACTGATAGCGATGGCACGCAGATTTTTGGCTCTGTGCCGTTTCCATCCAACAGCACCAATGACGCAACATCGAAGTCCTGGAGTCTCACCCTGCGCCAGACCATCTTTGATGGCGCCCAATTTTCGCGCTTTTCCGCCGGTAAGCTCCGTGCGAATCAGGCCGAAGCCGATTATGCCGCGGCTGAACACAATTTATTTATTCGCGTGGCCGATGCCTACTTCAATGTACTGACCGGAATCGAAACGCTGGCTTCATCACGCGCCGAAGAGCAAGCGGTTAAGCGCCAGCTCGACCAGGCGGAAACGCGTCTGGAAGTCGGCCTGGCGCCAATTACCGACGTACACGATGCACGCGCGCGTTACGACTCGGCCCGCGCCAATACCATCGCGTCTCAAAATCAGTTGGACGATTACCGCGAAGCGCTTGCTGAAATTACCGGCAGCTCGGTGCACGGCATTCGCGGCCTGAGCGCAGAGTTCCAACCGACCCATGAAGATACGCTGGGCGTCGACGCCTGGGTCAATACCGCGTTGCAAAGCAACCCCTCCTTGCTATCCAAGGAATTAGCATTGGCTGCGGCAAATAAAGATCTGGCAGCTGCACGTTCCGGGCACCTACCCACCCTGAGTGCAAGCGCGAGCTACCGCGACAATTCAAACAATGGCGACAACACGAACAATCTGATTCCACCGCCAAACGTTACTGCTTATCAAAACGGCAGCGAAGGCGGCTCCATCGGATTAACTCTGACTGTTCCGTTGTACAGCGGTGGTGCCACGCAATCTCGCGTGCGTCAGGCCATTTACAATCGCGACACGGCCGCAGACCAATTTGAACAAGAGCGTCGCTCGGTGACGCGCCAGACGCGTGGCGCCTTGCGTTCCTTGCAATCGGGCGAGGCCGAAGTCGAAGCGCGTCGTCTGGCCGTTGTCTCGGCGCAAGCTGCGTACGAGGCCGGTGAAACGGGCCTGGAAGTGGGCACTCGAACCATTGTCGACGTGCTGATTGCGCAGCAGCAGCTGTTTCAAGCCCAACGCGAATACGCCCGAGCCCGCCATAGCTTTCTGGTCAATCAGCTGCGCCTGAAGCAGGCATCCGGCACCTTGGACATTAATGACTTGCAGGCGGTCAATCGGGCGCTGGTCAACGATGCCGAACAGGTCTTAGACCAAACTCAATAAGCGATTAAGATCGCGCAGCGTTCAAATGCTGCGCGATCAGTTGCAAAGTGCGCGCAACCGAGCCGCGATTTGCGGCGACAAATTCCTGCCCTGCTTTTCCGGCCACTTCAGCCGCCGGCGCATCGCGAAGCCATTTATCGATCAATTCAATCATTTGTGCCGAGCTCTGCCCTTGTTTGAGCGCGCCGACCTGCTCAAGACCGGCACAGACTTGCTGGAAATTAAATATGTGCGGGCCAACCACGACCGGCACACCCAGCGCCGCGGGCTCAAGCACATTATGACCGCCGACCGGTTTGATACTGCCGGCGACAAAGCACACATCGGCAGCCGCTAAAAACTGCAGTAGTTCGCCCATGGAGTCCACCAACAGCACCTGATCTTCCGCTGTGGGGGGTTGATCGCTACTGCGTCGAATCGTTTGCAAACCCATATCCTGGCAGCGCTCAAAAACCGCATTGAATCGTTCCGGGTGACGAGGCACCCAAATGAGTCTTAGATTTGGAATGCGCTCGAGCAGCTGCACATGGAACTCAGCCAGAGTAGGCTCTTCTTCTAAATGACTACTGGCAATAATCCAAACCGGGCTCTGCTGCCACTGCCCGCGCCAATGCTTGCCCAGATTCACGGTGTCTTCGGGCAGAGCCAGATCATATTTCAAATTGCCGCTGACACAGACTTTTGAGTCTGCAGCGCCCAGGCGCACAAATCGCCGGGCATCGGGCTGTGACTGCGCACAAATTAAATTCACCGCACTCAAGGCCAATCGGATCAATGGGCTCAGATACGCATAGCCCTTGAGCGATCGCTCACTCAGGCGCGCATTAGCAATCACTAAAGGAATACCTTGCTTAGCGGTTTCTACGAACAGGTTCGGCCAGATTTCGGTTTCAACAATAATTGCAATCGAAGGCCGCACACGCTGCAAAAAACGACGGACGAGCGCGCGTAAATCGTACGGAAGGTACACATGATTGACGCCATCACCCCATAAGGATCTAACCCGCTCCGACCCGGTCGGCGTGATGGTGGTGATTAGAATCGGGCGCTGCGGATATTGTTCTTTGAGTGCGTTGATCAAGGGCACTGCGGCATTGATTTCACCGACCGAAACCGCGTGCACCCAGATCGCGTTATTGAGCTCCGGAAGCGCATCGATGTGCGCGTAGCGCTCGCTCCAGCGCATCATGTAGGCGCGCTGACGCAAGCCGCGCCAGATCAGATGGTAAAGCGTAAGCGGCAGCAGCAAATAAAGGCCCGCCGAGTAAACGCTCAGCATCAGGCGCTGAAAGAACGAAATATGCATGGCGCAAGGATAACGGAAAATAGCGACCGGCTTGCGCACATCGGTACAATGCCGCGATGAGCCAATCATCCTCTTCACGCTTTAGCCCGAGCCAATGGCCAGTTTGGTTCGGTATCGCATTGGGTTGGTGCCTGGCCCGAGCTCCCTGGCCGGTGCAAAGCCTGCTCGGCCGATTGCTCGGACGCTTGATGTACTTGCTGATGCGACGGCGCCGCCGTGCGGCGTTAATTAACCTGCAAATGTGTTTCCCGGAACTGAGCGGCGCACAGCATTCACAATTGCTGCGCACTAATTTCGAGGAATCAGGAATCGGCGTCTTTGAGTTTATTCGCGCCTGGTGGGGACCTGAGCCGGCGCCAGAATCCGTCGCTTCGATGAGTGGCCTCGAACATTTACGCTCGGCGCAACAGACCGGCCGCGGCATTATTTTAATCTCCGCGCACTTTACGACTCTCGAGATGGCTGCTCGATTGCTTGGCCAGCACTGTGAATTCGCAGGGCTTTATCGGCCACATGATGCCCCGGCTTTGGAGTGGGCCGTGAGCAAAGGCCGCGGGCAATATACGCAAGCCATGTTTACCCGTGACGAACTTCGGCCCGCCTTGAAACACCTAAAGGCCGGGGGAGTGCTGTGGTTTGCGCCGGATCAAGAGAGTCGTCGCGGCGAGAGTGTATTCGTCGAGTTTTTCGGCAACCCGGCGTGGAGCCTGACTTCGACCCATCAGTTGGCGCGCATGGCCAATGCCCACGTTCTGCCCTTTTTCCATCGACGACACGACGATGGCACCTATGAGCTTGAAATCGGTGCCGCTTTTACTGAGTTCCCCAGCACCGATGAAACCGCCGACACCGCACGGGTCATGGCAGCGCTGGAATCGATGATTCGCCGAGCGCCGCATCAATATTTATGGATGCATCAACGTTTTAAAAAACAAGCTGACGGCAGCAACCCTTACCGATCAGCATAAAGATCCGGCGCGCCTTCGGGGCGGGTCTTAAAGCGCCGATGACTCCACAAATACTGCGCCGGATTCTGTCGTACCTCGGACTCGAGTTCGCGCATGTAAACGGCGGCAGAGTCAGACGCTTCTGTGCTGGCCCAATCACTCCAGATCGGTTGTATCCGAATCTCGTAGCTGAAATCAGCCCTACGTCGACTCCACATGACCAGCGGCAATGCATTGCCCGACTCGCAAAGCCGCGGCACGCTGTTAAGCGTTGCCGCAGGTATCCCGAAAAACGGTACAAAACTGCAGTGCTCTCGAAAGTCCTGATCCGCCGAATAAACAACGACCGCGCCCTCGCGCAACTCGCGCACTAAGTGCAGCACATCAAACTTACCGATGGTGGGGCCCACGCGGGCGACCCGGGCGGCTTCTAATATAGCCTCAAGATACGGGTTGCCATTGCGTCGTACAACGCCGTACACCGACGATCCGAGCGATTCAGAAATTAGTCGCAATGCCATTTCGGTGTGCATAAAGTGCCCGGTCAACAGCAGTACGCCACGCCCTTGATTCACAGCGTCTTCGATGAGCTTCAGTCCATGGACCCGGGCGATGCCCTCGGTAAACCGGTAGGGGCAAAACCACGCACGACATAACTCTGCAAGACTTTCCCAAGTGGCCAATCGATGCGCTCGCAGTAAAACGTCGCGTTCGCGCGGGGTCTTTTCGACGAAACACAGATCAATGTTCGTTTTAGCAATTCGCCAGCGCTCACGCATTGGCAGCCACATTAACCGGTCTAACAGCCAGACACATGCGGGTAATATCGAACGCGGAAAATAGCCCAAACAGATACACAGCACGCGCAGCGCGCGCCAGCGAAGTGGCAAATTAAGAGGCCGCGGCGTCACGGTTAGTCACCGCAGCCGGCTCGGGTGAGTCTGCAGCGGCCAGATGCCCCACATATAAAGCACTGAGCAACAGAGTTAGACCACCCCAAAACGTGGAGTAAAACGCTAAGTGCGTATTGAGCGGAAACACCGTGATCGCCAGCGCCATCGCGCTGGGCAGGGCACGCTCACGCGCCTGAACGCTTGCAAAGCGCCACGCGCGTATTGCCAGCGCGGTAGCCATCAACCAGAGCAACAATCCAATCGCTCCGGTTTCACTGAGCACTTCCAATACAATCTGATGCGCATGAAAGGCACCCGGCCTGCCGTATTCGACGAACTGGTCGGTGGCTGGCGCGTATTCAAGATATTTTGATTGAAACTGATCGACACCCACACCATTTATCGGATGATCGGCGTACATCTCAAGAGCGTGACGCCAGATTTCCACGCGGCCTGAGAGCGCGTAGTCGATTGAGCTTCCGTCGTGTTGAAGTGCCGTTAGAGTCCGCTCAATGCGCTGTTGAAAATAATCCGGAAAGCTTGCGGCTAGCACCAACATAAACAAGCCGCCGGTGCCGACCAGTAACAGCGCTCTGCGCAACTTCCAAAAATAGATGCTGCTGACCAGAAAGGCCAATGCCAGCGTAAGCCACGCCGCCCGGGCACCGGCCAGCAAAATTATGAAGCCGAGCATGGTGGCAACGCCGATCCAGGCCCAGAATCCAAATCGCCGACCCGCGCTAAGCAGCAAGAACGGAGACATGCTGGCCAGCACCAAACCGATTTTAAGATTGCCCGCACCAAAAATCCCCGATAGTCGATCTGCAGCCGACGCGCCTCGAATCGAGAATCCGGTAAACGCCTGCAGCGATGCATCGATCAGCCAGACACTCAAGATGACGCTTATGCCAACCGCAATCACCTTACGCCCGTGACTTTGTGCGCAGGATATGGCGACCAACCACAAGAATGGCAGATAGCGTAAATCCTTAAGCACTTCGATCGCGCTGTGCTTTACATCGTAGGAATCGATCACTGATATCGCTTCAGCAAGCCAATAGCAAAAAAACAGAACCGTAGTGAGCGCCCAGGCTTCATGGCGCAGAATTTGGGTTCCAGACCGGAACCGTGAAACCAACAACAAGCTCAACCCGATAATCGAGCCCAGCGAAAGCGCCGCCTCGGCAAGTGCCGGCCATGGCCAACACGCCACATACAGCAGCACCCAGTAAGGAGTTAAGCCGGCAAATTTAGCGAAGCGCTCGTTCATAAAGTTCCAGTGTCGCTTTTTGCATATCCGACAGTCTAAACCCGCGCAATTCAGGTGTCTCAATTCCACCGCGAAGCATCTTCAATGCCTGCTTTGCCAGAGCAACTTCGTCAAATGGCGAAACGCCGCCGCGATAGTCCAGTAGTTCAAAAATTTCACCCACGCCGCCGTAATTCCAGCCCAGAACCGCTTTGCGCATACTGAAAGATTCTAAGACCGTACGCCCCAGCGCCTCAGGACGGCGTGATAATTGCAAGACCAAATGGCTGATTGTGTAGAACGCGATCACATCGGAACGCGGCGCGGTGAAGGCAACCCGATCCTGCAGGTCAAGCTCAAGAACATAGCGCTCTAGCTCGGCGACATATTGCTCTCTTCCGGCGCAACGCACACCCAATAAGCACAGACGCACATCGAGCCCGCTATTGTGCAAACTCGCGAGCAGTCGGATTGCTTGCTTATGTCCCTTAAGCCGTGTCCCCCGCGCCGGCAGCAGCAAAATGTATTGGCCGTTAAGTTGTGGAAACTCGCTTAATAATTGAGTCTGAATGGAAGAATCAGGCGACTCGATCGGCGCAAACTGCCGCGCATCAATTCCGCGATGAATAACAGTCACTGGCTTCTGCGCCGCATCGGGCCAATGCTGCAACAGATGTCGTTTTACGGTTTGCGAAACGCAAATAATCTGGTCAGCGTGCTTAAGCACGCCGCTATACCTGCCCTTCGAATGCAGCCCATGCACGGTCACGACCCAGGGAATGCGCGCGATGTCCGGGTCAATTTTTCTGAGCAGGAAAATGAGCCAGCCCGGTAATCGGCTGCGCGTGTGAATCAGGTCGGGTCGGATTTGTCGCAGAGCGCTGCGCAAGGTCCAGAATGCCGGAAAAATGCGCCAGCCTTTCGCGCCCACGTTGATCGCATGATGTTCGGCGCCTTGATCAAGCAGGGATTGCAGCATTCGACCGCCGGCGGAAATCACTACGGATCGATGGCCCGCATCAACAAGCGCTGAAGAAATTTCTAAGCAGGATTTTTCGACACCGCCGCTTTCAAGCGCCGGAAGAATCTGAACGATGGTCAAACTTCGTGAGGCTGTTTCCGACATTTAATCCTGAAGCTCAAATCGCGCACCGCAGTACGGGCACTGCGATTTCCCGCCTTCATCGGCGATGGCTAGATATACACGCGGATGAGAGTTCCACAACGCCATTTCCGGGGTAGGACAGCACAACGGCAATTGAGCGCGTGTTACAGTGTAAACACGCTCGGCGTTGGCCGGTTTTTGTGGGCTTGCAGAGTCGGGTCGAAGAGCCATGGCCTTAGGTACACCTGAAATCAGATGCGCCTATTGTAACGCCGATTGACCTCAGCTCAGGGCAAATCGAATAAAAGCGCTGTGGCGCCGAATTTACTCGTCAAACCCAAAGTTCCCGGCGCGTCTACACCGCAGCCATCACCTACGCTCAAGCGCTGTTGCTCCAGGCTTAACTCGCCGGCAGTCATTTGTATCCAGAGCCGCCGTTTCGGCTGTAGGTCCCAACTAATTGCCTCACCGGCCTTAAGTTCCAGCCGATACATTTGCGCGTCTTGCTGCATACTCAACTCATCGCCAGTCGCGCCGGTTTTATCCGAGCGAACCAGCAAGGTCAACGGCGATCCGCCCCGCTCGGCGCGGGGTGCAAAATTCTTTTGAGCGTACGAGGGCGCGCTATTAACGCGGTCTGGCTGTATCCATATTTGCAATAAGTGAACCGGCTCAGATTTAGACGCATTAAATTCACTGTGCTCGATACCGTGCCCGGCACTCATACGTTGCACATCGCCGGGGCGAATGGTTGAGCCGTTGCCTAAGCTGTCCTTGTGGGATAAAGCACCGGCCAGAATTACGGTGATGATCTCCATGTTGGCGTGGCCATGGGGCGAAAAACCGGCACCCGGTTTCACCCGATCCTCGTTAATCACCCGCAACGGGCCGAACCCCATCCAGTTCGGATCGTAGTAGTTCCCGAATGAAAAGCTGTGCCGCGCATCGAGCCAATCGATCTGGTTGTGGCCGCGATCAGCCGAGCGACGAATGTGAAGCTTCATGGACATCTGGCTCAGAGAATTTTTGCTGCCTCATCAAAACTCAAGCGTGGCGAACGCGGAAACAATTCAGAAGCAACACCGTGGCCAAGGTTTATCAGGAAGTTTGATTTGATCGACGTGCCGGCAAAAAACTCTTTGTCGACTATTGCGTTGTCAAAACCGGACATCGGGCCACAATCGAGGCCCAGAGCACGCGCGGCGATAATTAAATAAGCGCCCTGCAAGGTGGCATTGCGAAAGGCCGTGGTTTCAATTAGTGGGTCATTACCGGCGAACCAGCTGCGGGCATCGGCATGCGGAAAAAGCTGCGGGAGTTTGTCGTAGAAGGCCATGTCCTGAGCGAGGATCACGGTAACCGGCGCCGCCAGGGTTTTGTCGCGGTTGCCCTCGCTTAACGCAGGCTTTAGCCGCTCTTTGGCTTCGGCAGACTGCACAAAAATTAAGCGCGCCGGAGAACAGTTCGCGCTGGTCGGACCCCATTTCATCAGATCGTACAGAGCCTTTAGTTGTTCCTGGCTGACCGGTCGCTTCTGCCACACGTTATGGGTGCGCGCTTCAGTAAATATTTGAGCGAGCGCCTGATCGTTGAGTTGAGCTGCCATGAGGGTTCCTGCGTGAGTTAGCCTCCTATTGTAGGCAATGTCAGTGGACAAACCGTGAAAAAAAAGCGGGATTGCGCATAATCTCGACTGCGCCAGTTACTATAAACGCCATCGAACTCAGGAATAACCGGCTTGCCACAGCGTGCAACTGCAGAAAAACCTGAAAAGCGCTCAGTCGTTCTGCTCAGCGATGGTCGCGTTGGCCATTTGCGGCAGATGCAGGCACTTGCCCATGCCTTGAATATGCAAGCAGAAATTCACGAGTTTCGCATGCTCGCACCATGGCGCTGGATGGCATTGCGCTGGCCTACATTTGCGCATGTTTCTCTCGATCAAGAAAGTCGATCGCTGCTGGATTCTCCACCCGAACGGGTAATCGCCTGCGGTCGACGAGCAGCGGGCTTTTCTCGGTTACTCCGCGAACGCGGCAGTGAAGTAGTACAGATACTCAACCCGGGAGTTGAACCCAGACTCTGGAATCTTCTGGTCGTGCCCGCGCATGATGGTTTAAGTGGCGCAAACGTAATCAGCCTCACCGGTAGTCTTAACCGTATTGATGATGAGTGGCTGGAACAAGGACGGGTGCAGTTCCCGGCGATCGGACGATTAGCATCGCCGCGTATCGCGGTCATTCTGGGTGGGCCGAGTAAACATGCGCGATTCAACCGTGGCGCGTTCGAAGTGATGGCCGCGCGAATTGAGTATTGGCTAGCACAGAGTGGTGGCAGTATTTTGCTCAGCACTTCGGCGCGAACACCCGATGCAATCCGTGAAATCCTACGCTATCGCTACAATGAAACGCCTGGCGTAATCTTTCTCAACGATAAAGACCGGAGCAATCCATATGCTGGAATTCTGTCTTGGGCAGACTGCATCGTCTGCTCGCCGGATTCGGTCAATATGATTTCGGAAGCCTGCGCAACAACCGTACCGGTTTATGTGTCCGAACCGCAGCGCGCACGCGGTCGATTGCGAATTTTTCTCGACAGCATGTTGGCCAGTGGCCGCATCCAGACAATGCCGCGTGATTTAAAACTGAGCGAACAAGAGCCCATGCGCGAAACGCAGAGAGTCGCCGAACTAGTCAAGCAACGTATGGGCTGGTGATTCGTCGTCCCATCCGTAGTGTCGGCAAATTTTTTGAACGCGCGTACGCGCAGCCTTTAAGACTTCGGTTTGTCGAACCAGCCGTGGCCTGCGGTCCAACGTGCAGTCGAGACCATGCCGAATCATCAATTCATGCGCCTGACGCAGCTCATCAGCTTCGCGCGGTTTAATCAGCTCGAGCTCTGCAAGCATCGCTATCTGGTTCACGGTCGAGCGCGGCTCGCATAATGCCGCATGTTCTCGGGCGTGCTGCAAAATACATTGCTGCATCAAAAATTCGATATCGACCAGGCCACCGGAGCCCTGCTTCAAGTCAAACCAGTCGCCACGACTGCGGTCTAGCTCGGCTCGCATCTTCGCGCGCATGTTCTGTACATCCGTTTGTAAACTAGACGGATCTCGCTTGCGCGAGAGAGTGGTCGTTCGAATCTGTTCGAATTCGGAGGCGGCGCCCTGGTCTGCATACAGCAGCTTGGCACGCACCAAAGCCTGTTGCTCCCATGTCCAGGCGCGCTCGCGTTGATACGCGGCAAAGCTTTCCATGGTCGATACGAGCATGCCCTGAGTACCATCGGGGCGCAGTCTTACATCAACCTCATAGAGCTTTCCTGCACCGGTAACGGCATCCAGCTGGGCAACTATTTTTTGCGCCAATCGCGCAAAGTAACGCGCCGCTTCAATCGGCCGGGGCCCATCGGACATACGGTCCGGGGGCGCGTTATGTAAAAACACTAAATCTAGATCTGAGCTAAACCCCAGCTCTGATCCGCCAATGCTGCCATAGCCAACAACGGCGAAGCCGGCCTGATCAACACGACCATGCTGCTGCTCTACCTGCCTTCGGGCCAGGCGGATCACCAAATCCAGTACGCCTTCAGCCAGGGTCGCCAGCGCCTGCACCGTTTCAATGGGCTGCATGCGCTCAACCCGATACGCCAGACCGATTCGAAAGGTCAGGCTCTGGCGTAATTCGGCCAACGCGAGCAACGAGGCCTCAACGTCTGCAATATCTAGCTGCGCGCCGAGCTGATTGATCTGCCCGGCAACTATGCGCGTGCCGGGCACCGGTCCAGCCGCGCGCAAGTCGAGCAACTCGTCGAGCAATATAGGATGTTCGCACAGGCGCTCGGACAGTAATGCGCTGCCCAATGCAATCGAGACAAGCCGATCTAATGCGGCCGGTTGCTCCTGCAACAACGCCAGATAACTGGTGCGTTTGGAAATCGCCTGCAGTAGCGCAAGGCCGTGGGCAAGGCCAACTTGCGGATGATCACTTTGCGCCGCTTGCGCGAGCAGGGTCGGCACCACCGAATCAAATCGTGCACGGCCGCGAGCGCTCAATTGACGCAGAGCGCCGGACCCTGCGAATTCGCGCATCTGCTGGTGCAGGTGCTCGGCATCATCGAATCCTGCCTCCGCCAACACCTTCGCATCGGCATTGTCAGGCAATGCCTTCCAATAGGCAGCCAGAGCACTGGGAGCCACCACCCTTCGGCGTGAATGCAGCAAGGCCGAGAACTCTTCTTGAACCACCGCACGTTCAGCGGCCACCGCGCGTTCCAGAGCAGATGAATCGACGAAATCCAAGCCGCGGGCAATGCGCAGCCGGGAGATAACGTCGCTTGGCAGTTCGTGGGTCTGTGCATCTGAGAGCATTTGCAAACGATTCTCAAGCCTTCTAAAAAACCGGTAGGCCTGATTCATTCGCTGCGCCGTCGCTTTAGCCATGTGCCCGGCGCGCGCCAAGGCATCGAGCGTTGCACTCAGACTTCGCTGCTGTAGTTCCGGCTCGCGCCCGCCACGGATCAGCTGCAATGCCTGCGCCAAAAATTCAATTTCGCGAATGCCGCCCGGGCCACGCTTAATATCGTCAGCAAGCTCTTTGCGCTCGACCTCCTGTGCGATTAGCGCCTTCATCTCACGCAGCCCATCGAGCGCTGTGTAATCCAGATAGCGCCGATAAACAAAGGGGCTCAAGGTGCTGAGCAAACGCTCACCTTGCGTGTAATCACCGGCAACCGGTCGCGCCTTGATCCACGCGTAGCGCTCCCAATCGCGACCTTCGGTCTGGAAATACTGTTCCATCGCTGCAAAACTCAGGGCGATGCGACCGGCGCTGCCAAACGGCCTTAAACGCAAATCAACGCGATGACTGAATCCATCGGCAGTGATATCACCCAAAAACTGCGCGAGTCGCTGTCCGATTCGGGTGAAATACACTTCTGCATCCAGTGGCCGTACTCCATCGCTTAGACCCTGCCGGGCGAATGCGTAAATCAAATCCACATCGGATGAAAAATTCAGCTCTGCGCCGCCGAGCTTGCCCAGACCAAAGACCACAAGCCCGACCGGCTGACCGGATGGGTCGATGACTTGCCCGTGTCGGTTGAACATGTCTCGCTCCAGACAATCCAGCGCCGAGCCGATCGCCTGTTCGGCAATGAGCGTACAACTACGCAAGGTCTGGCCCACATCATCAACATCGCTAATATCCCGCCAGATCAGCCGACTTGATTCGGCGCAGCGCCAGCGTCGTAGCAAGGCCATCGATTGCGCATCGGGCAATTGCAGAAGCGGCACGGGCTGCGCCGATTCATCGAGCTGACCGAGCAGCTGTGGCTGACGCAGCAACGTCTCAATCGCAAAATCGCTGACTAAGGCGAGCTTTTCGAGACGCTGAAGCATCGGCTGGGGCAAGGTCATCACTTCCCGCAGCCCATCCAGGCGGGCCGAGACAAGCTCGTCGAGATTCTTTTCAGCGGTCATCAAATTGCGCAGTGAGAAATGGGTTCCGTGGACTCATTCTGGCACAGGCGCCCTGCATCAATAACTTCAGACAAAAAAGAGCCCGCAGCGCAATGCGACTACGGGCTCTTTAGGCTCCCTCCCCCACGTCGGAAGCCCTTGGATAGTCGCTTTTATGACCGGGCAGATGCACGTTGCGATGCAGCAAATTTGCATACCCGCTCACAGATTTCGCAAATTTTCTCTCTTTTGGGCTTTGGATTATGCTGGCTGAATGACTTCAATTAACCAACTTAATACGCCCTGCCTCTTGCTCGAACGTGATCGCCTGCTGGCGAACATCGACGGCATGAAATCTCGAATCAACGCGATGGGCTGCACGTTGCGCGCGCATCTTAAAACAAGTAAATCGGCCACCATCGCCGCACTTCTGGTCGATGATGCAAACCCCGGGATTACCGTGTCGACCTTGAAAGAAGCCGATTACTTTGCCGGACACGGCTATCGCAACATCCTCTACGCGGTCAGTTTAGTGCCCAGTAAGGTGCCGAAAGTGGCGCAGCTGCTGCGTCGATCGATCGATATGTGCTGCATCGTGGATTCGCTGGAAGCAACTGGCGCCATTGCGGAGCAGGCCCGGACACAGGGCGTAGTGCTGCGCTTGATGATTGAGATTGATTGCGATGGCATGCGCGCCGGGTTACTTGCCGATAGTTTGCAGCTGTTAACGCTGGCACAGTTTATCGATCAATCACCGCACCTGGACTTTGCCGGCGTGATGACCCATGCCGGCGGCTCCTATGCGCTTAGCGGTGCCCAAGCGCTGGCCGCAATGGCGGAACAAGAGCGCAGCAATGCATTGCTAGCCGCGCAACGCATTCGTCAGCTGGGAATCGCCTGCGACCAAGTCAGCGTCGGCTCAACACCGACAGCGACGTTTGCCGAATCATTCGAAGGTGTCACCGAAGTTCGCGCCGGCGTCTTCGTATTTCAGGACCTGTTTCAAGCCAGTATCGGTGTGTGTGCAGTCGATGATATAGCCCTTTCTGTACTGACTTCGGTCATCGCGCACAAGCCCGATCACAACCGGATACTGACCGATGCCGGCGGCCTGGCCTTATCCAAGGATCGCAGCACGGGCTCAGGCCCTGAAGATTTTGGCTACGGCCAGGTTTGTCGCGCTGAAAATTGTGCCGCGATCAATAACTATCTGGTGCGCTCTGTGAATCAGGAGCATGGGATTTTGGAAATGCGAAACGGCAGTGCTCCGGACTTCGCCGCGCAGCCGATTGATTCGAAGCTACGAATTTTACCTAATCACGC
>CBDUOG010000027.1:0-25678 GCA_965368785.1 uncultured Gammaproteobacteria bacterium | reverse complement strand
AGTTCGGGCTGGCGCGATTAGTCGGCCAGCCCGATCAAAGGTGTTTAGCGGCCGCTACCGAACGGATTGAGGCGCTTTAAGAAGCCTTCGTCATCAGGCCAATTGCCACTGAGGTAGGGGTGCTGCGGGTAGTTCATTTCCAGAACGCGACGTGAGTCGGCGGCCAACTGCTCTTCGCCAAGTCGCGAATACGAAGCTGCCAGCAGCGCAACGCCATCGGCCTCAAATTCGCTTTGCGGATAGGTTTCGAGTGTGTGCTTGGCGCGATTAATCGCTGAAATCCAGGCACCACGGCGGTAGTAATACAGGCCGGTATTCATTTCATGGCGGGCCAGTACGTTTTGCAGATAGATCATGCGCTGGCGCGCGTCCAATGCATAAACGCTGTTCGGGTAGCGACGAAGCAGCTCGGCAAAATCCTGAAAGCTTTGCTTCGGTGTGTCCAGCTCGCGGCCGGACATGTCAGCGCGGGCGATCTTCTGCAGGAAGAAATTTTCGCGATTAAAGTTGATCAGCCCACGCAGGTAATAGGCGTAATCAATACTTTTATGCGTTGGGTAAGTACGAATGAAGCGATCAACGGTCGAGGTCGCATCCTCATACTTGCCCGTTTTATATTGGGAGTAGGCCAGATCCAGCTGTGACTGCTCGGTGTAGGGACCGAATGGAAAGCGTGCAATCAATCGTTCGTAATAGCGTGCGGCTCTGGAATAATTTTCTTTATCGCGTGCATCGCGCGCTTCAGCGTACAGTTGCTCAACAGGCAGAGTCTCGGTTTCTTGCGACTTGCCCATACCAAACCAACCTTTTACGGTTTGGCAGCCGGGGAGAATGAGGAGTGCGGCAACAACCAGCAGGACTCGGGAGCGAATGATCAATTGGGGCATTTAGAGATTCCACCGGACAAAAGTGTGCGTAAGAGCGCGATAATAGCTGAAACCCACCGGCCGACTCCAATTTTGGCTGAATAAAGGATATTTAATGCAGGTTGACGAAGACGATCTCGACTACGAAGAAGGCGCTAGTCAGGGCTCTGGCGAGCTAGAGGTGCTCCATGGACGGGTTCCTGTTGAGTCGGGAGGCCAACGCTTTGACGTTGTGCTGACAGCGCTATTTCCGCAGTTCTCGCGCTCCAGGCTTTCTGAGTGGATCAAATCCGGAGATGCCCAGCTCGACGGCGCAAGTGTCAAGCCCAAGCAAAGCGTGCGCGGCGGCGAGAGCGTGGTCTTGAGGGCGCAGTTGACCACCGAGGTAGCCGACGAGCCCGAGCCGATCGAGCTAGATATTGTTTATCAAGACTCCAGCGTACTGGTGATCAACAAGCCTGCCGGGCTGGTGGTGCATCCCGGCGCCGGCAATCGCAGCGGCACCTTGGTTAACGCCCTGCTGCATTTCGACCCGGCCTTAGCGCAGATACCGCGCGCAGGCATTGTGCATCGGTTGGATAAAGATACCTCAGGCCTGATGGTCGTGGCCCGGACACTGCCTGCACACACCAGTCTGGTAGAGCAGCTATCGGGGCGTAATGTGCGTCGCCAATATCTGGCTCTGGTATTTGGCAACGTGGTCGCCGGGACAACGATTCGCGCCAATATCGGCCGTCACCCCACCGATCGGCTGCGCCAGGCGGTGGTTGAGGCCGGAAAAGAAGCGGTAACCCATTATCGGGTGCGCGAGAAGTTTCGCTCACACAGCTTATTGGAATGTCGCCTGGAAACGGGCAGAACACATCAGATCCGCGTCCATCTGGCCTACATCAAATATCCCATCGTCGGCGACCCGGTGTACGGCGGTTCTTTGCGCCTACCCAAAGCCTCCAGCGACGAGATGATCGAGATACTGCGCGGTTTTAAGCGTCAGGCGTTGCATGCCGAGTCTCTGGCGTTTGTCCATCCGGTCAGTGGTGAGCAAGTCGCGTTCGAAGCACCCGTGCCGCAGGATATGCAGCGCCTGCTCGGCGTATTGCGCGCGGATCAGAAAGCCGCAACGGGCAAGTAGTTGACCCGCCCGCTTGCAAGCCAACAGATTGAAGCGAACCTGTTGTTCGCCGATTGGCCGGCACCTGCGGGCGTCAGGGCGCTCACCACGCTCAGAGGGCCATGGGGCTGTTCAGCGCCCCCGTATGCTCAATTTAACCTCGGATTGCGCTGTGGCGACAATGAGGGCGCTGTGCTGGCGAACCGGGCGAGTTTGGCAGCCGGATTGCACGGCGTTCGCCAGATTGGCTGGTTAGCCCAGGTGCATGGCACCAAGGTTCACGAGTTTGGCCTGGCCGAGCAAGAGCAGACGCCACCGACTGCTGATGCAGCAGCGTGCACCAGCCCGGGTATGGCGTTGGCGATTTTGACTGCGGATTGTTTGCCGGTTTTGTTATGCCGCCGCGACGGCCGGGCCGTAGGCGCCGCGCATGCGGGCTGGCGTGGCTTGCTTGCCGGTGTTATAGAAAATACCGCGCAGCGACTAGGCTCAGGCGTCGAACTGATGGCATGGCTCGGCCCGGCCGCCGGCCCTGAGCGATACGAAGTGGGTGCCGAGGTGCGTGAGGCGTTCGTCGCGGTTGATGCACAGGTACAAGATTGTTTTAAGCCTTCCCGCCCCGGACATTTTTTAATGGACATGTATGCGCTGGCGCGTATGCGCCTTCAGCACATCGGAGTCAACGCAGTGTATGGCGGTGGGCTGTGCACGATCGGTGATGCGGATCGATTTTATTCCTATCGGCGCCACGCGCAGACCGGCCGGATGGCCAGTTTGATCTGGATCGAATCCGAGCAGGCAAAGCCGGTATAGGCTTATCCAAACAGTACGGTAACTTGAAAGAGTCACACATCGTCCGCATTTCCTGATTATCGGCTCGACGACGGGCCACCTGCTTAGGATCACATTATGCGAATGGATAAACTCACAGCGCGATTCGGTCAGGCGATTCAAGAGGCGCAATCGCTGGCTCTGGTGCGCGATCACAATTTGATTGAGCCCAGCCACGTGATGATCGCATTGCTCGATCAGCAAAGTGGCGGGACCCGACCGCTGCTCACGCAAGCCGGTGTCAACGTGCCGCTCTTGCGCGAGCGATTTGGCGAAGCGCTGGATGTCTTGCCAAAAGTCAGCGGGCAGGCAGGGCAGATAAACGTCAGCAATGAGCTCGCACGTTTGTTCAATGTCACTGAAAAATTAGCGGCGGAAAGAGGCGATAGTTTTATTTCCAGCGAGCTTTTTGTGCTGGCCTGCTTAGATGAAGGCGGACCCGTGGGTAGAGCACTCAAGGCTGCCGGGTGCGATAAAGCCAAGTTAGAGGCGGCGATTCAAAAAATTCGCGGGGGTGAAAAGGTGTCGAGCGAGAATGCCGAAGATCAACGTCAGGCCTTGGAAAAGTTTTGTATCGATTTAACCTCGCGTGCCGAAAGCGGCAAATTAGATCCGGTGATTGGTCGCGACGAAGAAATCCGTCGAACCATTCAAGTGCTGCAGCGTCGCACAAAAAATAATCCGGTTTTGATCGGTGAGCCCGGCGTCGGTAAAACCGCCATTGTTGAGGGTCTGGCGCAGCGGATTATTAATGGCGAAGTGCCGGAGGGCTTACGCAGTAAGCGCGTGCTTTCTCTAGATATGGGCGCATTAATCGCCGGCGCAAAGTTTCGCGGTGAATTTGAAGAGCGCCTCAAAGCAGTGCTCAACGACTTATCCAAAAATGAGGGGCAGGTCATTTTGTTCATTGATGAGTTGCACACCATGGTCGGCGCGGGTAAGGCCGAAGGCTCGATGGATGCCGGCAACATGCTTAAACCGGCACTGGCGCGCGGTGAGTTGCACTGCATCGGCGCGACGACATTAGACGAATATCGCAAGTACGTTGAAAAGGACGCGGCACTCGAGCGCCGGTTTCAAAAAGTGTTCGTCGGCGAGCCATCGGTAGAAGACACCATTGCTATTTTGCGTGGGCTCAAAGAGCGCTATGCGGTGCACCATGGTGTCGAGATCACCGACCCGGCCATTGTTGCCGCGGCCACGCTATCGCATCGTTACATCGCTGATCGGCAGCTGCCGGATAAAGCGATTGATCTGATGGACGAGGCGGCTAGCCGAATTCGTATGGAAATTGATTCGAAGCCTGAAGAGCTCGATCGGATGGAGCGCCGTTTGATTCAGCAGAAGATTCAGCGCGAGGCTTTAAAGAACGAAAAGGACGATGCATCCAAACAGCGTTTGCGTGATTTGGAGAATGAAATTTCGAAACTCGGAAAAGAGTTTTCGGACTTAGAGGAGATTTGGAAGTCGGAAAAAGCAGCTGTCTCAGGCACCAGCAAAATTAAAGAGCAGATCGAGGCAGCAAAGACCGAGCTGGAAGCCGCGCACCGTCGACAGGACTTGGCCCGGGCTTCGGAGCTGCAGTACGGTCTGTTGCCGCAACTGGAAAAACAATTGGCGCAGGCGAACGCTGCAGAGAAACAAGGTTTCCAGTTGCTTCAAGATAAAGTAACCGCCGATGAGATCGCCGAAGTGGTCTCACGCTGGACCGGCATCCCCGTCAGCAAAATGCTTGAAGGAGAGCGCGACAAATTGTTGCGCATGGAAGATTCATTGCATCAGCGCGTCGTCGGTCAGGACGAGGCGGTTAAAGCGGTGGCCGATGCGATTCGGCGCTCACGCGCCGGTCTGTCTGATCCGAACCGGCCGAACGGCTCATTTTTGTTTTTAGGTCCAACTGGTGTGGGCAAAACCGAGCTGTGCAAAGCATTGGCCGAGTTTTTATTTGATTCGGCTGATGCCATGGTCCGTATCGACATGAGTGAGTTTATGGAGAAGCACAGCGTTGCGCGCTTGATCGGTGCGCCGCCGGGCTATGTGGGTTACGAGGAAGGTGGTTATCTGACCGAAGCGATTCGACGCCGGCCCTATAGCGTCATCTTGCTCGATGAGGTCGAGAAAGCGCATCCGGATGTTTTTAACATCTTGCTGCAGGTGCTCGATGACGGTCGTTTGACCGATGGCCAGGGTCGTACGGTGGATTTTCGAAACTGCGTCATCGTGATGACGTCGAATCTGGGATCAAATCTGATTCAGGAAATGTCCACCGAAGATACGGAGCAGAGCTACACGCAAATGAAGGCCGCAGTGATGGGCGTAGTACAAGCCCAGTTCCGGCCGGAGTTCATTAACCGTCTCGATGAGCTGGTGGTGTTTCATTCGTTGGGTAAAGCGCATATCCGGGAGATTGCGCGGATCCAAACCGAGTATTTGGCGCGCCGTTTGGCTGATCGTGAAATCAGCATTGAAATCGACGAGGCGGCACTGGACTTGCTCGGCGATGTCGGCTTCGATCCGGTTTATGGGGCCAGACCGCTGAAGCGGGCGATTCAACAACAGCTGGAAAATCCGCTGGCGCAGAAAATTCTGTCGGGTGAGTTTGGCCCGGGCGCACAGATTCGGGTCAGCGTCGAGCGCGAGAAACTGGTGTTCTCAGCGTAAGGAGCGAGGTAAGAAAATGGTGGGTCGTGTAGGATTCGAACCTACGACCAATTGGTTAAAAGCCAACTGCTCTACCGACTGAGCTAACGACCCATAATTCGGATTAATCGTGCGGCCAGAATGCCGCCGTGTTCCGGACTGCTTTTAGCGCTGTTCGGCTAAATGCATGCAACAGGGCGCACATTATAAGTGAATTTTTGCTCGATGTGCCAGCGCTTTTCATTCAGTTTGCGCCTAGCCGTATTGATAGCGCGTAGGATCGGCGATTCCTGCTGCTGAAAATCCTTCTGCGCGCAGTCGGCAGGCATCACAGCGGCCACAGGCCCGGCCCTTTTCGTCGGCCTGATAGCACGAAACCGTTATGGAGAAATCCAGGCCATGCGCGGTGCCGATGCGCGCGATGTCGGCTTTGCTCATATGCAGCAGTGGGGCATGAATGTGCAGCCCCGGGCCGTCTACGCCCGCTTTTGTGGCGACGTTGGCCAGTTTTTGAAAGGCGTCAATAAACTCAGGGCGGCAGTCCGGGTAGCCGGAGAAGTCCACGGCGTTCACGCCGCAAAAAATATCGTTGGCACCGAGTACTTCAGCCCAACCCAGCGCCAGCGATAACATGATCGTATTTCGGGCAGGAACGTAGGTAATCGGAATACCGTTGCTTGGGGCTTCGGGCACATCAATGTCTGCGGTGAGCGCTGAGCCGCCTATCGTGCGCAAATCGACCTCGACTGTCTTATGCGCTTCTACGCCCAGAGCTTTGGCCGTATTTGCCGCGGCTTCCAGCTCGGCGCTGTGCCGTTGGCCGTAGCGTACGCTCATGGCGTAACAGGCAAAGCCGGCTTTTTTCGCCAGGGCCAATGTCAGCGCAGAGTCCATGCCCCCGGAGACCAGTACAACCGCTTTCTTCATCTAGATTAACTCCTGCATCCAGCCCAGTGGTTTTGACGTCAGCGACCGGGCTCGTCGCCCCAGAGCAATTTATGCAACTGGTATTGAAAGCGAACATTCAAGCGATCGGCGACGATCCAATCGGCCAGCTCGGTGGCGCTGACCTGCGTATGACTGGGTGAAAACAATACTTCGCAGCGATCAGTCAGCCGGTGCTGAGCAACCATGGCCTTTGCCCAATCGTAATCGGCACGGTCACAGATCACGAATTTTAGCTGGTCATGTTGGGTGAGCAGTTCGATATTTTCCAGACGGTTTCGCGCGACTTCATTAGAGCCCGGGGTTTTGAGGTCTACGACGCGGCACACGCGCGAATCCACATGGCTGATATCGATCGCGCCGGAAGTTTCCAATGAGACAGTGAGTCCGGCATCGCACAGCGCCTGCAGCAAGGTTACGCAGCGTTTCTGCGCCAGCGGTTCACCACCGGTCACGCAGACATTGTTAACGCCCAGACTGGTCACGTGCTTGACAATATCGTCGATTTCCCACCATTGGCCGCCGTGAAATGCATAAGCGGTATCGCAGTACTGGCAGCGCAGGGGGCAGCCGGTCAGACGAACAAAAACCGTAGGCAATCCGCTATAGCGTGCCTCGCCTTGCAAGGACACAAAGATTTCGGTGAGTTTGAGTCTTTGTTCTGCGTTGGTGCTCACCCCGGCTGGAACTTCACCGGGCATGTTTAAATCCGGCCCTGACTCAACAATCGCAAACGACTTTCAGCCAATCTTGCCGGCTCGCTCGCCGGATAGGTGTCGATAACCGACTGCAAAGTAGTCTTTGCCTGATCGGTCATGCCCAGCTCGTGCTGGCAATAACCGAGTTTGAGCAGCGCATGCGGCGCTTTTTCGGATTTCGGGAAATTCGTCAGCAGCGCCTGAAACGCTTCTAACGCAATCTCATAATTTTGGGTGACGTAATAGCTTTCGCCATGCCAGTACCAGGCGTTTGGCGCCAATGCGCCGTCCGGGTAGGCTTTTAAAAATGCATCAAATCGTTTGGCAGCCTCGGCGTACTCGCCATTTTTTAGCGATTCAAAAGCCGCGTCATACATTTCGCGTTCGCTTGGCTGGCCGGGTTGGGCTGGAGCGGGCGTTTGGGGCTTCTGGGTTGCTTCGGGCTTAGCCGGCTGAGCAGTCGGCTTCACCGCAATCGGATTCGCATCCGGCGTATCGGTTGCTACTGGTGTCTTCTCGAGCGCACTCAGACGTGCATCTAAATCCAGATACTGATTTTGATAGTTCGTTTTCAGCTGCTCGTTTTCGTGTTGAAGCCGCTCAACCATGCCACGCAGCTGGGCCAATTCGGCCTGCAATGCGGCAAGGGTATTTAATAGTTCAATGTTCGATTGCGATTGCTCGCTGCGAACATTTTCCGACTGAGCCTCCAGAGCTTCTATTCGCTCTGAGAGGCTCTGTCGCTGCGCAAACGCGGGAGCGGCAGCTATAAAAGCTGCCACCACCAAGCCAAAGCTTATGCATTGACGCAATTTCATCGATTAACGCGCGGTGTAAATAATTTCGACGCGACGATTCTTGGCCCAGCAATCTTCGTTCGATTCGTTACAGGTCGGGCGTTCTTCGCCATAGCTGACAACGGTCAACTGACCAGCCGAACCACCGTTTGCACGCAGGGCGCCGGAAACGGCGTTACCACGACGCTCACCCAGGCCTAGGTTGTATTCACGGGTACCGCGTTCATCAGCATTGCCTTCCATGGTCATACGTGCCGAAGGACGGTCACGCAGATACTTGGAGTGGCACGACAACAAAGCTTGGAATTCCGGCTTCAGTACATCCTGGTCCAGATCGAAGTACACGGTGCGCTGCATCAGGCAGGCATCGGTGTCCAAGTCGGAAGGATCGTACTTGCCATCGTCAACCGGCTGCGGTGCTGGTGCCGGCGGCGGCGGCGGAGCTTGCTCAACGACCGGCTCCGGCTTGCTCTTACAGGCTGACAAAATCAGGGCGAGGCTTGCGACGACAAGCAGTTTGTTGGTGGTTTTCATGTTAATTCCTTAATAAGACATCAAATTATAGAGCCCCTGCAGAGCAGTAAAGCTCACTTTAAAAACTATCGTTGCCGATATGGTGACCAAGCGGGCTCTCTCACATCTCCATCCGCTAAGACCAAGCGCTGTCTCACCCGGGCGTCCGCCGAAACAGCATACAGCACCCCTCTACCCCCTTCCTTACTGGCGTATAACACCATGCTCGAATTGGGTGCGAAGCTTGGAGATTCGTCTAAATTGCCAGGCGACAAATTTGACCACCGGCCATTGCCCAAGCTCTTATCAAGCAGGGCTATTCTATACACATTTCGATTTCCCTGAGCCATGGCGATCTTGTCACCGGCTCCGGAAATGCTCGCTTTGGCGTTGTACTCGCCCTGGAAACTGATGCGCGTCGACTCGCCGCCGGCGCTGGAAATCTGGTACAGCTGGGGGTTGCCGGAGCGATCAGAGGTATAAATCAGGGTCTGGCCATCGGGCATCCAAACCGGCTCAGTGTCGATTCCGAGGTGTCGGGTGATCTGGGTCAGAACCTTGGTCTGCAAATCCATGATGTAGATATCCGGATTGCCGTCCTTAGACAGAGTCAGTGCCAGCTTGCTACCGTCCGGCGAGAACGATGGCGCGCCGTTGATGCCGCGGAAGCTGGAAATAATTTCACGCGCACCGGTGCTGATTTCTTGAATATAGATGCTCGAATTGCCGCGCTCGAAGCTGACATACGCCAAGCGGCGGCCGTCAGGGCTCCAAGCCGGTGAGAGCAGGGGTTCACTTGATCGCACGACGACTTGCGGGTTGAAGCCATCGGCATCGGCAACCATCAGCGAGTACTTGGTGTTGGCGCCTAAGCCAACCGAGGTGACGTAAGCGATGCGGGTCCAGAAAGCACCGCGCACGCCGAGAATTTTTTCATAGACTTGGTCAGCAATCTGATGGGCGATATCGCGCACATTGCGCGCTCTGCCGCTCATGGCTAGGCCCAGCATGCGTTCCTGCTTGGCAACATCAAATAACTCATATTCAAAGCGGAACCCGCCTTCCGGATTGTCCAGAATGCGTCCGACTAAGATGTAATCCTGCTTTTGCAGGCGCCAGGTTGCGAAGTTGATTTCGCTGCCACGGATCGGCGATTCGACAATATCCTTGTCGGCCAGGGTTCGGAACTGCCCCGAGCGATTGAGGTCCGCTGCGATAACCTGGGCGACGTCCGTATCCGGCTTTGCTGCAGTACCCAGATAAGGCATAGGCACAATCGTGATTGGCAGGGCCGTGGGTGTACCACCAACGATATCGATCTCTAACGCCTGTGCCAGAGCCAATGACGGGCTCAGACAGATCAGCAGTAGCAGGGCAAAGCGATTTTTCATTGCTCAGAATCCTTTAGAAGCCCCGACTATTTAGCAGATGGATGCTGAACAGAATACGAAGCCAGTGCATTATTAATCTTGCGGGATGAAATTGAGAGAGAGTTCTCGTTTAAATACCGACTCAAAGCCAGTATAGGGCAGTGGTGAGGCGCGTAGAACCGCAGCTTCCACCGAGCGTCTGCCGATTTCGTCGTAGGGACAGGGATTTTGAATTTTTGCGCTGATTACCTGACCCCCGGGCAATTGCACAATATGCACTCGGCACTTCACGCCCAGTGGCATGGTTTCAGGCCGGGTCCACTGGTACAAAATCGCGGACTGCAGCGCTAAAGCGTACTTTCCGGCCAGTGAATCGTCGACGCCATTGTTACCTTGGGGCGGCGTTGCCGGCCTCGGATCGGTCGAAGTAGCCTCTGCTGCCGGTTTGGCATTGGCGCTTTGGGCTTGATTATTCTGCTGGGTAAGTTGCTGACGCTGACGTTGTAAGTCGGCGAGTTGTTTAAGGCGCTCTGCCTGCAATTTAGCCAGTCGCTGTTTGCGTTCGGCTTCATCCTGACGCTGACGCTCAGTCAGATCGATCTGCTCCTGGCGTTTGCGCTCTTCCTGCTCACGTCGTTGCTTCTCTTTGGATTGTTCGGCAAGCAACGCAGCGCGCTCCTGCTCACGTGTATCGGGCTTGGGTTGCGGTGCCTGGGGCGCCGGTTGTGGCTTGGTCCTAGATACTTCAGGGCGCGGCTCAGGTATCGGTTGCACTTCCGGTGCGCTCTCTTCAGGCGCTACTTCCTGTACCGGCGCAGCCTGCGGCACCGACTGATTCTGCGTGCTGCGTTTGGGCGCGCTCATAATCAGCTCGGCCTCAATACTCGAGCCGGCAACCGAAATCACCTGCAAAGGCTGAAAGCTGCTGAATCCAAAATATAAGGCGAGCAACAGCGCCGTGTGCAAAGCCACGGTCAGCAGAAGCGCCAGATATTGGTCCGATTTATTCTCTTGCATGGATCAGGGATTGCCGTCGGGTTGGCTCATCAGTCCCACTTTAGGTACGCCGGCGCCCTGCAGTAAAACCATGGCTTCCATGACATTTTGATAGGGCAGCCGTTGGTCGGCAGCGATGTACACCGGTGTTTGCGGATTGGCACGGATAAAGGCCGCGATCTTGCGCGCGAGCAAATCACGATCTAAGAATTCTTCATCCGCATCGCGCAGTTTTAATGAATATTCGCCGCGCGAGTTGATCGACACGATCACCGGATCTTTATTTTGTTCAATGGGCTTGGCATTGGACTGCGGTAGTTCAATGTCTACACCTAGATTCAGCAGCGGCGCCGTCACCATAAAAATAATCAACAGCACCAACATCACGTCGATGTAGGGCACGACATTGATTTCGTTTTTTAACTTACGTTTTTTTCGGCGGGTCAGAGCAGACATGATTTAACCTAACGTTGCAGTGTGAAGGGCAGGGTTAACACCCCTCAGTCATCCAGGTGCAGCTTGCGCTGCAAGATAGATGAAAACTCTTCGGCGAAACTTTCGTAACGCACGGCCAGGCGTTCAACGCGGGTAGAGAAGCGGTTGTAGGCCCAGACTGCCGGAATTGCAGCGACTAAGCCCATAGCGGTTGCGACCAGCGCTTCAGAAATGCCGGGTGCGACGGTAGCGATGGTGGCTTCTTTCATGCTGGCCAGGCCATGGAATGAAATCATGATGCCGATGACGGTGCCGACCAGGCCCACGTATGGTGCGGTCGAGCCGATATTAGCCAGGGTTTCTAAGCTGCGATCGAGTTCATCGATTTCGCGCGCGGTGCTCACCCGCATGGCGCGCTGTGCGCCTTCAAGCTGAATGCGCCCGTCAACGCCTTTCTTTTCGCGTAAGCGCATAAATTCGCGGAACCCGCCCTCGAAGATGGCTTCCATGCCGGTGATTTGGCGGTTTCGCTCGGTTGCTGCGGCATATAAGTTGTTGAGCTCAATGCCCGACCAGAAACGCGACTCAAACTCTTCGCAGGCGGAATCGGCCCGAGCGTAGACTCGCGACTTTTTGAAAATGATGAACCAGCTGATCACTGAGCCGAGCACCAACAAATGCAATACCAACTGCACCGGAAGGCTGGCGTGCAAGATCAGCTGCATGTAATCCAGACCTTCTGCAGCAGGAGCAACGACCTGCATGGCCGTTTCCGGCAAGGATTCTGGAGTGGTTGTTGCAGTGTAAAAGGACGAGGCGAATATCATTTCAAACCTTTATTTATTCAGGTGGGTTGTCAACCAATCGGGTAAGGCTTTGGGCTTAAATTGTTCGGCATACAAGCAGGCAATTTTCACTTCTGCGCTGAACAGTTCCTCGTTATCACGAGTAATCAGTTGGATCAGAGTCAAACTGGCACGCTTTTGTTCCATCACTTGTGTGCTGACAATCAGTTCGTCGTCCAAGCGCGCGGGCTTTTTGAACTCGATCTTCATTGCGCGCACAACAAGCACCGTGTTTTCACATTCGCGCAATTGCTGTTGCGAATAGCCGATCGATCGGACCCATTCGGTACGCGCGCGCTCAAGGAACTTCAGGTAGTTGGCGTGGTACACAACACCGCCAGCATCGGTATCTTCCCAGTAGATCCTTATAGGAATGCTGAACGAGACCGAATTATTTACCTCAGTCATTCTCGGCGTCTTGTGCCGGAAACAAATCCGTTCCGGATCGGTTGGGCGGCTTCAGGCCCAAATGCTGATACGACTTGCCCGTAAGCATGCGTCCACGCGCGGTCCGGATCAAAAAGCCCTGTTGGATTAAATAGGGCTCAATCACGTCTTCCAGAGTGCCGCGCTCTTCGCTAAGTGCCGCAGCCAACGACTCGATACCCACCGGTCCGCCGTCAAAATGTTCCAGAATAACGCGCAGCATGCGCCGATCGAGCTCGTCGAAACCCTCGGGGTCGACCTTGAGCATCTTCATCGCCAGGTCCGAAACTTCCCGATTGATGTGACCATCCGCTTTGACTTGAGCGAAGTCACGCGCACGACGCAACAGACGGTTGGCGATTCGCGGCGTGCCGCGCGAGCGACGGGCGATTTCGGCCGCGCCTTCGGCATCGCAATCAATCGTCAGGATTTGCGCTGAGCGCAGAACGATGCGGGTGAGTTCGGCCGGACTATAAAACTCGAGGCGTTGGACAATGCCAAAGCGATCGCGCAGTGGCGCAGTCAACAGACCGGCACGGGTGGTTGCACCGACTAGCGTAAAGGGCGGCAGATCGATTTTGATCGAGCGCGCGGCCGGACCTTCGCCGATCATGATATCGATCTGATAGTCCTCCATCGCCGGATACAGAACTTCTTCAACGGCTGGCGAGAGGCGATGAATTTCATCGATGAACAGGACGTCGTGCGGCTGTAGGTTGGTGAGTAGCGCGGCCAGATCGCCAGCTTTTTCGATAACCGGCCCCGATGTCTGGCGCATGCCGACACCGAGCTCGTTCGCAATGACGTGAGCCAGAGTCGTCTTACCCAAACCCGGCGGCCCGAATATCAGGACGTGGTCGAGTGCCTCCTGACGGCGCTTAGTCGCCTCGATGTATATCTGCATTTGTTCGCGCACGGTCTCCTGACCGAGATAGTCGGCTAATGTGCGCGGACGAATGCTGGCCTCGGCCAGTGCATCCTCGCGGGTTGCAGCGGAGCCAAGTACGCGATTTTCTTCTAGGAATTCTTCAGCTGACATGTCGGCATTATGCAAGGATTCGCCAGTAGGCGCAGCGTATCGCGCAAATTACTGCTTTAAAGCGGATTTAAGCGCCTTGCGGATAATTGCTTCGGGCGTGTCGCCCTCGGTCTGAGCCGCCTGCGCCATGCGTAAAGCATCCACGGGTTTATAGCCCAGCTGCTGCAGGGCGATATTGGCTTCCGAGACCGGGTCGTGCGCCATTGTCGGTACGCCACCGGAGCTGGATGTTCCCAGATTAGCGGCGCGATCGCGCAGTTCAAGCACCATGCGCTCGGCAGTTTTTTTGCCAATTCCGGGGATTTTGGTCAGCGCCGTGACATCGCCGGCCTGAACTTGCTGAGCAAACGCATTGACCGTTACGCCCGACAATATCGCCAACGCAATTTTTGCGCCGATGCCAGACACGCGCTGAACATCGCGAAACAAACGGCGTTCAGACTCGCTGGCAAAACCGTACAAGCTAACGCTGTCTTCTTTTGCCGCGTAGTGCGTAAACAAATAGACCTCACGGCCCAGCTCGGGTAATTCGTATATCGTCGACATCGGTGCCTCGAGCTCATAGCCCACGCCATTAACATCCACCACCAACCACGGCGGCTGTTTATGGATCAATATGCCTTTGAGTCTGCCAATCATCTACGAAAAGTTCCTATTATCAGCGGCGTCGAATGGCCGCTATTGAGACGCCGGCGCGTTGCGCTGTTGCCGCCATGTTCGCATGAGTCAACGCGACTGCCAACGCATCGGATGCATCGCTGGAAAGTTTTTTTTGCTGCAGGTTCAATATAATTTTCACCATATGTTGCACCTGAGATTTTTCAGCGCTGCCTTTACCGACCAGGGATTGTTTGATCAGTCGAGGAGCGTATTCGGAAACCGGCAAATGCCGCCTGACCACCGTGGCGATGGCGGCGCCGCGTGCGTGTCCGAGCTTCAGTGCCGATTGTGGGCTCTTATCAACAAATACCGTTTCGATGGCGCACATGTCCGGTTTGTGTTCACTAATGATGGCGTCAATGCAATCACATAATTTGCCCAAACGTTCGGCAAAGTCATCCGTATCAATCAGTAAATTAAGTACTTCGGCATGCACAAAGCTGGCTTTGCCGTGCGCATCGACATCAATAATACCGATGCCGGTATGGCGCGATCCGGGGTCAATGCCGAGTATGCGCTTCACGCCCACGCATCTTCAGCCAGGTTGGCGTTGGAATAGACATGTTGCACGTCATCGATCTCCTCCAGCCAGTCCAGCAGTTTGGCAACCTGTTTCGCGGTTTCACCTTCGACCGAAATCTGATTCTCAGCGCGCATCGTAATTTCGGCCTGGTCGGCAACCAGGCCGGCGCTTAGCAACGACGCTTTCAGCGACTCAAATTGATCCGGCGCGCACAACACCTCGATCGATCCATCGAGTTCGTGCACCAAAACATCATCGGCGCCGCCATCGATGGCTGCTTCGGTAATGGCTGCCTCGTTCGCGCCCGGGGCATAGCTAAACACGCCGGTGTGTTTAAACATAAATGCCACTGAGCCGTCGGTGCCCAAATTACCGCCAAATTTATTAAACGCGTGTCGCACGTCAGCCACAGTACGGGTTTTATTGTCGGTTAGGCAATCAACGATCACCGCAATGCCGCCGGAAGCATAGCCCTCGTAGCGAATTTCATCGTAGCTGACGCCTTCAAGCTCACCGGTGGCCTTCTTGATCGCTCGGTCGATGTTGTCCTTCGGCATGGAAGCAACAATCGCTCGATCAATAGCCAGGCGCAGTCGCGGGTTATGTCCCGGATCGCCGCCACCATTGCGCGCCGCCACGCTGATCTCACGCACGAGTTTGGTGAACGCTTTGCCACGCATGGCGTCCTGCTTGCCCTTGCGATACTGAATGTTTGCCCACTTAGAATGACCAGCCATAACACACAATCGAAGATTCAGATGGTGCAAATTATAGCTTTGCCCGACGGATTTAGGGTCGGAAATGCCCGCTGTGTAAAAAGTTACTGGTAAGCGTTGCAACCAGACCGGAGAAGATCAGCCCGGTATGGGTGACCGGCACGACCACGTGCTCACTGACACCCGGCAGTCGGGTTTCACTGAGTCCCACGGTGCCATCGTTTGCCTGGTCAAAACGAGCGAACAGTCGACCGACACCACGCGGTACGTTTCCGGCAATCACACCGACTGCGTACTGAGCAGGTAGATGCTTCACGCCGTTTTGCAAAATTGCGCCGCTCTTACCCAGAAACCAGCCGGCACCCAAGTCGTTCAATGAATTTGCAGCACTGCTTCCGGCCAATGGAGAACCAAGACAAACGATGCGGCCACCTGGATTTTTGGGCTGCTCGTTTAGGCTGGCGAGCGCCATCAAACCGCCGAGACTGTGACCGACGATATGGGTTGGTGTCTTTGAAGATTCCAGGGCGCGTTGCAACTGGTGATGCGCCGAGGGGTAGCCGCCGAAAATACTGGCGTAGTCGATGATGTGTGGATCGAAGCCTGATTTGCGCAGGCGATGAGCGAGCAAGCTCATGCTGAAACCGCGCATCCAGATGCCATGTAGCAAGAGGACGCGCGGTGCCATGTTTTATGCCTTGGGCTTTATCGCAGTGCGAATGGATAGCTCGCCGAGCTGCGCTTCAGGAATGGCTGACGGCGCATCGGTGAGCAAGCATTGCGCACTGGCAGTCTTCGGAAACGCGATAACGTCGCGAATCGACTCGGTACCGGCCATCAATGCCGCGATGCGGTCGATACCAAATGCGATGCCGCCATGCGGCGGTGCGCCGTAGCGCAGGGCTTCGAGCAAGAACCCAAATTTAAGCTGAGCTTCCTGCTTGCTGATTCCGAGCAAGTCAAAAACCAGACTCTGCATTTCGGAGCGATGAATACGCACCGAGCCGCCACCGATTTCATTGCCGTTTAGAACCATGTCGTAACCGCGCGACACGGCTTGCGCAGCGTTTTTGCGTAGGTCTTCGAGATCATCGACCTTGGGTGCAGTAAATGGGTGGTGCAGGGCGACGTAGCGATCCGCCTCCGCATCAAACTCAAACATCGGAAAGTCGGTGACCCACAGCGGAGCCCAGCCGGCTTTAACCAGATCAAGGTCTTTGCCGAGCTTGATGCGCAAAGCGCCCATAAAGTCGCAAACCGTTTTCCAGTTGCCCGCGCCGAAGAAAATCAGATCGCCGCTTTGCGCGCCGCTAATTTCCAAAATGGCGTTTAAGGTGCTGTCGTCAAGGAACTTGGCGATCGGCGAGTTAATGCCTTCGCGTCCTTTGCTGATGTCATCGATTCGCATCCAGGCCAAACCCTTGGCGCCGTAACGCGTGACAAACGCCGCGTACTCGTCGATTTGCTTGCGCGACAACGATGCTCCGCCGGGAGCGCGCAGGGCAACTACGCGACCATCTTCGGCATTGGCCCATTCGCTGAATACTTTGAATTCACAGGCCTTAGCGGTTTCGGCGATATCGCACAGTTCAAGCTCAATGCGCAGGTCCGGTTTGTCTGAGCCATAACGGCGCATTGCTTCGGCATACGTGATGCGCGGAAACGGGCTTACCAATTCAGCCTGCTGCACTTCTTTGAAAATGACCCGGATCATCTCTTCGACAAAGTCTTGAATATCACTTTCGCGAACGAAGGCAAATTCCATGTCGAGCTGGGTAAATTCAGGCTGGCGATCGGCACGCAAGTCTTCGTCGCGAAAACAGCGGGCAATTTGGTAATAACGATCCATGCCGGCCATCATCAGCAATTGCTTAAACAATTGCGGTGATTGCGGCAGGGCGAAAAATTCGCCGGGATGCACGCGGCTGGGCACCAGGTAATCGCGCGCGCCTTCCGGCGTTGCTTTGGTCAGGATCGGCGTTTCGATATCCAGAAATCCGCGGGTGTCTAGATAACGACGAATGGCCTGCACTAACGCGCTACGTTTGCGCATCATCGCTTGCATCGCCGGGCGACGCATGTCTAAGTAACGATACTTAAGACGGACGTCTTCGCCGGGCGTTTCGTGCAAATAGAACGGTAGCTTTTCGGCTTTATTCAAAATCTCGACTGACTCGGCGACAATTTCCACGCGGCCGGTTTTTATTTTGTCATTGACCGAGTGGCGCGCACGAACCGTGCCGGTAATTTGCAGGCAGTCTTCGTAGCCCACTTCGCTCGCAGTTTTATAGCTGGCGTCTTGGGGTTCGGCGACGATCTGCACAATGCCTTCGTGGTCGCGCAAATCAATGAAACAGACACCGCCCAGATTTCGGGCAACGTCGGCCCAGCCACACACGGTGACACTCTGGCCGATCATGGCCTCACTAATTTGGCCGCAAAAATGGGTACGCATGGAAACTCCGGAGGGGCTGCTCGCCGGTAAAACGGCCGCCTATTCTAAAAGACCTGAGCGATCAGCGGCAAAAAAGCCGCTTTTTACTCAGCGTTCTTGGTGCTGTTCTCAGTCGAAGCGGTATCGCTGCTCGTGCTGGGTTTGCTTTCGGTGGCCGTGCTCGCAGCGCTGGTGCTGTCGCTGTTGCCGGCCAAATTTCGCTTTTTGTCGCTCTTGTTCTTGAAATCGGTTTCGTACCAGCCACTGCCGGCCAGACGGAATGACGGTGCGGTCAATTGGCGGCGCACATCAGGCTGCTCACATTCAGGGCATGATTGCGGGTCCGGGTCGGCTATTTTCTGCAGGCGATCGAAATGATGACCGCAGGCAGCGCATTCAAAGGCATAAATTGGCATGGTCTTGGCTAAATGTTCCGGTTTACGAAAAATAGAAGGGAGTTAGGGGCTCAAACGCTCGCCTGCAGCCATTGCTCTTCAATCAGTGATTGTTGTTGCGACAAAGCCTGCCTGTGTTGACTGAGCTTTTCGGCCTTGCCCGGATCAGAGTTCCACAAGTCGGCGTCGGCTAATTGTTTGTCCACTTGGCTTAACTCCGAGCTGAGCTTTTCCAGTTCCGATTCCATTTGCTTTATATTCTTCGAGCCGCTCGCTGCCGCTGTGCGCGTTCTGGCCGGCGCTTCCACTTGTGTGCTTTTCGCTTTTGATTCGGGGCGTTTGCCCGACGAGTTGCGGGCTTGCAACCACACCGCATACTCGTCTAGGTCGCCATCGAATTCGTTGACGACGCCATCGGCGATGCGCAGATAGCGCTCGCAGACTAAGCCGATTAAGTGTCGATCGTGCGAAACCACAACGATGGCGCCATCAAAGTCGGCAAGTGCTTCGGCCAAGGCTTCGCGCATTTCCAAATCGAGATGGTTCGTCGGTTCATCGAGCAACAGCACATTGGGTTTGCGCCATGCGACCAGGGCCAGGGCCAGTCGTGCGCGTTCTCCGCCGGAAAAGCCATCAATACTGTCAAACGCACGATTGCCCGGGAAATTCCAGCGGCCGAGGAAATCGCGAAATTCTTGAATCGAGGTGGTCGGCGCAATATCGCGCAGGTGATCAACCGGGCTCTGCCCGGCGGTGAGGGCTTCAACCGTATGCTGGGCAAAATAGCCGATGACTAGGTCCGGATGGGCGATGCGTTCGCCGTGCATCAGTGGCAGTTCGCCAACCAGGGTCTTAACCAGGGTCGATTTGCCGGCGCCGTTGGGCCCGAGCAAACCGAGTCGATCTCCGGCCTCAATCACCAGACCGACATCTGAAAGCACGCAGTGGTCGCCGTAGCCGGTGTCGACCTGACGCAAACCAATTAGCGAGTGCGGCACTTTGGCCGGGGTGGGGAAGTTAATGCGGATTTCCCGTTCTGCGCGAACCGCTTCGGTGCCCGATAGCTTGGCCAGGCGCTTCATGCGGGATTGGGCCTGCTTGGCCTTGCTGGCCTTAGCCTTAAATCGATCGATAAAGGCTTGAAGGTGCGCGCGCTCAACCTGTTCTTTCTCAAACGCGATATTCTGCTGGCGCAATTGCTCCGCGCGTTGCCGCTCGTAACTGGTGTAGTTGCCCGTATACAGCTTGGCTTTGGCCTCGTGCAGATGCAGGGTGTGCGTGCACAGCTCATCTAGGAATTCACGGTCGTGCGAAATGAGTAGCAGCATGCCGGGGTATTTCAGCAGCCACTCTTCAAGCCAAAGCACCGCGTCCAAATCGAGGTGGTTGGTGGGCTCGTCGAGCATCAGAATATCTGACGGAGTCATCAAGGCACGCGCCAGATTTAAGCGCACACGCCAACCGCCGGAGAATGAAGAAACCGGATCCTGATGCGTTTCGGCGCTAAATCCAAGGCCGAACAGCAATTTCGCCGCACGAGCCGGTGCGTCGTAGGCTTTCAGCTCTTCCATTTTCTGGTGGGCCTCGGCTACTGCTTCCCAGTCTTCGCGGGCGCAAGCATCAGCTTCGGCGCGAATGACTTCGGCCACTTTGGCGTCACCACCTAGCACAAAATCCAGCGCCGGGTCAGGCAGCGACGGCGTTTCCTGGGCGATACTGGCAATTCGGATTTTGCCGGGTAGGTCGATATCTCCGCGGTCGGCTTCAACCTCGCCGCGGATCGCGGCAAATAGCGAGGATTTACCGGCGCCATTTCGCCCGATCACGCCGATCCGCCAGCCCGAATGCAGGGACAGGTCGACTTCGGAGAGCAAAAGGTGTTCGCCGCGCCGTAGCGCGAAGTTTCTGAAAGCAATCATGATCCTGCGATTTTAGCAGCAAGTGCCGGTCAATTCGGCCTAAAGCCTGATTAACTTCAAGATCGGGTTCAGCCTGCCGTTATCTTGGTTTGATTCTCTCGTTTTTCGAGGTAAGACCGTGACCATGGATTCCGGAACGAAGTCGGGCGTCAGCACATTGCGCCGGATTTTGGGCGCAGAGCAAACATCGGAGTCCTTCGATACGGCTTTGCGGCGGATTTTGTTTCCCCGACTCCGCACAATCTCTGCGGTGATTGCCCTGTTTGCAGTGCTGTGGATCCCGGCTGATTTGTACACATTGGAACAGAGCGCCGCAGTCAAATTAATTTTCTGGCGCGTTTTATTCGCCTGCTCCGTGCTCGTAATATTTTTCGCTGATTTCTCCGGACGCGGTTCATTTTGGCGACTATTTATGTTGTTCGCCAGTCAGGCATTTTTCTTCTTGATGATGGAGCTTGCCGTCTCGCCGGAGAATACGTCGTTGATGCAGTTGGGGTATCGTTTATTCCCATTTTTTGTCGTCGTGCAGATTGCGATATTTCCTCTGTCTATCTGGCGAGCAGTACTTTGCGCGACACCGGTTTTTGTATCAATGCTGATTTCAATCTGGGCCTCCGACGCGACGCTGTCCAATCGCGATTTTCTTGATATCTGGCTGTTTTCGCTAATTTCCGGTGTGGCGATGTGGGCCAGCGTGAATCAGCTCATTCTTCTGCAAGATTTGCTGCAGTGGCGCAGCGATGCGTCACATGACGCGCTGACTGGATTGGAGAACAGGCGGTCCTTGGAGGCATTTCTGTTACGACTCATTGCCGATTTGGATCGTCAGGGAGCGCTATCTGCTGCGGCTTCGGTGCTGGTCCTGGATATTGATCACTTCAAAAAAGTCAACGATCAGTATGGCCACGACGGAGGCGATAAAGTGCTGACAGCGGTTGCGCAGATACTGCAGCGGTCGTTGCGCGCAGGTGACATTGCTGCACGCTTCGGCGGCGAAGAGTTTTTAATCGTTTTGCCGCGTGCCACAAAAGAAGTGGCGGCAACGATCGCTGAGCGTGTCCGCCTGGCAATTGCCGAAAATAAGTTCGATGTAGGAATTGATTCACCGATCAATATTACGATTAGCATCGGCGTTGCCCAGTTTCAGCCGGGAAATTCGATGACCGATTGGTTCAAACATGCCGACGAGGCGCTGTATTCAGCCAAACAGCAGGGGCGAAATCGGGTCATTTGCGCATAGGCACGAGGATCAGTAATTCTGCATGCTGCCGTCGATGAAAACCCAGGTTCGGATGATGTGTAGTTCATCGACATCATCTTTGGTCCGAGGCAGGGGTGGAAAAGGCTCGGCTAATTTAACAATGCGTTGTGCCGCTTGATTGAGCGTGGCGTAGTGACTGGGCGTATTGATGACCACTGATACGACGCTGCCGTCGCGACGCACAACCACGGTCATGACCAGTCCGCCATTGAGGCTTTGAGCGCGCGCTTTCTCCGGGTAGTTCACATTGCCGACCCGCTCGACATGTGCGGCCCACTGGCGCAGATAGTGTGCGTATTCGTACTCGCGGGTACTTGCCGAAACAAATTTCCGCTTGGGTCTTTGCGCCAACATTTGCTCGCGCTGTTCAACTTCTGCGGCCAGACGCGCCATTTTCAGGCTGCGCTCCAAAATTTCCGTGCCGGTCGGTAGCTTCCGAAGATCAAGCTCTTCGGTCTCAAGCTTCTTCGCTGCAGACTCGGGGCTAAATTGGGTACTGGTTACCAAGCTGGCCGGAGTCCGCTCGCTGGGCAGCGGTGCCTGCGCACGCAAGGGGACAGGGGCGATGCCGTCCTCTTGTCGGGGAATTTGTGCGAATTGCAGGTCGCGCGGTCGCTTTACCTGTTCACTATCACCGCCGCCCTGATTATTGGCTTGAGCTAGAAAATCAGCGCGTTTGGGTGCGTCATCGGTGGTTGTATTGGTGAGAATGACGTCCAGAGTGGGCACCAAAGGTGCCGCGTTATCGACTTTGAATCCGATGCCGAAAATAATCGTGGCCAATGACAACGCGCCAAACACGGTGGTCGCGCTTAATCGGGTGGCCGGATCAATGACGGGGCTGTGGCTCATTGACGCAATTTTTCCTCGATGACATCAAATAATTGGCCGGCAATATTGAGCGAATATTGCGCGTCCAGTTCGCGTATACACGTCGGGCTGGTGATATTCACTTCGGTCAGATAATCGCCAATGATATCCAAACCGGCGAATAGCACGCCGCGCTTAACAAGCTCAGGGCCGACAATAGCAGCGATTTCATGATCCCTGGCTGAAAGTGCTCTTCCCTCGCCACGTCCGCCCACGGCTAGATTGCCCCTGAATTCATCGCCTTGCGGGATGCGCGCGAGACAATAGGGCACTGGCTGACCGGCCACCAGCAGAATGCGCTTATCACCTTGTGAGATTTCAGGGATGAAGCGTTGCGCCATGGCCATTTCCCGGCCTTGATGGGTCAGTGTCTCCAGGATGACATTGGTGTTGGGATCACCATGCCTGATCCGGAAGATTGAGCGACCGCCCATGCCGTCGAGCGGCTTGAGAACTGCTTCAGTATGCAGTTTGACAAAACTTTTCAATTGCCCGGCGTCACGGCTCACCAGGGTCGGCGGGATACATTGAGGGAAAAGCAACGCGCCCAGCTTCTCGTTCAGATCGCGCAGCGCCTGAGGATCATTGACGATCAGCACGCCTGCCGCCTGAGCAAGGCTAAGTACTTGAGTGTCATACAAATAGTTACTGTCAAAGGGCGGGTCCTTGCGCATCAGGACCACGTCCATATCGGCAAGCGAGCGATAGCCGAACTCGCCTAGTTCAAAATGCCCACCCTGATTCTCGCGTACGCTTAGAGTGGCCAGGTCCGCGCCGGGCTCGCCGTTGAGGATCTGCAGCCGTCCGGGGCGCACATAGTACACATGGTGACCGCGGCGCTGCGCTTCCAAAAGCATGGCGAAACTGGAGTCCTTGGCAATTTTGATGGACTCGATCGGGTCCATGACGATGGCGATGTTTAGGGGCATGCGATGACTCCGGCGGGGTGTAGGGGCAAAATAGCGTCTAATTGTGGAAATTTGACCTATTTCGGGAATTCGCGCAAAACTTGACACATTACGGCTAGATTGGGATATAAGCTTATGAAATTCCGTAATTCTAGGGGCAATGTCCGGTGAGTCGGCTTGCAGTGGGGAAGCATTGATGAGTGATAACAATCAAACCAGCAGTCTGGAAGGTCTGAAGGTCATGGTAATCGACGACTCGAAAACGATTCGTCGTACCGCAGAGACGCTTCTGAAAAAAGAAGGCTGTGATGTAGTGACCGCCAACGATGGTTTTGAGGCGTTGGCAAAAATTGCTGACCAAATTCCTCAAATCATTTTCGTCGATATCATGATGCCGCGCTTAGACGGCTATCAGACCTGCGCTTTGATCAAAAGTAACCAGATGTTTAAGCAGACGCCGGTAATCATGTTGTCATCCAAAGATGGCTTGTTCGATAAGGCCCGTGGACGAATCGTGGGTTCAGAGCAATATCTGACCAAGCCATTTACGCGCGATGAGCTGCTCGACACCATCCGCAAGTTTGTCAGCGGGAGTTAACCGGTGGCTAAACCGCAAAAACGATCAGCAGTCGATCCCTTTCAAGTGCTTTTGGATTACGAGCGCCGCTCCTTGGTGCATGAGCCCGGTCGGCCGGAATTGGTCGAGGCACCGGGGCATTGGCGTGGCGTGGGCTTCCGGATTGGTAAGCGGCGCTTGGTTGCGGCGTTCGATGATGTCCTGGAAATCTTAAATTTGCCGGCGATCACCCCGGTTCCCGGCGCACAGCCGTGGATGCTTGGCGTGGCCAATGCGCGCAGCAACTTATTTCCAGTTGTCGACTTGCGTTTGTTTCTTGAGGGCGAACGCACGGTGGTTAACGAGGGGCAACGGGCGCTAGTCATCAGGCAGCCCGGTGGCAATGTGGCGATTGTGATTGATGAGCTGTTCGGACAACGCGTATTTAACGACAGTCATCGCTGTCCGCTGGAAAACATGGAAGGGCGGTATGCCAACTTTGTCGTTGATGCATATCGATTAGGAGAAATCACCTACGGTGTTTTCAGTATGTCGACACTGACACGAACACCGGAATTCAGGCAGGCAGCAGCCTAAATGAATCGGGTAAGAAAAAACCAAAATACAGAAATAAGGGTTAAATCATGAGCGCGACATCCACTAATTTAGGTCAACGCATCAGCGGACTCGGTACCCGCTTATGGGTATTAATTCTGCTGCTTTCCGTTGTTATCTTCGGTGCCAACTTCGCGTTCCAGTCGTATCTGGATGCCAAAGAGGTGAATGCCGAGCTGCTGGCTGCGGAAGTGCAGGTGGAGTCCCAGCGACTGGGTAACTTTGCTCAGCTGGCCGCCGACGGTGACGAGGCTGCGTTCGCCAAGCTGGCCGAATCTTCCTCGCGACTGCAGTCAGTGGTGCAGGCGCTGAGTATCGGCAGCATCGATGAAAACGTCGATGGCTACAAAAACGACCAGATGGCGCCACTTGCGTCCGCTTCGGTAAATCGCCTTGAAGAGGCATGGAACGCTGCCTCAACCGATGCCGACCGAATTGTCTCCAGTCGAGAGCAGTTGTTGTCGGTAGTAAAAACCGGCCGGTCCTTTGTCAATAACGTGCCGCGGCTCTCGGCGCGCCTCGACGAAGTGGTGAAGTCGCTGGCCGATGCCAACGCACCGGCGTCGCAGATCAGCTTGGCCAACCGTCAGGTGGTTATTGCCAACCGTATGGCGCAAAGCGTGACGGAAATTCTAGCCGGCGGTGAGAACAGCGAGGCTGCGCTGACCAAGCTGACCCGCGATGAAAACTTATTTAACTCGGTGCTCAATGGCTTTAAGCAAGGTAACCCGGACCTCAATGTAAGCCGCGTTACCAGCGCCGCATCAATAAATGCGGTGGACGAAGCAATCCGGGTGTACGAAGAAGCTAAAGTGCAGCTCGACGAGGTGAGTCGCGAAGCGCCGAACGTCGCTGCGGTGCAGGAATCGGGTTTGCGTCTGGCAACACAGACCGGCGTATTGCTGGATGAAGCGAAGGTTTTGGGTAAGGCAATCCAGAACATCAATCTTCAGCGTTTATTCCCTAACAACTATATAGCCGTCGGTGGCGCGATTGCGCTAATCGTTTCGTTGATCGGCTTGCTGGTTTCATTCTTTAGTGAAGGCCGCAAACGTGAGCGCCTGGCAACGGAATTAAACCAACGAAACCAGGAAGCTATTTTGCGCTTGCTGGATGAAATGGGATCCCTGGCTGATGGTGACTTACCCGTAAAAGCGACGGTGACCGAAGACATCACGGGCGCGATCGCTGACTCGATTAACTTCGCCGTTGACGCGCTGCGAAACCTGGTATCGACGATTAACGAAACAGCCGTACAAGTCGCAGCGGCGGCGCAGGAAACGCAGGCCACCGCGATGCATCTGGCGGA
>CBDUOG010000026.1:0-26160 GCA_965368785.1 uncultured Gammaproteobacteria bacterium | reverse complement strand
CCTTGGCGGCTGCGGCACGAAGGGTCAGCAAATAGGCGGCATCTAACTTGCACTTCATATCGGCAATTTTTGATTGGGTCATTTGAAAGCTACCAATCGGCTGGCCAAATGCTTTGCGCTCTTGCACATAGGCGATGGTCGCTTCATACGCAGCACGTGCTAAACCGACCGCCTGTGACGCAATACCGATGCGTCCCGCATCAAGCACGCTCATCGCTATCTTGAAGCCTTCGCCTTCTTTACCGATCCGATCTTCGACCGGCAGCTTATAGTCTTGGAATTCAATTTCACAGGTCGCCGACGCCCTGATTCCCAGCTTGGGTTCGGTCTTGCCGCGGAAAAACCCTTCGCGCTCGGCATCAACCATAAACGCGCTGATGCCTTTAGTTCCTTTGCTCGGATCGGTAACAGCAAACAGCATGATGTACTTAGCCACCGGACCTGAAGTAATCCAGCTTTTCTTGCCGTTGACCACATAGTGGCTGCCATCATCGGCCAAAATCGCCCGGCAGCGCATCGCTGATGCATCTGAGCCCGACTGTGGCTCAGTCAATGCGTAGGCGCCGATTGCCTTGCCTGAAGCGATTGGCTCGACAAACTTTGTTTTTTGCGCCTCGGTTCCGTACTTCAACAGGCCCTGACAATAGAGAGTGTTATTCACCGACATAATGGTGGAGTGAGCACAATCGGCTGCAGCAATTTCGATCATCGCCAACACATAGCTGATCGGATCCATGCCCGACCCGCCAAATTCCGGCGGAACCTCAATACCCATCATGCCGTTTTCACCCAGCATGCGGATATTCTCCAGTGGAAACTCGCCACTCTTATCGAAGTGCTCGGCACTCGGGGCGATTTTTTCTTGAGCAATGCGGCGCGCCACATCTTGAATCATTAACTGCTCTTCGGTGAAACGAAAGTCCATAAATCTCCCCAAAATTAAAAATTTCTGATCATGTGATGGCAAAGCCAGCGCTCATTTTAACCCACGAACATACGCAATCGGATGGATAAAGCAAAATCAGCCTTGACCGCACCAAACCTTGCCCGTACTCTTTTATCTTTAAATGCGGATAAAAGGATATATCGTGGACCTTGAGGCTTGGTCGGACTGTTTTAAGGTTCTTGCCGACCCTACCCGGGTAAGACTTCTGGCGCTGCTCGAACGCGAAGAGCTTACCGTGGCCGAGTTGTCTGCCATTACCCGCCTGGCGCAGCCACGGGTTTCCACACATCTGGCTAAACTCAAGGATTCCGATCTCGTCAAAGATCGTCGCGCCGGCGTTTCGGCCTATTACCGCTTCAACGACGCAATGGATCGGGCCGAAGCCGCATTATGGCAAACATTAAGTGAAGGAACCGATGACCCGCTGCTGAGACAAGATGCCGAACGCCTTCCCATTGTTATGGCGCGCCGCGCAGCTGATGAGAACTGGGCAGACTCGGTGGCCGGTGATATGGAGCGGCATTACTCGCCTGGCCGCACCTGGGAGGCCCTGGCTCGCTCAGCCCTTCCCCTTTTGTCGCCCAATCACGTCCTCGACATCGCTTCCGGAGATGGGGTGCTCGCCGAGTTAATGGCACCGCATGCCCAGCGATATGTCTGCATCGATTCAAGCGCAAAAGTCGTCGCCGCTGCGCGCGAACGACTTTCAAAATACACACATGTTGAAGTTCTTGAAGGCGATATGCACGCCCTTACGTTTGCCGACCAGAGCTTTGACTTTGTCATCCTGATGCACGCATTAGTTTATGCAAACAAACCCGCGCAGTCGGTTGCCGAGGCGGCTCGCGTACTAAAACCAAAGGGCAAGCTTTTAATCAGCTGTTTAGCCAAGCACGAGCACCGATCAGCGGTAGCTCCTTATGACCACATCAATTTGGGCTTCAGTCAGAAGGAGTTGCACCGCTTTGTCGAAAAATCAGGCCTGATCCTCGAACACTGTGAAGTGGTCACCCGTGAAAAACGCCCTCCGAATTTTGAAGTAATCAGCCTCATTGCCAGCAAACCATGAACAAACTCCCATGGCACAACCCCCCTCGTGTCGCGAAGCTCGAACTGGCACTTAGCCAGCGCATCCTGATCCTCGATGGTGCAATGGGTACCATGATCCAGGCGCGACGCTTTACTGAGGCCGATTATCGTGGTGATCGATTTGCCAGCGGCTACGACGGACTGAAATTTTCTGAAGGCCACGAGCACCATGCACAGTGCGGATGCGGAACAGATCAAAAAGGCAATAACGATCTATTGAGTTTGACCCAATCCGCTGCAATTCGAGATATCCATCTTGAATACCTGCGCGCAGGTGCCGACCTAATCGAAACCAATACTTTTAACTCAACGCAACTTTCGCAGGCCGACTATCAACTCCAGCATCTTGCCTATGAATTGAATCTGCAAGGGGCCCGGCTGGCCCGGGCGGCATGCGATGAAGTAGAAGCACAAGACCCGCAAAAACCGCGGTTTGTAATTGGCGTACTCGGCCCGACCTCGCGCACTGCGTCGATCAGCCCGGAAGTCAACGACCCCGGATTCAGGAATATCGATTTTGACGAGCTGGTCCGCAACTACCGTGAGTCTGTTAGCGGTTTAATTGAAGGCGGCTGTGATGTCCTGATGGTCGAAACGATATTCGACACGCTCAATGCAAAAGCCGCGCTTTTTGCGATCGACCTGGAGTTTGAGTCACGTCAGTCGCGGCTCCCGATTATGATTTCCGGAACGATTACCGATCTATCCGGACGTATGCTTTCAGGGCAAACTGCGGAGGCGTTCTGGTATTCCGTGCGCCATGCCGAGCCCATGAGTATCGGCCTTAACTGCGCGCTTGGAGCGAAGGATTTACGCCCCCATATCGACACGCTCTCGCGTTTAGCCGATTGCCACATTAGCTGTCATCCAAATGCAGGCTTACCGAACGCATTCGGCGACTATGATGAAACACCCGAACAAACCGGTTCTGTTCTGCGCGAGTTCGCCGAGGCCGGATTCCTCAATATTGTCGGAGGCTGCTGCGGCACGACGCCTGCACATATCCGCGCCATCGCTGCAGCTATGAATGGGCTGAAACCGCGAGAAGCCATTGTCGAACCAGCATATACCGGCCTGAGTGGTTTGGAAGCATTTGTCATCAGCCCTTCCACCAATTTCGTCAATGTCGGTGAGCGCACCAATGTCACCGGCTCAGCACAATTTAAGAAATTGATTCTGGAAAATCGATTCGATGAAGCGCTGGTCGTGGCCCGCCATCAGGTAGAAAACGGGGCGCAGATCATTGACGTCAACATGGACGAAGGCATGCTCGATTCGGAAGCAGCGATGCAACGCTTCCTGCGCCTGATCGCATCTGAGCCGGATATTGCTCGCGTCCCGATCATGATCGACAGCTCGAAGTGGTCGGTTATCGAAGCCGGGCTGAAGAATGTCCAGGGCAAGGCTATTGTAAATTCGATCTCACTTAAAGAGGGCGAAGAAAGTTTTCTGCAGCAAGCCCGGTTAATTAAACGCTATGGCGCTGCGATGGTCGTCATGGCATTCGATGAGCAGGGTCAAGCGGACACATTGCAACGCAAGGTCGAAATCAGTAGCCGGGCGTACGCACTCTTAGTCGATCAAGTCGGGGTGGCCCCGCAAGACATCATTTTTGATCCGAATATTTTTGCTGTCGCCACGGGCATCGATGAGCACAATAATTACGCGGTCGCCTTTATCGATGCGGCACGCGAGCTAAAAAAGAGACACCCCTTAGCCCATATTTCCGGTGGTGTATCCAATGTGTCGTTTTCATTTCGCGGCAATAATGCGGTGCGCGAGGCGATCCATTCCGTTTTCCTTTTTCACGCCATCCGCGCCGGCATGGATATGGGTATTGTCAATGCGGGTGCCCTGAGCATTTATGATGAGATCAGCGACGAACTGAGAACGGCTGTTGAAGATGTGGTGTTGAATCGCCGTGCCGACGCCACCGAGCGCCTGCTCGAACTCGCGGAAAAGCATCGCGGCAAAGGCAGCGAAGGCCGACAGGAAGACCTGAGCTGGCGCGAAGCCGATGTTAACCAGCGCCTGTCCTACGCCTTAGTCCACGGCATTGATCGCTACATCGAATTAGATGCAGAAGAGGCCCGGCTCAGCGTTGATCAGCCACTCAAGGTTATTGAGGGCCCGTTGATGCACGGCATGAACACAGTCGGCGATCTGTTCGGCTCGGGCAAAATGTTTTTGCCGCAAGTGGTGAAGTCTGCCCGCGTCATGAAAAAAGCGGTCGCCCACCTGATTCCCTTTATTGAAGAACAAAAGAAAGCCGATGGTGGAACCCGTCAATCCAATGGGAAAATCATTATGGCCACCGTCAAAGGCGACGTGCACGACATCGGCAAAAACATTGTGGGCGTAGTCTTAGCGTGCAATAACTTTGAGATCATCGACTTGGGCGTGATGGTTTCATCGCAGAAAATAATTGATGCTGCCAAACAGCATGGTGCGGATCTCATCGGCCTGTCCGGATTAATTACTCCCTCTTTAGAAGAGATGAGTCATGTTGCGCGCGAAATGCGCCTTCAGAAGATGGATCTGCCGCTACTGATCGGCGGCGCGACCACCAGTCGCGCGCACACTGCCTTAAAAATCGCCCCGCATTACGATCAACCCGTCGTGTGGGTTAAAGATGCATCACGCGCGGTTGGCGTTGCACAATCCTTGTTAAGCCCCGGCTTACGCGGGCCTTTCGTCGAGGCCATAAATCGCGATTATGATGATGTCAGAAAACGACATGCGCAAAAATCTGACGCCAAGCCCCTGCTCTCGTTGGCCCAGGCACGTGCAAAACCCTACAAAGCCGACTGGCGCAGCTACACGACGCATCAACCGCGCAAACCGGGCCTAAGCGTTTTTGACGAAGTTCCGCTTGCCGAGCTTCGGGACTATATCGATTGGACGCCGTTCTTCCAGACTTGGGAGCTTTCCGGCCGCTACCCGCAAATTTTGCAGGACGAATTGGTCGGAAGCCATGCGCGCTCATTATTCGATGATGCAAACGCGATGCTTGACCGCATCGTTGAAGAGCAATGGGTACACGTCAAAGCCGTCGCCGGTTTGTGGCCAGCAGCCAGTGACGGTGACGACATACACATTTACGATCTGAATGATGCGCAGAAACAGATCGCCACCCTCCACTATCTGCGGCAACAAGCCGACAAACCGGCCGAACGGCCCAATCTGTGTCTGGCCGATTTTATTGCTCCGGTCAATGGACAAAAGAATGATTGGATCGGCGCTTTTGCGGTCAATGCAGGGATTAATCTCGATGTCCGGGTGGCCCAATTTGAAGCCGAACACGACGACTACAACGCGATATTGCTCAAGTCTCTGGCTGATCGCCTGGCCGAGGCGTGTGCCGAGTGGCTGCATCGCAAAGTACGCACGGAGCTCTGGGGCTATGCCGCCGACGAGGGCCTGACCAACGAGGAACTAATTAGCGAGCAATACCAGGGCATTCGACCCGCGCCGGGCTACCCTGCTTGCCCGGAGCATAGTGAAAAGCAGACGTTATTTAGCTTACTCAACGTGTCTCAGAATATCGGCCTTGAGCTGACCGAGAATTTCGCGATGTTTCCTGCGTCCTCGGTATCCGGCACCTACTTCTCACACCCCGATAGTCAGTATTTTGTCGTCGGTCGTCTGAGCAAGGAACAAGTTGTCGACTACGCCGGAAGGAAAGCTGTTAGCCTGCAGCAGGCTGAGCGCTGGCTCGCCACACTCTTAGATTACGACCCTGACTAATTCGACTTGATAGAAAGAACGATTCGACGATGAAGGACTTGAGCAAAACAACCTGGAAACGCGCATTGATCGCCATCATTGCGATGGGCGGATTCTCCCTTTACGCCTTTCATCGTTGGTTGAATTATCAAATCGATACGCAAGGCGTTGAATCACCCGACAAAATGATGGACCTGCTGGACCAATTGCAGTGGTTCATCGGCGCGGCGATGGTCACACTCGTCTTGGTCAGCGGCGCCTTGCTGTATTGGTACTACAAAGTGCGGAAGTCGGCGGATACGCAGAAAAAACCGGAAGATGAAGCCTAGGCATCATCCTCGCGTTGATTAATTTCCGTTGAGCGCTTCTTCGATTTGCATTTCCAGCGCGTGCATCTCCAGACCCATCTGATCAATGGCAAAGATGCGCTCATCTATTTGTTTCTTCAGATCACGCATCTCCAGCACCAGAGTGGTTCTTTGTGACTTACCTTCGACGCCCTGCACCAGCAGATACTCGATCTCATTGATACGCGTGCGCGCGTGATCAATCGCCAGCTGTTCACCCCTAATGTTTTCGCCGAGCTGGCTGAAACGGCGCTCCATCGTATAAATCGCGTAACCGCGTGAATATTCGAACTCAAAGTCTGCAGCCATTTCTTCGGGGCAGACGCCCTGGTAAGTAGAACCCCGACGACCCACTAAAAATGCATTTTGCGGCCTGCAATAAATCCGAACACCACGTGCATGGCCCTGATAGTAGGTTTCGGCCTGCGGTGTCACTTCATGCTTGGCACAGGCCTTCCGGTGCTTGCTCAAGTACGAACCGCTTCTGCCTTCGACCCCGTCCTCATAGCCGATCGCCCGCCAATCGGCGGTGTTGCACTCATTCTTGTTCATCGTCGAACAGGCGCTAAGGGACCAGCCCAGGGCAATCAAAATCAGAAATTTGCGCACCACATCACTCCAATAAAAGTTGCGTACCGATCCATAGAAATTACATGTTGCGCCGATATTCGCCACCCACTTCATACAGAGCATGACTAATTTGACCCAGGCTATGCGTTTTAACGGCCTCAAGCAGTTGAACAAAAATGTTCTCCCGCTCTCGCGCAGCACTCTGCAGCGACTTCAAACCCGACTGCGTACTCGCATTGCGATTGGCCTGATAGCTGCCTACATTTTGAATTTGCTGCGACTTTTCGCCTTCGGTTGAGCGGATCAACTCAATGTCAGTAATCACTTCGCCGCCGTGTTCTCGAGCCAGAAATGTATTGACGCCGACCAGAGGCAAACTGCCGTCGTGTTTCTTCTGTTCGTAATAAAGGGACTCTTCCTGAATCTTGCTGCGCTGATACATGGTGTCCATCGCCCCGAGTACCCCGCCGCGCTCGGAGATTGATTCAAACTCCTTGTAGACCGCTTCTTCGACCATATCGGTCAAATAGTCGACGACAAAACTTCCCTGCCAGGGGTTTTCGCAGAAGTTCAGACCCAGCTCTTTATTGATAATCATTTGAATCGCTACTGCACGCCGCACCGACTCTTCGGTCGGCGTCGTAATTGCTTCGTCGTAGGCATTGGTGTGCAGACTATTGCAGTTATCGAACAAGGCGTAGAGCGCCTGCAAAGTCGTGCGAATGTCATTGAACTGAATCTCCTGCGCATGCAAGGAACGTCCGGACGTCTGGATATGGTACTTGAGCATTTGGCTGCGCGAGGAGGCGCCGTAACGCTCGCGCATGGCTCGCGCCCAGATGCGTCGGGCTACGCGACCGATCACTGTGTACTCCGGGTCCATTCCGTTTGAAAAGAAAAAGCTCAAGTTTGGAGCAAAGTCATCAATTTTCATGCCGCGAGCAAGGTAGTACTCGACGATCGTAAATCCATTACTCAGCGTGAAAGCCAACTGTGAAATCGGGTTCGCACCGGCTTCGGCTATGTGGTAACCGGAGATGGAGACCGAGTAAAAATTGCGCACTTTATTTTCAACAAAGCATTGCTGAATATCGCCCATCATTCGAAGCGCGAATTCGGTGCTGAATATGCACGTGTTCTGAGCCTGGTCCTCTTTCAATATATCGGCCTGAACCGTACCGCGAACCGAAGCCATCGTCTCGGCACGAATCCGCTCATAGGTTTCAGCATCCACCAGCTGATCGCCGCTCACACCCAACAGCGCTAAACCCACGCCATCACTGCCGGCGGGTAAATCGCCGGCGTACTGGGGACGCTGCTTGCCCGCAAACAGCGCTTCAATTTTCCTTTGTGCCCCGGCCCAACGCTTGGCATCTGCCTTCAGGTATTTTTCAACCTGCTGGTCGATCGCGGTATTCATAAACATCGCGAGAATGATCGGCGCGGGCCCATTGATCGTCATCGAAACCGACGTCGTTGGCGAACACAGATCAAAACCTGAATAAAGTTTTTTCATGTCATCGAGGGTCGCAATCGACACCCCGGAGTTGCCGATCTTGCCGTAAATATCCGGGCGCTTTGCCGGGTCTTCGCCATACAAGGTCACCGAGTCGAACGCAGTGGAAAGCCGCGCTGCTTCCTGGCCCTGGCTCAAATAGTGGAAACGACGATTGGTACGTTCGGGAGTACCCTCGCCGGCAAACATACGAATCGGATCCTCACCACTACGACGGTACGGATAGACACCTGCGGTGTACGGGTATGAACCCGGCAGGTTCTCCTTTTGCAAGAAGGTGAGCAGCTCACCCCAGCTTTGATAAGTGGGCGCTGCAATTTTCGGAATCTTCTGGTGGCTCAGCGAGTCACGATAATTTTCGACGCGAATTAACTTATCGCGCACCTGATACTCATTGACCTCTTCGGTGATCGCTTTCAAGCGATCCGGCCACTCGCGCAGCAAGCGAACTGAGTCTGCACTGAGCGCGGCCATTGCGTCGTTATAGCGTTGACGCAAAACCTGTAGCGATCGATCAGACAATCCCTGCAGATCGGCAGGCTCATACACCGCCAATCGCTTCGGCAATTTATCGTCCTCAAGCTCCTTGAGCGCCATCCACATCGCTTGAGCTCGATCCGCCGCCTCAGCTTGCGTCTTCAGACTCTGATTAATCGATCGACCCTGCTCGGCAATTTCTGCCAAATAGCGCACTCTTGCGCCGGGAATTAATACCGTTGCGCGCGGCTCTTTCAGGCTTGGATTGATTTGCGGGGTCCACGCGGTTTCTGGCAGTTCGAGTTTTTCACGCAGCAATCGGCATAAGTTCACAAACATCCAGGTCACACCCGGATCGTTGAACTGAGATGCAATGGTTGGATAAACCGGGATATCTTCGTCGGCCATCTTGAAGGCCACGCGATTGCGCTTCCACTGCTTGCGTACGTCACGTAGTGCATCTTCAGCGCCACGCTTATCGTACTTATTGAGCACTATCAGTTCGGCAAAATCGATCATGTCGATCTTCTCTAACTGACTTGCTGCGCCGTAATCCGAGGTCATCACATAAATCGGGAAATCGACCATGTCGACAATTTCCGAGTCACTTTGACCGATGCCTGCGGTTTCGACGATGACGAGGTCATTATCCAACGAGCGCAAGAATGCAATGCAGTCGGTGAGCACCGCGTTGGTCGCGACATGTTGGCGACGCGTTGCCATCGAGCGCATAAATACGCGAGGTGATCGGAGCGAGTTCATCCGGATTCGGTCACCCAGCAATGCCCCGCCGGTCCGACGACGGGTCGGATCAACCGAAATCACCGCAATCCGCATCTCTGGAAATTGCTGCAAGAATCGATTCAACAGCTCGTCGGTGACCGAGGATTTGCCTGCGCCGCCGGTACCGGTCAGCCCAATTACCGGCGTTTTGCCGCCGGCTAGCTGCCACTGCTCGCGCAACTTGGCTAAATCCGACTCATCCAGCAGTCCGTCTTCAATGGCTGAAAGCATGCGACCAACGGATATTTCTTGTTCGCTATTGATCGTTTTAGGCACTTCACTTTCGATTTTTGCCTTGGCAGCACGCTGCACCAGATCTTCGATCATGCCCACCAGCCCCAGATGCATGCCGTCATTCGGATGGTATATCCGCTCGACTCCGTAGGCTTGTAGCTCGGTAATTTCCTCCGGCGTGATGGTCCCACCACCACCACCGAAAACCTTAATATGCCCGGCGCCACGCTCTTTAAGCATGTCGACCATGTATTTGAAGTACTCAGTGTGCCCGCCCTGATAGGAACTTAAGGCAATACCATCGGCATCTTCTTGCAAGGCTGCGCGGACCACATCCTCAACACTTCGGTTATGGCCCAGATGGATCACTTCCACACCCTGACCTTGAATAAGGCGTCGCATCACATTGATTGCCGCGTCATGACCATCGAACAAACTGGCAGCAGTAACAAAACGCAGCGGCGACTTGGCCGTCTGCAGATCGGGGACTTGGCTAGCGGGTGTGCTCATTTCGAACCTTTTAAAATACGTACCCCATTGTAACCTTTCCCCGCGTCAGTCCAGAGCGTGCCAATCGTTTAGTGGCGCTGATATGCTTAGAGCCTATGGGTTTAGGCGCACACGAAAAAAGTATTGAGCTTTGGCAGCGAGGTCGAGCCGCTGTTGCTGCGCGCGACCTCGAACAGGGTCTCCGTTGGGTGACACAGGCCGCTGAGATGGGTCTGGCGGATGCGATGAATGATCTGGCACGGCACTTTATTTTTGACTTCGAAGACCAAAGGCGGACGGAAGAAGCTCTCAAGTGGCTAAACCGCGCGCTCGATGCCGATCAGCCTGCGGCACACCTGCTCAAATCACAATTATGTCTGAGCGGCGTGCTTGCACCATTGGATGAGGTGAAGTCAGCAGTGCATTTGCACCGCTCTGCGCAAAAAGGTCACCGGCCAGCACTTCGCTCAATGGGGCTGCTGTTAAGCGGTCAAGACGATCAAGCCTCGACCCAATGTTTTGAAATGGCTGCAGCACAAGGCGATGCCGTAGCCATGGGCCTGTTGGCCCGCCGCATCCAGCAAGGCGTGGGTTGCCAAGCCAATCCGGAGCTGGCTCGCTCGATGTTTACCTTGCTGGCTAATCAAGGCCGGCATAAGCTCAGCTCCGCCGATCGACGGCCACTGACGCAATTCTGGCAGCCACGAAAACTAGACACTATTCCCGACCTTCCAATACCCCTGCTTTCGCTCTTCGCCGATGCGCCGATCAAGCGCATTTTGTGCCCGGACCCGGCGGTCCACGTGTTCGATAAAGTGTTCAGCGATGAGGAGTGCGAGTTTATCCGCTTGACCGGGCTGCCCTATTTACACCCATCGAAGACCTATGCAGAAGAAGGCAGCATGAAACGCAGCCGGGAACGTACGAGTAATGACGCAGTGCTGTTTCCGCCAATGGAGGACCCCGCTCTGCTGGTCCTGCAATCGCGAATGTGCGACCTAGCTGAATTGCCTCTAAGTTATGCAGAATCTGCGGTCGTGCTGCGCTACCAACCTGGGCAGGAGTATTTTCCGCATCGAGACTATTTACCACCCAGCGAATATATCAGCGTCTCGGCCGGTGGACCGGGAGATCGACAAAAAACTGCGATTGCCTATTTAAATCCGGTACAAAGCGGTGGAAGCACTCGATTCCCTGACCTCAACCTGGAAATTGAACCCGAAGCCGGTTCGGTCCTGATTTTTGAGAATCTGAGTGCGGACGGCAAGCCCAAAAGCAGCTCCATTCATACCGGAGAGCCCGTACGGGCGGGCGAAAAATGGATTATGACGCTTTGGATTCGACAAGCCACTATTCGCAATATGTGACGGAAATACAAACTGTGCCAAATCTGACTAGCGCGCTTTGCCGCCATTTCATTTAAAATAGCGGACTGCCTTGCTCATTTTTAGCTCGGCCGAAAGCCACAACCGGCTTCCTACCTGCTCCCGGCCCTGAACGGACCCCTGCAGCCGGATCCGGATTTTTCACAATGAATCAGGCCTAAGTAACACCACGCCTACCAGTTCACTCAGCGAATCGGAGCTGTTTAATGATTTTTGAAACTATCGCCAAGACCGGCCACGAAGAAGTTGTCTTCTGCCATAACAAAGATGCTGGCCTGAAAGCCATCATCGCCATCCACAACACGGTCCTCGGCCCGGCCCTCGGCGGTACACGCATGTGGCCCTATGCGACTGAACAAGAAGCAATCAATGACGTGCTGCGTTTGTCGCGTGGCATGACCTACAAGGCAGCAGTCGCCGGGTTAAATCTGGGCGGCGGCAAGGCAGTCATTATCGGCGATCCCAATAACGACAAATCGGAAGCACTATTTCGAGCGTTTGGACGCTTCGTCAATTCGCTCAATGGTCGTTACATCACGGCCGAAGACGTCGGAATTGACGTCAATGACATGGAATATGTGTTCCGCGAGACCGAATACGTTACAGGTGTGCATCAAGTTCACGGCGGCTCCGGCGACCCATCGCCATTTACCGCCTATGGCACCTTGCAGGGCTTGATGGCTTCGCTAAATCACAAATTCGGCAACGAAGACGTGGGTAAGTATTCCTACGCTGTACAAGGTGTAGGCCATGTCGGAATGGAATTCGTGAAGCTGCTGAGCGAACGCGGCGCCAAAGTATTTGTCACTGACATCAATAAAGAATCTGTGAAGCGCGCAGTTGATGAATTCGGCTGTGAAGCCGTTGGTCTCGATGAGATTTATGACGTTAATGCGGACGTCTATTCTCCGACGGCGCTGGGTGGCACGGTTAATGAAAACACCTTGCCGCGTTTGAAGTGCAAGATCATCTGCGGCGCGGCCAATAATCAGCTTGCCAATGATGAAATCGGATTGGAAGTCGAAAAGCGTGGCATCTTGTACGCACCGGATTACGCTGTAAATGCCGGCGGCTTGATGAATGTGTCGCTCGAAATTGACGGCTATAACCGTGAACGCGCCATGCGCATGATGCGTACCATCTATTACAATTTGGGACGTATTTTTGAAATTTCACAGCGCGACAAGATTCCGACCTTCAAGGCTGCTGATTTGATGGGCGAAGAGCGAATCAACACCATCGGTAAGCTTCGTCTGCCCCATCTCGGTGTACCCGCACCGCGATTCCAGGGTCGCCGTAGCGCCTAACCCTGAAAAGGCCGGATTTTGCTCCGGCCTTTTTTGTGAATTCTAGTTTCACCAGTCGTTTGTTAACGTGGCGACTTAAATTTGGAGATTTTGTATGCGCCATTTTCCGTTGGGCGAAGATCTGGACGCATTGCGCGAAGCAGTAAAGCGTTTTGCCGAAACAGAGATCGCACCACGAGCCGAAGCAATTGATCACGACAATGAGTTTCCTCAGGACTTGTGGCCAAAACTCGGTGAAATGGGTCTTTTAGGTATGACCATTCCTGCCGAATTCGGCGGCTCCGGCTTGGGCTATCTGGCGCATTTGGTCGCGATGGAAGAAATCTCCCGGGCCTCCGGTTCAGTCGGCCTGAGCTATGGCGCGCACTCCAATCTTTGCGTGTCCAATCTCTACGCAAACGCCAACGACAGCCAGCGACGCAAATATTTACCGAAACTGTGCACAGGAGAGTTCAAAGGCGCTTTAGCCATGAGCGAGCCCGGAGCGGGTTCGGACGTTGTCGGATCGATGGCCTGCCGCGCGGTCAAGAAAGGTGACCACTGGGTGGCCAACGGTAACAAGATGTGGATCACCAACGGCCCTGAAGCCGATGTGCTTATCGTGTATATGCGTACTGCAGATAAGTCCGCTGGCTCGCGCTGCATGACCGCTTTTATTGTTGAGCGCGGAATGAAAGGATTCAGCACGGCGCAAAAGCTCGACAAACTCGGTATGCGTGGCTCGAACACGTGCGAGTTGGTATTTGAAGACTGTGAGATCCCGCATGAGAACATCCTCGGTGAAGTCGATCAGGGCGTTAAGGTTCTGATGTCGGGCTTAAACACCGAGCGCCTGGTTCTGACGGGCGGTCCTCTGGGTCTGATGCAAGCCGGTTTTGATATCGCGTTAGCTTATGCGCAGGAACGCAAACAGTTTGATGCCGCAATCGGAAGTTTCGGCATTATGCAGGCGAAAATCGCCGACATGTATACCAGCCTGCAAAGCTCGCGGGCATTCGCCTATCAAGTCGCGCGCGACTACGACTCAGGGAACCAGTCCCGTATTGACCCGGCTAGTTGTCTGTTACATGCGACCGAGGCAGCCGTGCAAGTTGCGCTAGAGGCAATCCAAACACTCGGCGGAAACGGTTACATCAATGAGTACGCAACCGGCCGGATTCTCCGTGACGCCAAGCTATACGCCATTGGTGCGGGCACCAACGAGATTCGCCGCATGCTGATCGGCCGCGAATTATTTGAAGGCCGCGAGTAAGAATACCCCCTGACTTGGCGTGTGCGCCGTGTCAGAGGATAATTTAAGGCTTAGGCCAACTATATTTCAGGAGTTCAAATGTCCGATATCGTCATCGTCGGTGCTAAGCGCACCGCCTTAGGCGCCATGCTGGGTCAGTTCACGGGTGTTCCCGCGACCGTTTTGGGTGCAACCGCAATTCAAGGTGCCTTGGAACATGCCGGAGTCAAACCAGAACAAGTTGACGAAGTCATTATGGGCTGCGTACTTCCTGCGGGATTAGGACAGGCACCTGCCCGCCAGGCCGCACTCGGTGCTAACTTGCCGATTGCTGCCGGTGCAACCACGGTCAATAAGGTCTGCGGCTCGGGCATGAAAGCGGTGATGCTCGGCCACGACCTGATAAAGGCCGGGTCTGCTCAAGTCGTGGTGGCCGGCGGCATGGAAAGCATGACCAATGCGCCGCACCTGCTCAATGGCTCACGCACGGGCATCCGCTTTGGCAGTGCGGAAATGCTCGATCACATGGCCTATGACGGCCTGACTAACCCCTATGACAATCAGCCCATGGGGGGGTTCGGTGAGCTATGTGCCGCTAAATACCAATTTAGCCGTGAAGAACAAGACGCGTTTGCCGCCGAGTCGGTTCGCCGCGCATTGGCCGCCCAGGCATCCGGTGCGTTTGCCGCTGAAATCGTGCCGGTGACGGTAACTACGCGCAAAGGCGACGTGAGTTACGACACCGATGAACAGCCGGGCAAATGCAATATTGAAAAGATACCGACTTTGCGCGCCGCCTTTAAGAAAGACGGAACCATCACTGCGGCGAGCTCTTCAAGCATCAATGATGGCGCTGCGGCCACCGTGTTGATGAGCACGGAAACGGCAAAATCTATGGGAATCAAGCCCTTAGCGCGAATTATCGGGCATGCCACCCACTCCCAGGAACCCGAATGGTTCACCACCGCTCCGGTGACCGCGATTCAAAAACTGCTGAAAAAAATTGATTGGAACGTCGCCGACGTTGATCTATTTGAGGTTAATGAAGCCTTCGCAGTGGTTGCCATGGCACCGATCAAAGAACTCGGCATTGCTCATGAGAAGCTCAATATCCATGGCGGAGCCTGCGCATTAGGCCATCCGATCGGCGCCACTGGCGCGCGTCTAATCGTGGCGCTGATAAATGCCTTGCAGCGCAATGGCAAGCGCCGGGGTCTGGCCGCATTGTGCATCGGCGGTGGTGAAGCAACCGCAATTGCCATTGAGCTGTGTTAGGCGGCTAACCGATATTTATCGGCAGAATAAGGAATTACTTGACTCTTGTAACAAATTTGTCATGATATTGAGCGCGCGTTCTACGCGTACGCGTACATTTAAAATAATTAGTCTAGACTTGAGGAATTCACCATGTCGTTGAACAAAACTCTGCTCGCCCTGATCTTGGGTGCCGCACTGGCAGCCTGCTCACAGCAAGCTGAAGAAGCTACCGCCGCCGCTGACGAAGCCGCTGCTGCTGCTGAAGCCACCACCGCTGAAGTTGCCGAAGTTGCTGTTGAAGCAACCGAAGCAGCTGCTGAAGGTGCCGAAGCCGCTGCCGACGCAGCTGTTGAAGGTGCTGAAGCCGTTGAAGGCGCAGTAGAAGAAGTTAAAGAAGAAGTGAAAGAAGAAGGCGGCGACGCTTAATCTTTCACAGATTCTTGTGAAATTAAAAAGCCGTCGGTTCTCCGGCGGCTTTTTTTATGCGCGAACCTATAAGCTAGCCTAGGATCATCACATCGCAGGCTTTACACTAGCCGACAAAGGGAATCGAAGCGAACCTATGCCTGTCATCAAAAGCCAGATCGACGTTCAGTCTGAAGACTTCACTGACAACTTTGTGCACTTAAGTGCGTTGGTTGCCGATTTACAGCAACGCATGAATCGAGTTGCTCAGGGCGGTGGTGAGAAATCTCGCGCAAAGCATCTTGAGCGAAATAAATTATTGCCGCGTGATCGCATTGCAGCCCTACTCGATCCGGGCTCGCCATTCCTGGCGATCGCGCCCCTGGCAGCTGAGGAAATGTACGAGGGCGCAGCGCCGGGTGCCGGACTGATTGCCGGTGTCGGCAATGTCCATGACCAGCAAGTGATGGTTTTGGCAAACGATGCCACCGTTAAAGGCGGCACGTACTTTCCGATGACCGTAAAAAAACATCTGCGTGCTCAGGAAATAGCGCTGGAAAACAACCTGCCGTGCGTATACCTGGTCGACTCAGGCGGCGCATTCCTGCCCCTACAGGACGAAGTATTCCCGGACAAAGAACACTTCGGTCGAATTTTTTATAATCAAGCCCGGCTTAGTGCAGCCGGGATCCCACAGATCGCCGTCGTCATGGGCAGCTGTACGGCCGGCGGCGCGTATGTTCCGGCAATGTGCGATGAAAGCATTATCGTTAGAGATCAAGGCACCATTTTCCTCGGCGGGCCACCGCTGGTAAAAGCGGCCACCGGTGAAGTTGTCGATGCGGAAAGCTTAGGCGGCGCCGAAGTGCACACCAGCGTCTCGGGTGTTGCTGATCATCTCGCTGAAAACGACCAACACGCCCTGTCCATTGCGCGTGATGTAGTCCTGCATCTGAATCGCAAAAAACAGATCCCCGTGCTAACCCAGCAGTCGCGTGAACCGGTCTATCCGCCAGAACAAATATATGGCGTGGTACCGAAAGATACCCGCAGGCCTTTTGATATCCGCGAAATCATTGCACGCATTGTCGATGGCTCAGAATTCCAGGAATTTAAGGCTAGATACGGCAAAACGCTGGTTTGTGGTTTCGCGCATATACACGGCTACCCGGTCGGCATCATCGCCAATAACGGTATTTTATTTTCTGAAAGCGCACTCAAAGGGGCGCATTTTATTGAGCTGTGTAATCAGCGCAATATCCCATTGGTGTTTCTGCAGAACATTACCGGCTTCATGGTTGGCAAGAAATATGAGAATGCAGGTATCGCCAAAGACGGCGCCAAGATGGTCACGGCGGTTGCCTGCTCGCATGTGCCTAAATTCACGGTGGTCATCGGCGGCAGCTTTGGCGCAGGTAATTACGCCATGTGCGGCCGCGCCTACGGCGCACGTTTTATGTGGATGTGGCCTAATTCGCGAATCAGCGTGATGGGTGGAGAACAAGCCGCATCGGTTCTGGCAACCGTTAAACGCGACGGCATTGAAGCGGCTGGAAAAAACTGGAGTAGCGAGGATGAAGAGGCTTTCAAGGCCCCCATTCGCGACCAGTATGAGCACCAGGGTAATCCTTACTACGCCACTGCGCGCCTTTGGGATGATGGCATTATCGATCCTGCCGAGACGCGCCGCGTGCTCGGCCTGGCCCTATCTGCCAGCATGAATGCGCCGATTGAACAAGGACGCTACGGCGTATTCCGGATGTAATTATGAGCGCAGTTAAGCAAGAGCAAATCGGTCCGGTACTGCGAATCAATCTAAACCGGCCTGAGGTTCACAACGCATTTGACGATGCAATGATCGCCGAACTCATCAGCGCACTGAAGGCAGCTGAAAATTCCGACTCGGTGCGCGTCGTCGTTCTCAGCGGCGAAGGCAGCACATTTTCTGCCGGCGCCGACCTTAACTGGATGCGCTCAATGGCCACGGCGACTGAGGCAGAAAATCTTGCCGATTCTTTGAAGCTCGCTGAACTGATGCGCAGCTTGTGCTTTATGCCGAAACCGACCATTGCTCGCGTTAACGGCTCAGCATACGGTGGCGGCGTCGGCTTAATTGCTTGCTGCGATATGGCGATTGGCGTCGAGGGTGCAAAGTTCAGCCTGAGTGAGGCAAAGCTGGGTTTAGTGCCGGCGGTCATCTCACCGTACGTCCTGGCCGCTGTTGGCGGCCGTTGGGCCAGACGACTATTTCAAAGCGCCGAGATTTTTGATGCTCAGCGTGCCGAACGCATCGGCTTGCTGAACCAATGTGTTGGTGCAGGCGAGCTGGATGCCGAGTGCGAACGCATCATTCATTGGTCGCTAAAATGCGGGCCGGTTGCGCAAAAAGAGGCCAAGTTCCTGGCGCTGAAAATGGCAGGCATGACCCCAGATAATGCCGAGCGCATTGATCAAGAGAATGCCGCGCTGATTGCACGACTACGCGTCTCCGAGGAAGGCCAGGCTGGCATCGCTGCTTTTTTGAACAAAACTGCTGCTGATTGGGCAAGGAAAAACTAGATGTTCGATAAGATATTGATTGCCAATCGCGGTGAGATTGCGTGCAGAATCATGCGCACGTGCCGACGCCTCGGCATCGCTACAGTAGCGGTTTACTCCGAGGCCGATGCGCACGCCCAGCACGTTTTGCAAGCCGATGAAGCCTATCTGATTGGCGGCCCGCGCCCTGCCGAGAGTTATTTACGCGGCGATGTGATCATTGATGTCGCCAAAAAGTGTGGCGCGCAAGCAATACACCCAGGCTATGGTTTTCTATCCGAGAATGCTGATTTTGCAGACGCTGCTGAAAAAGCCGGATTAATCTTTATTGGGCCGCGCGCCGCATCGATGCGCAAAATGGGCAGTAAAGCCGGTGCCAAGGCCTTAATGACCGAGCATAAGGTGCCGGTCGTGCCGGGCTACACCGACGAAAACCAGCAGCCCGAGCATTTGCATGCGGAGGCAAACCGTATCGGCTACCCGCTGATGATTAAGGCCGCACACGGTGGCGGCGGCAAAGGCATGCGCATTGTGCGCAGTTCGGATGAGTTTTTATCGGCATTGCTCAGCTGCCAGCGCGAATCCATTAATGCGTTCGGCAAGGACCGAGTCCTGCTCGAGCGTTATATCGAGAAGCCGCGGCATATCGAGATCCAGATATTTGCTGACAGTCACGGCAACACCATTCACCTGAATGAGCGTGAATGTTCGGCCCAGCGCCGCTACCAAAAAGTCATTGAGGAGTCGCCCTCGCCTTCAATCAATGATGAGCTGCGCCAGGCCATGGGTGCTGCAGCGATTCAGGCAGCCAAGGCAATCGACTATCGCAATGCGGGAACGGTGGAGTTCATCGTCGATCAGTCCAATGCGTTCTTCTTTATGGAAATTAATACACGCCTGCAAGTTGAGCACCCGGTAACTGAAATGGTTAGCGGGCTGGATTTGGTTGAGTGGCAGATTCGAGTTGCGGCGGGTCAGGAATTGCCGCTCAAACAAGATCAGATCCAGCGCTGCGGGCATGCCATTGAAGTGCGCATTTACGCCGAAGATGCAACGCAAAACTTTATGCCCGGATCCGGCCAGATCAAAAAGCTGACTCTGCCGGCAACCAGCGAAAGCGTGCGCATTGATTCAGGTGTAATTGAAGGCGACACGATCTCCATTTTTTATGACCCGATGATCAGCAAGTTGATTGTCCATGCGGCGGATCGGCCACAAGCACTTGCCCTGCTGCGCGACACGCTCGCCGCCTGTGAAATTCAGGGTCTCAAAACGAATATTGGCTTCCTCGAGAGCCTGATTCGTCATCCGCTGGTTGTCGAAGGACGCATTGACACCAGTTACTTAGATCAGCATTTAGAGACCTGCCTACCCACAGCAATCGACGCCAATGACCCGATCGTTGCGGCAGCGGCAACTGCCTGCCTGCTGTTCGATGAGGCGACACAAAAGCAACGCGCAAACTTGAGTGTGGAATCGAATTCACCCTGGCTAATCGCCGACGGTTGGCGTCTGGGGCATGCCGGCGAGCGCTTGCTGCGCCTGGAGCTCGAAGACACGACATTGGAATTGCGTGCTCAGGGTTATCAGGGCAGTTACGAAATTATCTGGGGCGATCAAACCGTAAGCGTGACCCGTGCGAGCCTGATCAACTCGATACTCAATCTGAGCGTCGCGGAAAAAACCGAACGCTACATAGCCCGTGTCTCCGGTGAGATGGTCAGCGTTCACGATGGCAACCGCCGACTGTCGATGCATCGAAAGCCCGCCTTTGAGTACATATCCGACGATGCTGCGCTACTGAGCCATCAGGTGCACGCGCCCATGCCCGGTCGTATTGTTGCGATCAGCACTCAGGTCGGCGACAAGGTCGTCGAGGGCCAGGAGCTGGCGGTAATGGAAGCGATGAAAATGGAACTTTCGCTCAAGGCGCCACGCGATGGCGAAGTCGCGGAGGTTCGCAGCAAGGTGGGCGACTTTGTTGAAAGTGACGCGGTACTGATTGGACTATGTCATGACGAATAAAATTCAAATTGTTGAGGTGGGTCCACGCGATGGGCTACAGAATGAAAAGACGTTCGTTGCTACGGCTGACAAAATCGAGTTAATCAATCGCTTGGCCGCCGCCGGACTGACTTGTGTCGAGGCAACCAGTTTTGTATCGGAAAAATGGGTTCCACAACTCGCTGATGCCGCGGATGTGCTCGCGGGCATTGTGCGACGGCCTGACACGCGCTATCCCGTCCTGGTTCCCAATGAGTACGGCTACGAGCGCGCGCTCGCCGCTAAGGTCACCGAGATCGCGGTTTTTTCAGCCGCGTCCGAGCAATTCAACCAGAAGAATATAAACGCCAGCATTGAGCAGTCTTTAGCGCGCTTTGCGCCTCTAATGACGCGTGCAAAAGATGATGGCATTCGCGTACGCGGTTATGTTTCCACCGTCCTGGGCTGTCCCTATCAGGGCGAAGTGGCAATTGCCGATGTCGTACACGTGGCAAAAAAAATGTATGCCATGGGTTGTTTCGAAATTTCACTGGGCGACACCATCGGCGTCGGCACGCCGCGCAAAGCGGTGGCCATGTTGCGCGCGGTAGCCGATGAAGTTCCGATGACTGCATTGGCCGTGCATTTTCACGACACTTATGGCCAGGCGATTGCCAACGTCGCTGCGTGCGTAGAAGCGGGCGTGCGCGTGGTTGACGCATCGGTTTCCGGTACCGGTGGCTGCCCGTATGCCAAGGGTGCCAGTGGCAACGTGGCCACTGAAGATGTCGTTTACCTGTTGCACGGCATGGGTTTTGAAACGGGCGTTGAACTCGATGAGTTGGTTCAAACCGGTCGCTGGTTGTCCAACTTATTGGGCCGCCCCAGCGCCAGCAAGGTGAATTTAGCGATGGCCGGTTTATGAGCGATTTCAGCATCCGTGCGGCCGAGCCGCGCGATAACGAAGCGATTAAATCAATCATCCAAGCGGTGATGCCTGAATTTGGTGCGGACGGCCCGGGCTTTGCCATTCATGATCCAGAAGTTCTGGCCATGTTTGAGGCCTATAACCGCCCGCGGGCTAAATACTTTGTGGTTGAGATCGAAGACATTGTATTGGGTGGAGGTGGAATCGCCCCGCTGGAAGATGGCGACCCGGATATTTGTGAACTCCGGAAGATGTATTTTCTTCCAAAGCTTCGCGGCCTGGGTGCCGGCGCCGCAATGATGCAGGTCTGTCTGGATTTTGCGAAGCAGGCCGGGTTTCGACAGTGCTATCTGGAAACCCTCACTGGAATGGACGCTGCCGCCAAACTCTATGAACGCAGTGGGTTTAAGCGCATCCCCGAATCGATGGGCGCTACCGGCCACTTTGGCTGCAATCGCTTCTATCTGCGCGACTTGTAGCCCGCGCATAGCGGTGCCGGGGCTGAGCATCAGATATCGGGTAAAAGTCACTTTGCTCACGATGCGAATAAAGCTTCCGAGCACGCATTTGGGCTAAAATACCGCCTTTGTGTTTTGCGGAGAGTCTGATGAATTTGGCCGATGTACGTGCGGTAATCACCGGTGGTGTTTCTGGTTTGGGTCTGGGTGTCGCCAAGCATTTAGTTGAACGCGGGGCCAAGGTCGCTCTGCTGGACGTCAATGTCGAACGCGCCGAAGCCGCCCTACTCGAATTAGGCGAGGGCAACGCCAGCTTCTATCACACGGATGTCACCAACGAAGAACAAGTTGCGGCCAACCTAAAGTCTGCCAAAGAGTCGATGGGCGGCCTGAATGTCGCGATTAACTGCGCAGGAATCCTGGGCGCCGGACGTGTTCTGGGTCGCGAAGGCCCTATGCCACTCAAACAGTTTGCCGGCACCGTGATGGTCAATCTGGTCGGCAGCTTTAATGTCGCTAAAGCCGCTGCCGATTTGATGCAACACAACGAAGCCGGAGTCGATGGCGAACGCGGTGTGATTATTAACACTGCCTCTATTGCAGCCTACGAAGGTCAAATTGGTCAGGCCGCTTATTCGGCGTCGAAGGGCGGCGTAGTCGGCATGACCTTGCCGATGGCTCGTGAATTTTCTCGCATCGGCGTGCGCGTGGTGACCATGGCACCCGGCGTGTTTCATACACCGATGGTCGAAGGCATGCCGGAGCAGGTTTATCAAAGCCTGTGCGCGCAAATCCCCTTCCCTTCGCGCTTAGGCACCGCGGCCGAAATTGCTCATACCGCAGAATTTATAATCACCAACCGCTACATCAACGGCACCACGATTCGAGTCGACGGTGCGGTTCGTCTGCAGCCCAAATAATCTTACTTTTTCGAGTTCTTATGAAAGCATCTGAAATTAAACGTGGCAACGTCATCGAACATAACAACCACGCTTACCAAATCCGTAGCATCGAACGCAGCTCTCCTCAGGGCCGTGGTGGCAATGTCACTTTTCGCTTCACCATGTACAGCGTACCGGGCGGCGTAAAGTTTGATTTAAGCCTACGTGCCGAAGACGATTTGAAAGAAATTGAACTGCTCCGTCGTGAAGCCACGTTTTCGTACAAAGATGGTGACGCATTTGTCTTCATGGACATCGAGGACTTCACCCAATACACCCTGGACGCCGATGCAGTCGGCGATGACGCAGGCTACATCAGTGAAGGCATTGAAGGCGTGTATGTGCAATTGATCGACGATGCGCCAATCGCACTGCAAATGCCGGCGAGCGTTGTGCTGGAAGTCATCGATACACCGCCGGAACTTAAAGGCGGCAGCGCAACCAAACGTCCGAAACCAGCCAAACTCAACACCGGCCTGGAGATCATGGTTCCTGAGTACATCGTCAATGGTGAGAAAATTTGGGTCAATACGGTCACTGGTGAATTCTCGGGCCGGGTTTAATTCTTCTTTGAATTGTTTTCCTGACGGACGTTAAATTCCGTCATACCGGCGAAAGCCATTGCTTCTCATACCACCGAACGTAAGTTTCTGTCATGCCGGCGAAAACCGGTATCCAGCTTTGATGTTCGTTTTTGTGGGGATCGTTCGCCCGCTTCTTTTCCGTCGGTCGCCTCAAGTACGTCATTCCCGCGAAAGCGGGAATCTGCTTTTCTTGATATCCATTGACGCCCACGCTTTTTCATTTATTCGAGTTGCATTCGATGCGTGTATTTGCCCTTTTGTGGCGACAAAAGGGCAAATAGTCGCGTCAAGGGCGGTGAAGGTTTACGAAATAGAAAGGGCGCCGCGAGATGTCGAGGCTCGCATAGGAACATTTGCGATCCACAGAAAGCCAAACTAAAACAAGATCAAAACTAAAGCTGGATCCCCGCTTTCGCGGGAATGACAAACCCTGCACCCCACCATGCGCTAAACTCCGAAAACACCCCACAGCTAACTCACCATGACCCTGACTCCATTTCACATTGCCGTGCCGGTCCGCGGTATCGCTGAAGCACGCGTTTTTTACACCGACGTGCTCGGCTTAAGTGAAGGCCGCAGCAGCGATGAATGGATCGACTTTAATTTGTTTGGTCATCAGTTTGTGGTGCATTTGGATCCGAGCTTGGGCAAAAACGGTAAGGTTCACCATCATCTCAATCCGGTCGATGAGAAATCGGTGCCTATTCCGCATTACGGCGTTGTCCTCAACTTTCCTGAGTGGCAGCAACTCGCCGATCGCCTCAAGGCCAAGGGCATCAAGTTCCTAATCGAACCGTATATCCGGTTTAAGGGGCAAATCGGCGAGCAAGGCACGATGTTTTTTTCCGATCCCTCGGGCAACGCGCTGGAGTTCAAGGCCTTTCGTGATATCGAAAGTGAGTTATTTGCTAATTAAATGTGTCTAGCATTTTCCCACCATGCGTCGAACCGACGGATCCAAATCTTCTCGCTCCGCAATTTCACTTAATGCAATCCAGCGTAATTCCTTAGACTCAGAATTAATGCGTAGATTCTCATCGGCACCGGCCTTAACAACAAATCGCACATCATAGTGCCAGTGTCCCGGTTCGTGTTTGGTGCCCTGCCCGCGTTCGGGAATCCAGTGCCGATCCAAATCGAGTATTTCAGGCAAAACGCGCAATTCAGTCAGACCGGTTTCTTCTTCGGCTTCGCGAAGTGCGACTTGTGCCAGATCGGTTTGGCCATCGGCATGACCTCCGGGCTGCAACCAGCGGTTAAGCTTTCGATGCAGCATAAGTACGGCATGGGTACCTGCCCTATTCAATACCCACGCCGAACCGGTGAAATGGCCGATCGGGTGGCTGCGTTCAAAAACCTGCGGATCGGAGCCCAGAAACTCGCTGAAAAGACGGACCACATCGCTCTCGGCAGGATAACGGACCACATAGGCGGCTAGCGCGTCACGCAAATCAAACATCGGGCATCCAGATTCGGGTTCGTAATAGCTTATCGAAGCACTCGCAGTTCTGGCCAGCAGCGGCTACACTCGGCCAGACCATTTTGAGGGGTGCTGATGTCCATACCTACACTGCCAGAGCGCGATTTGCGTGCGCCAAGTTTGCTGCAAGCGATCATTCCGGTGCTCTTTCTGATTGGATTGTTGGCTGCCTCGGTTTACCTGTATGGCCCCGACTCTTCCTACGGTGCAAACCAAATTGCCTTGCTTCTGGCCGCAGGTTTAGCGGCGATTATCGGTGTCTATAACCGGATCACCTGGGACGAAATACAAGAAGGCATCGTCAACGGCATATCCATCTCCCTAGGCGCGATCATGATTCTGCTCGCCGTGGGCGCCTTAATCGGAACCTGGATCCTATCCGGCACGGTGCCGACAATGATCCAATACGGCCTGGCGTTTTTGAGCCCGGCTTTTTTCTATCCGGCCGCCTGCTTGCTCTGCGCCGTCACTGCATTGACGACCGGAAGCTCGTGGACCACCGCAGGCACCATCGGTGTCGCCCTGATTGGTGTTGCCCAGGGCTTAGGCCTGGACCCGGCCATAACCGCCGGCGCGGTCATCTCGGGCGCCTACTTTGGCGATAAGCTCTCGCCGCTCTCGGATACCACTAATCTTGCTCCCGCCACCGCTGGTAGCGAACTGTTTGCACATATTCGACATATGTTGTGGACAACCATACCCAGCATGGCAATCGCGTTGATTGTCTTTTCGATCATCGCTTTGGGCTCTACGACAGAAGCAGCACCGACTGATTCGGTGATGATGATCAGCTCAGAAATCGATAAGCATTTTGTGACCGGTTGGCACTTGCTGATTCCGATGCTGGTCGTTTTTGCACTGGCCGTGAAACGCTTTCCGGCTTTCCCAACCATTATGATCGGCGCCTTACTCGGCGCGGTGTTTGCCATTGTGTTTCAGGCCGAAACCGTCCTGACCTCAGTCGGTGAAAGTGAGCACTCGCGATTTGTCACCTTGATCTCCGGCGCCTGGACCGCACTGTTTAGCGGTTTCAAGCTCGAATCCGGTGTTGCCGCAATCGATGAGTTGCTGTCACGCGGCGGCATGGCGAGCATGCTCAATACGGTTTGGCTGGTATTTTGCGCGATGACCTTTGGTGCGGTGATGGAGCGCTGCGGATTGCTGGAACGCTTGATTCGATCAGTACTGGCGATGGCCAAATCAACCGCATCGTTAATTACCGCAACACTGGCTACATCGATTGGCACAAATGTTCTGGCGGCCGATCAGTTCATTGCGATTGTATTGCCCGGTCGTTTGTACAAGCCCGAGTATGAGCGCCGCGGTCTTGATGAAGTGAACCTTTCCCGCGCGCTGGAAGACGCGGGCACACTGACCTCACCATTGATTCCGTGGAATACCTGCGGCGCATTTATGGCGGGCACTTTAGGCGTGGCAACGTTTGACTATCTGCCCTACGCATTTTTTAATCTGGTCAGTCCGCTCA
>CBDUOG010000025.1:0-27431 GCA_965368785.1 uncultured Gammaproteobacteria bacterium | reverse complement strand
TCTTTTAAGGTCATCGGCACAATCGCGATATCGCCATGAGCGAAGAATTCTTGCTGACGGGTCACAATGACTTGAGCCGCTTTAAATAGCGTGTCTGCCCGGGTGGCTACGCCGCGAGAAAACCAGCGAGCCTCATTGAGCATGTCTTTCATCTGTCGCACGGAGTCGGCATCATCGGCGCTCATCACAGCACGTTCGTAGCTCTCGACGATACGCAATTTGGGTGCGGTGGCCGGGTTCAAACTGACCTGCCACGCACCGTTTTGCCAACGTACAATGACATCGGGCACAACGTAGGCTTCTACTTGATTCTCAGCAGGGCTAAGCGGCTCGCACTTAAGCGATCGCAGCAGTGCACGGGCTTTAGCAGCGTCCTGACAGCCGGTATTGAATTGCTCGGCCAGTTCTTCATTATCTGCATCGAGCATCACCGAAAGATCGCCGAGGCAAATCTTTCTGGCCAACTGCAAGCCCGCGGTATTCTGCGGCAGGTCTTCGAGCTGTGCCAGCAAGCACTCAGACAGGTCTTCCGCACAAACACCGGTATGTTCACTGCGCAATAGTTTCTGGCGCACTTTTTCGGCGAATTGGCGCGAAACACCGAGCTGCGCTGCAACGCGCTGTGCCAACAGAGTCGCATCGTCCTCCAAAAATCCGCGCTCATCAATTTGCTGTAACCAGAATGCGGCGACCGGCAGCTGCTCTTCATCCAAATCAAAGCGCAATTGTTCCAGTATCCGAATCATCGGATCACTGGAGCCCTGCGCCGGCAATGCGGCCATCCGGTCATCCAGGGCAGACGGGTCAAACCCGCTCGCAGTGCGACCATCAAAATTGTATGAATCATTGAGCTCATCAAATGCGGCCAGTTCTTGCTGCGCTCTAACGGGTTCAACGACCGTATCCACTTCCGGCTTTTCATCGACGCGTTCGAGCAGCGGATTGTTCTCTAACACTTCCGCGAGTTCCTGCTCGAGCTCCAGGCCCGTTAATTGCAGGAGACGAATGGACGCCAACAGCTGTGGTGTGAGCTGTAGGTTTTGCGAGAGTTGAGTTTTGAGTGCACTTTTCATAATCGGCCAGCTGCTCAAGTAGCGTCAAAAGATCGTCTTGATTGCATACTGCGCCTGAAATGACGGCTTTTTAATAGGGAGTATCCCTTGTTAGAAAAGGGTTTATCCTATACTACGTCAGGTATTTACCCATAGCGGTGGTATTTTGACGCCAATTTACATTCTATTGGGCTAGTCCGGCATCTACTTGAACGGCCAAACGGATCAATTCAGCAGCCTTGCGACAGCCCAGAGCCTCCATCAGCCTTGAGCGGTGGGTCTCCACGGTTTTTACCGATATGCCGAGCTCGCGCGCGATTTCTTTATTGCCTAAGCCCCGTCCCAGCCCATGCAAAATTTCGCGTTGACGCGAACTCAACTGATCGTATGCATTGGCTTTAGGCCCGCGGATTACTGCTTGCAGCATACGTCCGGACACTTGCGGACTCAAAAAGCTCTGACCAATCGCTGCCGCGCGCAAGGCCAGCTCCAACTCGCCGGGTGCCGCGCCTTTGACCACATAGCCGATTGCGCCACGCTCTAACGCGGTACGCACATGGGTTACGTCTTCATACATGGAAAGAATCAGCACCTGAGTTTGCGGGGCCAAAACGCGCAACTCAGGCAATAGATCTAAACCGGAGCGCCCGGGCAATGAGAGATCGAGCAGAACAACGTCGGGGTGTTTCAGGGCAACGATATCCAATGCCGCCTGCGCATCGCCGGCCTCGCCAATGACATCAATGCCCGTCATGTCCGATAACAATCGGCGGACGCCGGCACGAATCAACCGATGATCATCTACGATTACAACCCGCATTGCGCATTCCTTACCACAGGACTAGCAAGTTAACGCTGTCGCGAAGATTTGACCAGTGTGGCGTGCAATATAGGACTGTGCGGGCCGCTAATAGGCCACTGCGCTAAGCTTTAGTAGGTTTCCGCTAAATATGCGCGAACCGCATCGGTATTGCGGCGTTGGCCCACTAACAGGCGTTTGAGATCTTCCAGCATCACGCCCCATTCTTTAAGAATCTGCTTTTGCTCAAACAAAATCTGCTCGGCAACTTCACGATTGTGCGGACCGATTTCGATGCCGCGAATAATCGCATCGTGTTCCATTAAGGCCTTTGCTGCCGACGCGCTGTCTTCGCAGTTAATCGCGTGGCGCGCGCGCTGCAAACATTTCTTAGCGTCGAGAAAAGCCACACTCATCAGACCACTCCATCGCTGCTCATGGCGGTCCAGGCGCGTTGGATTTCGCCGATTAAACCAGCCACTTCGGCAAAACCTTTCGGATCGTTGTTGGCATTTGCCGCCATCAGGCGATTTCCGCAGTACTCATAAAGTGCTTCGAGTCGCTCAGCGATCTCGCCACCTTCTTTCATGTTCAAGCTGGCCGACAAGCTGGCGATAATTGCGCCGGCCTCGGCGGAAGCCTTAGCCTTTCGCGTTGCTTCACCTTGTTGGGCACAGGACTCAGCTAGACGCAAACGCTGCATCAAACCTTCCAGTAACATCGTAATCAATCGATGCGGGTCGGCTTCGTGCACTAATGTTTCTACACCGGCTCGTTTGTAGGCATCCGCGTGGGTTCTGTTCATATACATCAGCCGCCTCCCGCGGTCGGTAGAGCGCTGAGCTGTTGAGTTAAGAAGCTACTGGTCTGCTGGAGCTGCGCGACGATTGCATCGAGCGCTGAGAACTGACGCAGATAAGCCGCTTCAATTGCGGACATACGCACATTCTGCGCGTCGCGATCTTTCGAGATACGTTTGAGTTGATCATTCAGACCGTTAGTGCGCGAGTCAATCAGACCCTCTGTCTCGGTATAACCATCCAAGCGCAATTTGAGTTTTTGGCCAAAGCTGTCGGTATCTTTGAATACCGCATTGAGCAACGCCGGATCGGCAACAACCGCCGCATCAAATTTCGTGCCGTCGAAGGATAGTGATCCATCAACGGCGGTAGATACACCCATCGCTGATAGCTGCGCGAAATTGCTGCTGATCGAATCACGCAGTGACTGCGTCATCGACCGCACCGCTGAATCGCCAGTCAGCGCAGCCGCTTTATTCAGAGACGCATCGAACTTGCTGGCATTGCGCATAAACGACAGTGCAGCATTGTAGTTGGTAATAAAATTTTGAATATTGTCTTTTAGCGTTTTGCCGTCCGATGCCACCGTCAAATCAAACACCTGACCCACCTGCGCTTGAGTGAGCGTCAAACTAACGCCCTCAATGGCATCGGTGATGACATTGCCACTGGCGGTTCGCTTGATGCCGTCAACCCAGACTTCGGAGTCTTGCGCAGCTTTAAGCTGGGTGAGATTTTCGGTAACGCCCGGATCGTAGACCAGAGCATTCAGGCCGCCGTCGCCGCCGGATGCGGTGACCTTGATCGATCCTGCTGCGCCGCTGGCGCTGGCAGTAAGCACTAAAGCATCGCCGGCATCGCCCTTTACAATCGTGGCACTGACGCCCACGCCATTGGTGGCCAAATTTATTGCGTCGCGAATTGCATCGATGTTCGCGCCGGCGCTGAAATCTAAATTATGAGTAACGCCGCCGACTTCGATGGTCAGGGTGCCGGTACCCACTTGCGCACTGGTAACAAACTGCCCACTGATTAGTTTGTGCGCAGAAGCCAGGGCTTTGACTTCCACTCCGAAGCTGCCCAGAGGCGCGCTGGAGGAAACGCTGGCGGTAAATCCCGCACCTGTCGCAACCGTTGCCGCACGCGGCGCTAAACCGGCATCGCCAGACAATGTCGTCAGCGAGCCCTTTAAATTATTGAGCGAAACTAAAATTCCGCCGAATGCCGATATATCGGCTTTTGCATCCGATTCTGCTCGCGCCAGACGTGCATCACCCCCAGCCCGCTCAGCTGCAACCAGCTGCGAGACCAGTGAATTTACGTCTAATCCGGAACCAATTCCGGGGCTCGAAATCGAAGGCATTTCCCAGTCCTCTTAGATTCATGCCGACTAAACGTCGGCATGAGTCTCCCTTCACACCACTAGCCCGAAGGCCAGTGAACGACGGTGCCGGTCGAAACCGGCACCGATAGTGCTATTAACGCAACAGACTCAACACGTTCTGCGGCACGGCGTTGGCCTGGGCCAACATCGCGGTACCGGCTTGCTGCAGAATCTGCGAACGGGTCAGTTCGGCAGTTTCCTTGGCGTAGTCCGCATCACGAATACGTGAGCGCGAAGCCGACAAGTTTTCCGAAGCCGTGTTCAAGGACACAATCACCGACTGGAAGCGGTTTTGAATCGCACCCAATTCAGCACGAGAGCTGTTCACTGCGGTCAGTGCGCTGTCCATCTGCTGGATGGCGAGCTGTGCGCCGGTGAAGTTAGCAACCGATGCCAGATTGATACCAGTCGTTGTGGTTACCGAGCCCAGGGTTCCGTTAGCGAAGCCTTTCGCTGCAGCTGCACCGCCACCGGCGACGGCCACGGCCGCAGCTGAGACCAAGGTGATCTGACCGTTGGTGGAGTCATAAGACGCACCCACGCCGGATTGAGCGGAAACATTATTGATCGCGTTGACCAATTGGCCTGCACGCTCAGCAATACTCGACGCACTGCCGATAGCGCCCACATCTACACCGTTAAGCGTAAACTCGCCCGCTGCTAATGCCGTGGCAAAACCAGTGAGAGTTGAGGTATTTACGGTCAATGCGGCACCGGACGCCTGCGACACTGAACCCAGAGCCGCAACATTCGCATCAGCAATGCTCGACACGGTGATGGTTTCACCGGCGTTGGCGCCGACTTGGAATACTTGAGCAGCAAAGGAACCGTCGAGCAATTTCACGCCGTTGAAGCTGGCCTGATTGGCTACACGGTCGATTTCGCTGAGCAGCTGAGTAACTTCAGATTGCAGAGCGGTACGATCCGATGCGCTGTTGGTGGCATTGGACGACTGAACGGCCAGCTCACGAATACGCTGTAAGTTGTTGCCGATTTCCGACAAAGCGCCTTCAGCGGTTTGCGCCAGCGAAATACCGTCGTTGGCATTACGCGAGGCCTGGTTGATACCGCGGATCTGGGCGGTAAAGCGCTCAGAAATCGCGAGGCCAGCGGCGTCGTCTTTTGCGCTATTAATACGCAAACCGGACGACAAACGCTGAATGGTGGTCGCCAGCGAAGCACCGCTGGCTTGCAAATTACGCTGAGCATTCAGCGAAATTACGTTGGTGTTAATCATAGTCATGGCTTTTTCTCCTGAAGGGATAATCCGGCCAAAGCTGAGGGCCTGCCGGTGTTATGCAGAAGTTGACCGTATCCTCGGCCCTCGTCTCCTGCTGTAAACATTAACGGCGCATCCGATCCGATCTTGAGCGAAATATTTTTTCGCCGATGCACTTTTATGTCGTAGGCAAATCATCGACTCCATTTCAGATTTCTTTAGCCGAAACCGCCTATTTACTGCACTAAACCAATGAAAATATTTTGCAAATATCCGCTAAAGTTTTGGCAAATGCTGTCGCTTGCGCGCGCATTCCTTTGTTTAGCCTGTTCCGTCTTACCGCTTCGCTCTCTCCTGCTTAGCGCAGGAAATTGAACAAACTCAGGCCCTGAATCCGCATAAAGGTCGCTTGTGCGGCTTCCAGGGCAGCTGATTTCTGAGTCATTTCGCTGATCGCTTCGGCCATATTGACGTCGCGATAGCTGGAAAGAATCTCTTTCAATGAAATAACTTGTGCCTCGCGTAGACCAATCGCGTCTTCGACCGTAGCCATTCGCGCACCGCCGGCTGCGCGTTTATCGATTAAATGATCTTGCGCGCTGGAGATGTCATTTAAAGTTTCCGCCAACTTGTTTTGCTGACGCGTGCGTTCAACACCGGTTACCGTCGGCTGATTCAGTGCCGCGGCAAGGGCATCAACAGTTGCAAATAAATCACGCGATACCGACGGACCGATATTGAATTCGTCGCCGGCTGCGGGCACGCCGTCGATCTTTATCGACAAACCACTAATGCTCAGGGTGTCGCCAGAGGTAAACGGGCCACTGAAAACGGTGGCACCAAGGCTGTCGACTAAATCGTAGTTATTGGGGGACGTGAAACGCACGGTAAAACTTTGTTGATTCCAGGCCACCGCATCGGTGAGTGAGAAATTGGCCAGCAGTGCAGAGCCGGTATTTGCCGGGTTAGTGCTCGCCGCAATCCGCCCGGTGCCGGTGGGCACCCGCATCCACACTTCGCTGCCCGGTGCGGCGTCGGCTACCGGCATCTCCGGCGCCACTTCAATGCTCCGCTGAATCTGGTCACCAACGTAGCTGATACCACCCGGGCCATCAACAAAGGGTTTTCGATCATCCAGGGAGCCGCCGAACAGAAAGCGACCTTCCGCATCAACACTATTCGCCACAGCGACAAGCTGCTTGCGAATCTCAACGACTTCGCTGGCTAACGCGACGCGGTCCGAGTCAGACAACACGGAATTCAGCGCCTGAATCGTTAGCTCGCGCAGGCGATGCATCGCATCGCCGGCCTCTGCCAGACTGGACTCCTGCAGATTGAGCCGATTAGCTAAGACATTCGCGTTTTGGCCGAAGCGCTCGATCGCTGCGATGCTGCGGTCGATCGTTACCGCAGAGCCTGCAGCCAGGGGATTATCGGCCGCGCTCAGCATGCTACGACCGGTTGCTATCTGCTGCTGGGTGCGGGTCAGATCAACCTGACGGCGCATCATCGAGCTCAAAGCGTTGTTGTACATCTCACTGGAAGATATTCGATTCATTAGCGTCGTGCCGCTGCCAGTAGGGTTTGGAATAGCGTGTCAGCCGTTGCGATGATTTGCGCGGCGGCCTGGTACGCCTGTTGATAGCGCAACATGTTGGCAGCCTCTTCATCTAGATTGACGCCGGAAACCGCCTCGCGTTCAGCTCGAATGCCATCATCAATCGAGGTTTGCGCCTGCATGGATATTTGCTCATCACGTGCAACCGTGCCGATGCGCGTAGTCATTTGTGACATGACATCGTTCATCGAACGCAGGCCGCCGTCCAGACTGCGCTCACCATCGAGCGCAGCCCAGGCGCGCATATTGGTATTGTCGCTGGAGCCGTTTACGTTCGCGCCTATCCGGAACACATCACCTGCTGAGGGCGTGCCATCAAGGACTAAGGACCAACCGTTGGCGGTAATTGTCGCGCCCGGTGTGTAGGGCTGCGGCGGGCCGCCGTCAATCGTAAATGTGGTTGAGTCGAGAAAATTGATAACCGCCGGATTAGTTAGTGCCGGATTATTTGAGTTGACGACTGTTAAAGAGGTCACGCTACCATTGCCAATATTGGCGATATCCGCGCTGGGTCGAATCAAGCTTGCGGCGGCAATACGATTGGGGTCACGAATCGCTAAGTCGATGCCGCGCGCACTCTCACCAACCGGATCAACCCGGAATCGGTCGCCGGCAACCGCGCCCGGCGTAACCACCATACTCACACCTTCAACGATAAACGGATCCACGCCGGTACCCGTACCGGTCATGGTCACCGCCTGTCCGCTGTCTGCGCGAGTAGCCGACCACGCGGCACCATCGAAGCGCATGATGAAAGCAGAGCCGTTGATCTGAGCCAGATTAGAAATACTCGTGGTCAGATTTCCGGTGCCGGTATTCTGCCCGCTTGCGGCAACAGCCGGATTAGGCAGATTAAAGAAATTGGTACCGCGCACACCATTTAAATCCATGCCTGAGGCACTGGCTGCGTTGCTATTGATTGCCAGAGCCGTGGCCATGCGGCCCAGCTCGACGCGTGATGCATCCACCACTTCTGCACGCATCGACAGCGCGCCGCCGAGCGCACCACCAATACTGCCATTGCCCAGGGTCACCAGACCGCTTGGCGTTTGCAGAGCCAGATTCAAACGATCAGCCCGGAACTCATCGGTCACGGTCGTCAGGGTTGAGGGGCGATTGCCAATGACGAGAGACAAACCACCCTTGGTGAAAACATTGAGTGCGCCGTCATCTTGCGGCACGGTCGTCACATCAACGAGCTTTGATAGATCACTGATCAATCGATCGCGTTGATCTAAAAGATCGGGCGAGGGGCTGGTGCGGGTTCTGGCCAGCTCATCATTGAGATTGGCAATTTGCTTGGCCAGTCGATTGGCTTCTTCTGCGCCGGATTTGAGCTGCGCACTGATTTCAGTGTCAACTTGCTGTAAGCCGGCATCGAGTAAATCAAAACGCGCGGTCAACGCCTGCGCGCGTGCGATCATTTCCTGCCGCGCCGCACTTGATCCAGGCTGCGAAGCGACACCTTGGGCTGCGTCGAAGAAGGCCGACCAGGGCGCACCAATGTTGGTGGTCGAATCAGAGAACAAACGATCTACGCGCGACGCGAGTCGAGTGGTCATTTCTAAACGACCCATCTCGCCCTTACTATCAAGTAAGCGTGGGCCCAGGAAGTTATCAGTGAGTCGGCGCACCGCATCAATTTGCACGCCTGAACCGGCGTAGTTGCGGCCTACCGAAACCGATGTCCGGTTGGTCAGTTCAACGCGCTGCCGGCTATAGCCTTCGGTTGCCGAGTTGGCAATATTGTGGCTAACCGTTGATAGCGCTCGCTGAAATGCAATTAGTGCGCTGGAGCCGTTACCTAACATACTCATGAATTCGACTCCCGCGCCGCTTTATTACCGGCTGTATTTGCCGCCACTAGTTCGATATGCGCCAAAGCGCGATCCAAGGTTGGGCCGTTACTAATCGCCTGGATTTTTTCGGCGTAGTTAGGGTCGGTCGCGTAGCCGGCGCGCTGCAATGCCGAGGCAAACTTCGTGACATCCGAGCCACTGGCAAGCGCGGCGTTATAGCGCGCATTGCCTTTCAATAAATTCACATAATCCTGAAAGCTCTGCGCGACAGATTCGTATTTTCTAAATGACGCACGCTCAGACTGCATGTGACCGTTGCGAAACTCGTTGGTCTGCGTCTCTACCGACGCGCCATTCCAACGACTGCCAGCCTTGATGCCGAACAGATTGTGCGCCTTGCGTTCACCATGGCCGCCGATGGAGTGCCTACCCCAACCGGTCTCAAGCGCCGCCTGAGCGACGAGAGCCTTGGGGTTAACACCCAACTCGCGCCCAGCTTTTTGCGCATGCGGCCAGATTTCCGCAACAAATTCTTCAGGAGAAGGCGTCGCGCCTGAGGTGCTGGAGCGGGTCGATGCTTGCGGCACCGCGCGATCCTCGCCAATGCCTGCTGAGGGCTTTGCTTTTTCTGCGGCGGCATCAAGCGCTTCGCTGACGCGAGCCCTCATTGCCTGCATTTGAATGGCCACGTTGCCTGCAATATTTGTGGATATCGGCAGAAATCCGTTCTTCGAAGTATTCGGGTTTAACGATAAAGGCGCCGCCAGATCCAGCGGTACCGGCTCTCCCGGTAATGCCTGGCTTGCCGCACTGGCGCTGGCGCCCATTTGTTGACTGAGTTGTCGCGTGATAATCGGAGCCAGACCCAGGCCTTTGCCCTTAGTCATTTGCTCGGCGATTTTCTGATCATGCAGGTCGCGGAAATGGGTGTTTTCGCCGGGGAACAAGGCGTCACCGAAACTGGCATCGCGCATCGACTTAATCAGCATTCGTGCAAACTGATTTTCCAGTTGCTTCGCGGCGTGTTCGATTTTCTGCGCGTCCGCAACACCAGCGGTTTGCTGGAGCGGAATCGACGCATTAATCTGAAACATATTCATGACTAAATAACTTCAAGTTCTGCGCGCAAAGCGCCGGCCTGCTTGAGCGCCTCTAAGATCGCAATCAAGTCACCCGGAGCCGCACCTACTTCATTGACAGCACGCACGATTTCTTCGAGCGAAGTTCCGCCGGCGAACACAAACATGGAACTGCCGGTCTCCTCGACCTGTACGCCACTGTCCACAGACGCAATTGTTTCACCCTGGCTAAAGGGTGCGGGCTGCGACACATCGACATCTTCACGAATGGTCACCGTGAGCGAACCATGGGCGACTGCCGCCGGCATTACTCGAACCTGCGCACCAATAACAACGGTTCCGGTGCGTGAGTTAACAACGACTTTAGCCGGGGCACTACCGGCAACGACCAGTAAATTTTCTACTCGCGAAATGAACCCGACGCGGGCACTGTTTTGGGTCGGCGCGCGCACTGCAATTGTGCCGCCATCAATCGCATGGGCGACGCCGGGTCCGAATGCATCATCCAGAGCCGCAACAACCGCGGAGGCTGTTGTGAAATCATAATCATGCAGATTCAAGCGTATCTCGTCGCTGCCACCCATTACGTTGGGTAGCGCACGTTCGACGGTTGCACCGTTGGGGATTCGGCCAGAGCTCGGCACATTGACTGAGATTTTTGAACCGTCGCTACCTTGCGCGCCGAAGCCGCCAACGACTAAGTTGCCCTGCGCGATCGCATATACCTGGCCGTCGGCACCTTTTAGTGGTGCCATCAACAAACTACCGCCGCGCAGCGACACTGCATTGGAGATCGATGAAACGGTAATGTCGATTTTCTGACCGGGCCTTGCAAACGGCGGCAAGTCCGCATGAATCGCCACTGCCGCAACGTTTTTAAGCTGTGGGTTCACGCCCGGCGGCAGGCTTACGCCCAACTCATCCAGCATGTTCTTCAGACTCTGCACAGTGAACGGCGATTGGCTGGTACGGTCACCGGTACCATCTAAGCCGACAACCAATCCATAGCCAATAAGCGGGTTATTGCGCACACCCTCGACTTGAGCCAGGTCTTTTATTCGTTCCGCATGTAGCGGCAACGAAATAAGCAGCAGTAGCAATGTCAGCAGACGCATGTGAATTCCTTGACGATCTTTAGGGTTGGTGCAAGAAGCAGGCCAACGTTAGTTCGGGTACCAGGCGCTGTTGAAGAATCGATCCAACCAACCCATCACGTTGGAGCGCGCGATCGGCCCATGACCGCCGTACAGGATGCGCGCTTCGCCGACTCGCTCTGAGAGCACCGTGTTATCTGGACGGATATCTGCCGTGCGGACAATGCCCTGCAGCTGAACGACTTCATCGCCCTGATTGAGCTTGACGCGCTTAGTGCCCTGTACCAACAAATTACCGTTCGGCAAACGCTGAATCACCGTCACCGTGACGCTGCCTTCAAGCTTGTTGCTTTGCGAAGATGCGCCATCACCAGTGAAATTGCGCTCGCTACCAAAATCATTTTCCAACAGGTTTCTACCGTTCAAAGTCAGAGGTGCACCGAGCAGACTGGAGGCACCAGTAGAAGTCTCAGAGTTCTTGTTCACGGTTGTCGCGTTATTCGTTTGCGCTGTAGTGCGCTCGGTTAACACGACCGTGAGCAGGTCGCCGACATTTCGTGCCTTGCGGTCACCGAATAGATTCATTGTGCCGCCGCCATCGCTCCAGATAGCGCCACTGGTTGGCGCTGTCTGCTCCACCTGGGTGTAAGCGATCGGCTGCATTGGCTCGAGCTCGCGCACATCGCCTTTGCTCATGCCGCAAGCACTCAGCATTAAACAGGCCGCGCTAATTAGGATGGTCTTGGTCATATCGATCACACGTTATTGTTGAGGTAGCCGAGCATTTGATCGGTTGTGGCGATCGCCTTGGCATTCATTTCGTAAGCGCGCTGCGTTTCAATCATGGTCACCAGCTCTTCAACGACATTGACGTTGCTTGACTCAAGTGAACCCTGCGAGACAACGCCCAGGCCGGAAAGCCCCGGAGTGCCCGATTGCGCGGGTCCCGATGCAGCTGTTTCGATAAACAGGTTTTCACCTTTGGCCATCAAACCGGCTGGATTGACGAAATCGGTAAGGCTCAAACTACCCACTTGCACTGGCGCAGCCTGACCGGCGACCTGCACCGTAACGACGCCATCACTACCAATTGAAATGGCTTGTGCGCCTTCAGGAATTTGCAGGCCTGGCTGAACCGGATAGCCGGAGTTGGTGACGACTTCGCCCTGCGAGTTGATTTGGAAGCTACCGTCGCGTGTGTATGCAGAACTGCCATCGGGCAACTGAACTTCGAAGAAACCGCGACCATTGACTGCTACGTCTAGCGCGTTGCCGGTCTGCTGCATTGAGCCTTGTACATGACTTTTTGCGGTGGCGACCACACGCACACCGGTGCCTAGTTGCAGACCGCTGGGTAGATTGGTCTGCTGCGAGCTGGCGCCACCGGGCGCGCGGATTTGTTGATACAACAAGTCTTCGAAGCTCGACCGATCGCGTTTAAAGCCGACCGTATTTGCGTTGGCCAGATTGTTCGACACGACAGACATTTTGGTCTGTTGTGCATCGAGTCCGGTTTTTGCGATCCATAGGGCCTGATTCATTTTCGTACTCCAGCATTAAGCTCAGCGCGAGCGCAGTAAAGTGTTTGCGCTCTGGGCGTTGTCATCACCCGCGCGGATTAGTCGAATATTCATTTCAAATTGACGCGACAAAGAGATCATTTGAACGAGTGCCTCTGCGGCGTCGACATTGCTGCCCTCAATCGCACCGGCGGTAATCAAATTGCCATTGGCTTGTTCGGGCGGAAACTGGTCGGGCTGCAAACGCATCAAGCCATCTGCAGCGCGGGTCAGTTTGCTGGCATCAACTTCAACGACACGAATTCGGCCGACAACCGCATTGGCTGTCGGGTTTTCCGATTGCGGCGTAAGTGAGATCGATCCGTCAGCACCAATCTGGATTGACTGATACGGCGGAACCGCCAGCGGCGCGCCATTCTGGCTTAGCACCAATTCACCGCGCGCAGTCGACAACAAACCATTGGCATCAACACGTAATTCGCCGAAGCGCGTATACGCCTCGCTACCGTCTTTGGCTTGCACCGCTAACCACAAGTTTTCACGCGTCAACGCCACATCTAAAGCATTGCCCGTAGTAATCGTCGCGCCACCGCCGTTATTGAAACCGGCTTCTGCGGGCATCGCACTGATGCGTGTTTTCTGCCCGTCGCCTTGAATCTGGAATGGGTCCGTACGCACCAGCGCGGCCTTAAAGCCGGCGGTGTCGACATTTGCCAGATTGTGCGAAACCATCGCCTGAGCCTTTAAGTTGGCTTGCGCTCCGGTCATCGCGACATACAGACCCTTATCCATTACCTAGCTCCGAGAAAACTATCGAATGTTGATGATTGTTTGCGTTACCTGATCCGATGTCTGGATCATTTGCGCATTGGCCTGGAAGTTGCGTTGAGCAACAATCATATTGACCAGCTGCGCGGTGAGATCGACGTTCGATGCTTCCAGAGCACCCGATTGAATGAATCCCAAGTCCGAAGTGCCCGGTTGGCCGCGTCGAGCGACGCCGGAACTAAATGATTCCGCGTACGAGTTATCTGCAATATTCTGCAGGCCCTGCACGTTCGGGAACGTGGTCAATGCGATTTGCCCGAGCGGCGTGCCGGTACCGTTGGTATATCGCGAGAACACAACGCCTTCTTGCGATACTTCGATACCAATCAAGCGGCCTGTGGTGTAACCGTCCTGACGCAAGTCGTTAATCGCAAAGCGATCGCCGTACTGGGTCGACTGGCCAATGTCCATGGTGATATTCATTGCGGCGGCGCCACTGGCCGGCACAAACGGCGGCAGCACGACAGCACCGCTGGCTGGAGCAGTCAATGCGCCGGCCGGGCTATAGGTGAGCGTCGTCGGTCCACCCAATACCGCACCATCCATATAGGTGTGCAGGTTCCATTGATTCGGCGTTGCGGTTTGCACGAAATACAGCGTCTGCACGTGCGCCACACCCAGCGAGTCATACACCGTGGTTGAGGTCGAATGGTTGAAGCTGTTGGAGTTGTTCGGATCAAACACCGCGACTGTTGGAACTGCTGCAGCGGCGGGCAAGTTGGAGCCGATCGTCACGGTGGTGGTTGCGACCGGTGGACTATCGGTGGTCAGCAATTGCAGGTCGGTTAATCGACCGGTTTCAAAGGCATTGCCACCACCGGTGACCGGTGGGAACACTTGCAGGCGCGAGCCGGCGTTATTTACCACGTAGCCGTCGCGATCCAGGCCGAAGTTACCCGCACGCGAATACACGATCGAACCATTTTGCGACAGGGTGAAAAAGCCCTGCCCGGAAATCGCCAGGTCAAGGTTTCGATCGGAGAACTCGATGGTTCCCTGAGTGAAGTTCTGGGTAATGCCAGTAACTTTCACACCGGAACCGGCGGTGTTGCGCGATACGCCGTAAATCGATGCGGCGTATACATCGGCAAACTCCGCACGACCGCCCTTAAAGCCGACGGTATTGACGTTAGCAATGTTGTTTGAAGTGACATTCAAGTCGGAGGTGGCCGCGTTGATGCCGGAGATTGCGTTTCTAAAGCTCATATCAGACTCCTAAAAAATCTCGGCATCAGCCGATGCGTAATACTGCAGAAAGCGGAGCACTTCCGATTCCGGCAAAGTTGAGAATCATTCCTTGTGGGCTCAATGTGACGCTCTCAATTTTTGCGATCACACCGGTTTCCAGTTGTTGCATTTGCTGTCCCGAACCAATTCGGGCGCTGATTGAATAGACACCGCCAGTCACTGCGCGCCCGGCATCGTCAAGTCCATCCCACACAAACGGCACGTCGCCGGCGCTGGGAGATTGCATGCGAAGCTGACGAACGATCGCGCCACTTTGATCTTTAATATCGACCGTTATTTCACCGGCACCTGGCGCTGCGACCACGCCTTCGGCACGACGCGGATTGACGCTGCCATCAGGGTTGGTGGTGGCACCAGGCAATTCAAATCGATCCGCTGCGATCAATGCCGAATGGCCGACCAGGGCGGCTGCTTTGAGTGCCTGGTCGGAATTCAATGCGCTGGCCATGCCACCGAACGATGAGTTCAGATCCTGGATGCCTTGCACCGTTGAAAACTGAGCCAACTGTCCTAGAAATTCAGAATTCGAGAGCGGCTTCAATGGGTCCTGGTTTTTTAATTGCTCGGTCATCAAGCGCAGAAAATCGGCTTGGCCAAGCGCAGCATTTCGCGAATCGTTCTGGGTGTTAAGGCTTAAACCCAGACTATCGAACTGACTGTTTTGTGCGGCTACTGAGGGCATGCAGGTTCTCCTTAGCGACCCATCATCAGGGTGGCTAATGCCAAATCTTTGGCGCTGTTAAGAACTTCAACGTTCGCCTGATAGCTGCGCGAAGCTGAAATGAGGTTGACCATTTGAGCGACCGGATCAATATCCGGCGCGTACACATAACCATCGGCATCGGCCAACGGATTACCCGGCTCGTAGCGCTTTAGTGGTTGCTTGTTGCTTTGTTCGATCGACAGCACATCAACCGCTGCCATATCCGCGCTGCCGGCGACCTGGCGCGCTGCGAAAATCGGTTCGATCGGTTTGTACACCGCATCGGGGCTGGACGCGGTGTTATCGGCGTTAGCCAAATTGGACGCAATCGTATTCAAACGCATCGATTGCGCCTGCAATGCAGAACCGGCGACATCAAAGATGGGAAGTGAGCTCATAATTATTGGCCTGTAATGGCAGTCATCAAGCCGCGCACGCGGGCTTCGATAAATGTGAGAGAAGCGCGGTATTCCAAGGTGGCACGCGCATAAGCAGCATGCTCAACCTCGGAATTAACCGTATTGCCATCAAGACTGGGTTGCGACACCTCACGCTCAATGACTCCGGGGCTCATCTGGGTATGGCTCGGCAACTGCAAGTGACGCACATGCGTTCGCAGCATGTTTGCTTTCGGCCCTTGATTGGCGGCCTTGAGCGCCGTCTGGAAATCCATATCCCGCGCCTTATAGCCCGGGGTATCGGCGTTGGCCAAATTTGAGGCGATCAGGTTTAGACGCTGCTCGCGCAACGGCAAAAGCTGGGCAGAAATGCCTAAGGTATCGCCAATGGGTGAAGCCATAACACGCTCCGCTGTTTTCAGTGCAGTGACTCATGCAATCGCCGTGCCATAACCACACAGGAGTGAGCCCAACGCATCGAGCGGCCGGCCTTGCCCCGGCTAAACGACGGCGATTCGACGCTTCACGCGCAGACACAGCTCAAGCCGGCGATCCGCCGGCTTGACGACCCGCAATGCCCCCTGCGACAGCGGGCAGGACACGCCGGGCACACCAATTGCATGTAGGACCCCGAATAAGAAATGATGCGCAGGAGTCGCAAATGAACCGCACTATTGCACTATTACTGGTCGGAGCCATATTGGCATTGCCGGCAGACGCGGGCACCCGATATGCCGAACCGGCCGCCAATATTGAGCGCGCCGTACTCGAAGCCCTTGGCTTAGAGAGCCCGGCTCAAGCACAAATCGGTCTGGATCGCACGGTGAAAATGCCGCGCTGTCAACAGATGCTTAAAGCCAGCCCGATCTCTGCCGCTACCGTAGAAGTCCAGTGTCCCGGCGAGGGTGGTTGGCGGCTTTATGTGCCGGTTCGGGTGCAACGTATTGAGCAAGTTATTGTCCTCGCCGTTGCACTACCGGCAAACCAACCACTCAAAGCAGAGCACTTGCGCCTGGAAAGCCGGGACATCTCTCGTTTAAGCCTGACCCCGATTAATGATTTGGATCAGGCTATTGGTCAGCAATTGAAACGGCCACAAATGGCCGGCAATTTACTGACCGCTGACTTGCTCGAGTCCGGGCAAGCGGTAAAACGTGGCGACATCGTTACCTTAGTAGCGGGTCGCTCCGGAGTAGATGTCCGGGTAGGTGGTCGAGCTCTAGGCGCCGCAGATGTAGGTGACATGCTTGCCGTCGAGAATCTCAGTTCCCGACGGGTAGTTCAGGGCCGACTAACAGCGACCGGTGAGGTGCGTGTTGGTCAATAAGCCTGAAACCCCTTATTCAGGGGCAGTTACCGCCAAAAATAGTGTAATTTTTGGCTAAAGTTCTCCGAGGACAGGCCGTTAATTAAACCGCATACCACGGATTCCTTTTCGGAGGACTCAACAAATGAACAACAAAATTGATAGCGGGCCGACACAAGTCAATCGACCCGCACCAGTGAACCAGTCCCCTGCTGCCAGCAAGGCCGTTTCGCTTGCCTCTACACCTAATGACGCGCCCGTTGCTGAAACTCCAGCCAGCGATGCGGTTCGTTTAACCGGTCAGGCCGAGGCGTTGCGGATCATGCAAAAGCAATCCCGCGGTGCTCCGGCACCGATGGATCAGGCGAAGATAGCTGCTTTGCGCGCCGCCTTGTCTGCGGGCGAGTATCGGGTCAATCCTTCCGATATCGCTGCACGCCTGGATGCGCTGGAACGGGAATTGGCGATATGAATGCCGAAGAGGCCTTAAGCGCTCTGGAGCGCGCGCTGCAAACTGAACGTGATGCGTTGCTCGGTCACGATGTCAATGCGCTGCTGCAGTCGACCGAGCAAAAATTGGCGGCCATCCGTCAGGTTGAGTCTTTGCCGCCCAGTGCCGATGCCCCCGAACGGGTGCGCCAGTTGGCCGAGATGAATCGTGCCAACGGTACGCTTCTGGCGCGCCGGCAACGCGCAGTTATTTGGACTTTGCGCCAATTGGGTCGCGTCGAGAGTGGCGCGTACAACGCTCGTGGCCATTCAAATAACACTGCCATTGGCCGCCCGATTGCGATAGCCTGATCCTGCGTAATCACGCAGGAGCCTTCATGTACCGGGACAAATCAGCAGCAACATTCGAATTGCTGAGCGCTGATTTAATTGCTTTTTTCGACTTGCTTGATGATGGCGTTTTAGTCATTGATCATCAGGATCAATGCATTTATGCCAATTCAGCCGCGCAAAGCATGGCTGTCATGGCCGGAAAGTCTGCGGCGGCCGAGTTGCGCAATTTACTACCACAAGAAGCCCTGCGCCTCCCGGCCCATGCGCGCTGGAGCGGCGACACCCGAGACATCCGGGAGTCCATTGCGCTATGGGCGCGACTGTATCCGTGGACGAGTGCCGACCATCCGGGCAAGGCGCTGGGTCGCATTTTATTGTTCCGCGACGTTGCTGAGTCGCGTTTACGCCAATTGGAATTGAGCCAACAGCACGATGAGCTCAAGGAAGCTTTTTTAAAGCTCGAAAGCACTCAGGAGCAGCTTCTACACTCAGAAAAAATGGCCTCCATAGGCCAGCTCGCGGCGGGCATTGCGCACGAGATTAACAATCCGATTGGCTACGTCCATTCGAACCTGAGTACCCTGACTGACTACACGCGCGGCTTGCTCAATCTAATTGAAATTTATGATGAGAACGCCCGAACCACTGCCAGCGCTGCCTTGGAGAGCGTTGATGATTTGCGTGATCGATTAGATTTTGATTTTTTGCGCTCCGACTTGCCGCAGTTGCTCAATGAGTCAAAAGAGGGAATCGAGCGCGTTCGTAAAATCGTCCAGGACCTTAAAGACTTCTCCCATGTCGGTCGCACCGATGTGTGGGTCAAAACCGATGTGCACAAGAAGCTCGAATCGACGATCAATATTGTGTGGAACGACCTGAAGTACAAAGCGCAAATCACGCGCGAATTTGGCCAGTTACCGTTGATTGAGTGTTTGCCGTCTGAGCTCAATCAAGTGTTTATGAATCTGCTAATGAACGCAGGCCATGCAATTGGCGAGAAAGGCGAGATTACGATCAAAACAGGCGCCGCGGAAAATCACATTTGGATCAGCATTATCGATTCAGGCACAGGCATCCCTGAGGATGTCTTGCCGCGAATTTTCGATCCATTTTTCACCACCAAACCGGTCGGCACCGGCACCGGATTAGGGCTCTCCATCAGCTATAGCATTGTTGCGAAACACGGTGGATCGATCGATGCATATAACGTGGACGGCGCTGGTGCGTGCTTTACCGTCACCCTGCCAATTTCCCAAGGGCGCAGTAACGATTAACTTAGACTGCTAGCCACTTGTTGCTTGAACGCCTCACGGATGTGTCCGCGCAAATCATCGTCTTCCCACGGCTTGCTCAAATATTTATAGATTGCGCCGCGATTGATCGCAGCGGTCACGGTCGCAATATCCGAGTAGCCGGAGAGAATCAGGCGCACCGTATCCGGGTAGAGTTCTTTTACGCGCTCCAGAAAGTCGGTGCCGGTCATGTCTGACATGCGTTGATCGGACAAAATTACCTGCACATTATTAGTTGCCAATAGTTCAAAGGCCTCTTTAATTCGAGATGCGGTGAGGATGCGGTAACCCTCGCGACGAAACGTGCGGTGCAATGCCCGCAGAACATTTTCTTCATCGTCAACCAACAGCAACGTTTGCTCCGTGGGTTTCTCGACGAACATCTTCTGGGTAACGTAACGTCTTTTGAGCAACGGTTCAATGGCCTCAGCCGAACATGGCTGTCCGAACAAATACCCCTGCAAGAAATCGCAGTGGTTTCTGCGCAAGAAACTAACCTGAGCGTCATTTTCAACGCCCTCGGCCACCACCTGCATGTTCATCTGGTGACCCATCGCAATAATTGCCCGGACGATAGCTGCCTGACTTGAATCTGAAATTACGTCAGCGACAAAGCCGCGATCAATTTTGATCTTGTTGATCGGATAGCGCGGTAGTTGTGCCAATCCGGCACCGCCGACTCCGAAATCATCCAGGGTCAGACTCATGCCTTGATCTCGTAATGTCTTGAGGCGCTGCCGGACTCTTGAAACATTGCGCGCCAGGGTGCTTTCCGACAGCTCAATATCAAACTGCGAAAAAGGAATGTCCGCCGAGCTGATCATCGACTCTACTCGATCGATGAAATCAGCATGCATCAATTGCGCAGTCGAGACATTTACACCGATACGCAGATCATCGAGCCCCATGGCCCGCCATCGAGCTGCCTGCTCGATAACCTTCTCAAACATCCACTCGCCAATGCTGGCCATCAAGCCAAGCTCTTCGGCGACCGGCAAGAATTGTCCGGGGCCGATAAACCCGTACTCCCGGGAATTCCAGCGCAATAATGTTTCTACGCCAACTACGCGACCTTCTGCGGTGTGCACAACGGGCTGATAGTGCACCGCAAATTCAGCACCATTAAGCGCCTGAGAAATATTTCTGGCAAAGCCGCCGCGCGGCCTTTGCGGGCGGGGCTTATAGGAATAACGCTCTACGCGATTGCTGCCCATGCGCCGGCCGTGATCCAGCGCGACCTCGGCTTGCTGCAGCAGCGTTGCCGCGCTGTGCGCATCTTCAGGGTACATCGAGTAACCGATGGTCGCGGTGACCTGCACCGTGTACGGCATGATATGGATAGGTAACTCAATCTCCTGACGCAACTCATCGACTAAAGTAAATGCGTCCTGCAGTTCCGAACGAAACTGCAGTGCAACGATAAATTCATCACTGCCGATACGCCAGACTTTTCCGCGATCGCCAATATACTGCACACAGCGATTGGCTATTTCGAGCAATGTCTCGTCAGCGACTTCGTCGCCCATGTTTTCATTGATCGATCCGAATTCGTCTAAATCAACGTGCATCAAAATGATGGATGCTTTTTCATCGAGCGCGCGCGCTAAGGCTTCGGAAATACTGCCCGACTCTGCACCCAATCGAGCTAGGCCGGTGACCGGATCACCTTCGTGTTTCATTGCGTGAGAAGCATCCGCTGTCATGATTTGATCTAGCTAGGTTAGTCGGGTTCAGCAACAACTTCTTGAGCGATTACCTTCCACCGCTCCAGCTGGTCCAGAAGACCCAGTTCCGCCAGATACAATTCGTCCAACGGCATATCGCTTAATAGGGCCCATGCTACATGCACCGCGCCGATCACGCCAAACTCACCGTCATTTACTTTTGCCGGGGTCGGATGGTACGCCGCTGCCTCGACCAGAATGCCCGGCAAGCCCCAAAGCTCAAGTAAATACGCGCCTGCTTCAGCATAATTCAGATCACCGCTTATATCAGAGCTGGGTTGTTTGCTATGCCATGGCGCAACCGCATTGGGCAACAGCAATCCCACGCCCGAAAGCAATGCTGCGGTACCGGCCAGGTCCGCTTGAAATCCGGGCAGGATTCGCGCGGCCAAACGCGCGGCGTGCAAGCTGCGTTTGCGCAACATGTCGCGCTCCGGATCATGGGTGCGTGCTTTGGGTCCGCCAAACACTTCGCCGGCCAGTACTAATCGGCGCAAGGTCAGATTTCCCAACCAAACCACTGCCGTATGGATGTCACGAATGGAACGGCCGCCGCTGTACATCGCCGAATTGCATAGCCTGAGAACTTTGGCGGCCAAAGCGGGGTCGCGTTCGATCATGCGCGAAATTTCCGCAGCACCTACTTTCGGGTCCTCGGTTCTGCGCATCAATTCAATGGCCAGGGAGGGTGGCGCAGGTAGTTTGCCCACCCGGCTGATCGCCGCCGCCAACAGTGGGCTGCGTAACTTGGCGCGCAGCTCCTTAATACCGTCGACTGCGCTAATCAGTTCACGCGCTTGCAAGGGCTGGTAGAACAAACGATGCAAATTTTCCAGGGCAGCCAGCGCAGGCGAATCACGACCATCATCCAACAGTAGGACCCGAATGACCTGTGAGTGATCGCGTTTGAACAGGCTCAGTAGGGCATTCCCCGACCCGCCCATAATGCGTGGCTCAACCACCACCACATCGACCTGACGGGAAAGGGCAGTTGCCAGTGCACTCTGCGCGTCCTGACAATGCAAAAGGACTCCGGGGCGGCCGGCATGTTCAAAATCACGGGACAAACGCTGGGTCCAACTGTTGTCCACACTCACGCACAGCACGCAAAGTGGCTTGCCTTCGTGACTGGCGGGACCGGTTCTGGGTTGGGACTCAGGCACGGACATTCCTCGATTCTTCGACTCTTATTCATCGGCTCGACACCGGATTTCTAAAGATCCCCTCGATCCTGCCGATTTAATAGAACGCCGATTCAGCTGTTTATTGCGCTTTTTACCCATAATCCCCAATAAATCAGAGCTGCAAAGGTTCATCTGGCAAATAAGGAATCCCGAGATGCGGCTGCTATTGATAGGTGCCGATGGTGCAGAACTCAAGGAAACAGCCAAGTCCCTGCCCGATTACGGCATTGATGCGCGAGTCTGTGTGCCAGCCAGCCTGGAAGAGTTTGCCGAGATGACCAATTTGGAGGGAATTGATGCGGTCGTCGCCGACTTAAGTTTGCCCGGTATCGGTGGCCGTGCAGTGCTGCGCAAAATTCAACAACTCGCACCCAATATTCTACGCGTCGCCAGTGTCGATCCGATTGACGAAGAGCTGGCGATTTTTTCGATTAATGTCGCCCACTCTTTCCTGGCTCATCCCTACTCCAGCGACCACCTGGTTTTAACTGTCGAGCGCTTAGTGCATGTGCAAAACCGACTGCAAAAACCCGAGCTCAAATCTAAAATAGGGTCTATTACCAGCCTGCCTTCACCGCCGAGTTTGTGTATGCGGATAATGAATGCGTTGGAAGACCCTAACTGTCACGCGGGCCTAGTCGCCGAGCTCATCGCCGAGGATGCGGTCCTGAGCGGCAAACTGCTGCAGATCAGCAACTCTGCGCTGTATTGCTCCGGACGCCATATGGATACCGTTGCCGCAGCAGTGGGTCGAATGGGCCTGCGCACGGTTCGCACGCTGGTTCTGGCTGCCGAGCTTTTTTCGCACGGCAATGCCGGGGCCGACGTTACCCGGATTCAAAAAGAGTCTTTAACTGCTTCGTGGCTCGCCGGGCGAATCGCCACCGATCGAGTGTCAGGTGATATCGCCGCGACTTCGGCATTGTTAACCGGTTTGGGTCGAATCATTCCAGAGTTGGGCCCGGAAGAGGCGCTACTGCGGTTTGAAACGCCCGGGATTCACGCCGAAGCGGCAGCCTATCTGCTGGATCTCTGGGGCCTACCTCCAGTGCTCATTGAGCCGGTTGCATTCCATCGCTGCCCACGCTTTTCTGATTATCAATTCGGCATTACCGGCGCGGTGCATGTCGCCACCGCACTGGCGCGCAACTTGCCTGTTGACGAACCTTATCTGGAGCGAGTCGGTGTGCTCAAACACCTTGATCGTTGGAGCGACTTAGCTGCTGACATCGCCGGCCGCGAAGCGGTGGCTTGAGACTAGCGCCAGAAAAATAGACGCTGCCAGAATGATCGCGGCCTATTAGTTGCAACGTCTTGCGGTTGCTTATGCTCGCTATCCAGTGGTGCCGGGCGGTTCCGGTCTGGTGTACCCGGCAGGCTTTCGCCGTGAAAGTCACTCTCATATTCGATCGCCCAGGCTGCCGACTCCAAGGCTAGCGCACTACGCAGTGCGGCAACGTGGCGGGCGGCTACGTATACCTGATCGTAGGCGCGACGACGATGCGAGACCAGGAGTATTTGCGTTGCCGATTGAACAACGTCTGCGTCCGCGCAACGCGCCGCCGCCCTCTTGATGTTTTTGGCATCTGCGCCAAATCCAATCCCAAGTCGTTGGTACAGGTCACGCACGGCCAAACGCCTCTACCAGAACGTCAAAGGCATTCTGAATATTGCGGAATACCTCAGTAGCAGTCTGAACGGCGGCTTCGTCTGCCTGGGCAAATCGATCGGGATGATTTTTTTGCGACAGCTTGCGCCATGCTGCTTTGATTTGGATTGGATTCGCGTCTTGCTTGAGCCCCAGACATAAAAAAGCATCGCGCTGTGCCTGTGTAAGCACACGCTCAAAACTCGTTTGCACGCTCGATTGCACTGAGGCGGCGGCCTTCGCTTTGACTGCCTCATCAATTTCTGCACCCAATCCGGCATCGCGCAGTCGTTCGTGACGCGCCTTTATTTCCGCCTCTACACGCTCATAGGGTCCGCTGGTGGACAGGTCCTCGGGTGGCTCAAACTCGATGCCTAAAAGCGCGTCAAAACGATCCGCCAGGGTTTCGCTTGGCAACGCCAACAAATCACTTAGAAAAAGAAGGGCGTGGCGTTCGCTTTGTGAAATCCCGCCGTCGGCGGCACAAATCCTTATGAAAAAGTCGAGCAGAAATTCGCTTTTGCGCAAAGAACGATTTGCCCGCAGAAACCTAAACACCCGCAGCAGGTCACGCGATATGGCCTGCGCCGGGGCATAGTTCGTTGATAGCGCTGCGCTCATCGCGTCGAAACCGACACCTTCAGGCTCATGCTCCATCGCTAAGCTAATCTCGTGAAACTCGCGCGGATCTAACTCGCCGTCGATCATCGCCAGCCAGAGCCCGACGAAACGAATACTATCGGGCATTCGCGCGACGCTTTTCTCAATCAGATCGAAAATATTGGGCGAACCCGGCGCGTCGGCATCAGTCGCTCCGAGTGTAGAGCCTGACAATTGACTATTGCCAGCCACTGTCTAGTTCATCGGGCTTTTTTCTAGGATAAGGTTCGCCAGCCAGGGCTCGCCGCGATCGAGCAACTCAATGGGCGTATGTGACCAACCGGTCAATACCATGGCTTCACCAATGACAAACTCTTGCTGATCTCGAGTGAACTTTCGTTCGCCGGCCGCGACCATTTCCAACACCATGCGCGAGGGAACCGGCTGTTCCAACTCGGTTTCGCGTGCGGCCGCAGCTGCAGCGGGATTGGCTCCACCATTGCTAGCCAACCACTGAATGCGCTTGAGCGAATCGGATTGAGGATCTTTTGAATCTGAAACATCGGTCGCGATGGAACTGAGTGCCTTATGCAAGGTATTGAGCTGACCCTGCGATTTCATGCTGTTCAATTTAGCGCTGTCGCGCAACTGCTCGGCGTGTTCAAGATCGCTTCGCAATTGCTCGATCATTTTTTTAAGCGACTCGACTTCGTCGGGCTTTTTTTGCTCAGACTTAAACTGACTGCGCATGACATCGCTGGCCAGTACCTTGTTTAATCGCTCGTACAAATCATGACGCTCAAAGTTGCGCAAGTTATTGCGCAGCTCAATTCGGCAATCAATCAGCAAAGTCCGCAGTTCGTCGTCCATGCGGCAATTTTAGACCGCAGGTGGCATCCCAACGCAAGCTTTTGCTTAGGCTGCTTCCAATATTTGCGTGTTAAGAATCAGTTTTGCCAAAGCTTGATCGCCGCCGGCCTCAAGCTGCTCAGGACTCTTACCGCCTGCGGTTAGGATCAAGGCCTCGGCAATGCACCACTGGCGCTGAGCCTCATTAAGCGATTTTTCACCCTGCGCGACTTGTTGCAAGAACCGTTCGTTCGGCGGAAGGTCATCGTCACCGGATTCGACCGTTACGTTAGTGGATCCGGTTGTGGACGGCGCAAGCGCAGGTGATGCCGCTTGAGCGACAAGTTGGTTGATCCGCTGCAATGCCGCCATATGCGGATCGGTGGAAACTTTTTCGAGTCGGGCGTGCTGCTCGAGCATGTCATACATGTCGGTCAGGCGGGCCTCTAACATGGCCATCTCAGACTGCAGCTGGTCGATTTGGCCTGCCGCTGCGGATTGCGCCGCTTCGAAGCGCTTCTGCATAACCAGCGCGTCTGCGCTATCGACATGCAGGTCTTCAGCGAGCGTCGGGGCGATGCTTTCGTCACCTAGCAAATCCAGAACCCGGCGACTGAGCTGTTGGTGAATCTGAGTATGACTGTCCTTGAGTTCGCGACAGGCCATCATCCAGGCGCGACCGACGCGCTTGCTCAGCTCTGAAGAGTCCAATTTCTGGGCCGCTTCATGTTTGACGCCGGTCCATTCACTTTTTCCGGAGATGATGGTGTTCATAAGCACAGTCCTTCGCTTTCACATACGTGGGGGTATGACTAAATCCTAGCCCCCGCCGCGCGCTAAAACAGCACCCAACTGTCAACAACATCAAATGCATTGTGAAAAGCTGCAAAGCCTGTGTGATGCAATGCTCAACTTTATGGCTGAGGCGGCCTAGCGCCCCGGACCAACGTCAATAAACGTCAAGAACTCGGATCGAGTTCGGGCATCGTCACGGAACGACCCCAGCATCTTGGAGGTAATCATGCTGACCCCGCGCTTGTGGATTCCCCGGGTGGTCATACATTGATGGGTTGCTTCGATCACTACGCCGACGCCGCGTGGTTTCAGGGTTTTTTCGATGCAAGCGGCGATCTGTGCGGTCATCTTCTCCTGTACCTGCAATCGCCTCGCATAAACCTCAACCACCCGGGCCAGCTTACTAATGCCCACTACCTTGTTATCGGGCAGATAACCCACATGCGCCTTTCCGATAATGGGCGCCATATGGTGCTCGCAATGACTTTCGAATTGGATGTCGCGCAACACGATGAGTTCATCGTAACCGGCCACTTCTTCAAAAGTGCGGGATAAATACTCTTCCGGATCCAGTGCATAGCCACCAAACCAATCCGAATAGGCCTTGACCACGCGTCGCGGGGTATCCAGCAGTCCTTCGCGACCGGGATTATCGCCGGCCCAGCGCAGCAGTGTTCGTACCGCGTCTTCAGCAGCTTCGCGTTCAATTCCGTTTCTTGTGTCGGACATGGCGCTCTCCGGTTTACGAAGAGCCAGTCTAGCGTTTTTGCGCGGCTGCAGCAGCGCCTAAAAGACGACTTAAACCGATACCTGATCGTCGTCGTGTTGCATAAACCCAAGCAACAAGAAGACCAACACGGCGGCAATCAATCGCAATACCATTTGCTCATATCCTGAAATAAGGCTCGACATCCCTGGGCTTACCGTCAAATACGCAATTAATCTAAAACTGCGGCCACCGGCAGCTTGGCGTGCACGCTTCTGGCCAAAGCCCAGGCGCCAATCAGGATAAGCGCGGCCATAAAGAACCCCGCGCCCGAAATCGTCCAGCCCAGCTCAGGGGCCTCGAAGGTTCTAAAAACGGCGGCAAAACTCATCGGACCGAAAATTCCGGCAATCGCTACTAAGGAGGTAACCGAACCCTGAAGCTGTCCTTGATCCTGTGGGCCGATTGCCTTGCTCATAAGCGCCTGAGTGGCTGGCGCCGCTAATCCCCAAAGGGCCATTAGCGGGATCGCAAACACAAACAAAAAGCCATTGGGCGCCAGGCCCAACGCGGCAAACCCGCAAACGCCCAGAATAATGCCGGTCAACAGCGTGCGACGTTCGCCAAAACGGCCAACCATTCGCGGCAATAAGACCACTTGGACCAGAGCGTTGCAGATACCCACGGCGGCCAATGACAAGCCGACAGTGATCTCACTCCAGCCATAGCGATAGTCGGTATACAACACGTAGATAGCCGGTAGGGCGTAGTGTGCAAGTTGCGACAAAAACACCACTATGGACAGCGCGAAGACGCCGGACTGGCGATGCCCGTACAAGAACTTTACCGCGCTTAATGGGTGCGCCGAACGCCATGAAAAAGGCCGGCGGCGCTCCGGCGGATGCGATTCGGGGAGAATAAAAAACCCGTACAAAAAGTTCAGCAGCGCCAAGCCCGCAGCGATCCAGAACGGCAGGCGTATGTCCACCTCGCCCAGAACCCC